>NZ_VOZE01000004.1:0-306164 GCF_013419925.1 Acinetobacter sp. YH12045 | reverse complement strand
GATTATATGCAGGAACGGTCGAAATATTGCGGCGTTGTAATGTGAGCTGATTAGCCTGACGCTCGGCCTGTTCATGGATCGGTTTAATGTTCCACTGGCTCTGCTCAATCAGTTGATTGACTTGTTCGGTGAGGTCTTTGGGTAAGTTATTTTGGTTATAGAATTTCTTTTCAGTGATTAAAAATTGTTTATCTGCACCACTGTGTTGATCGATTTCTGGGTGTTCATTCAATTCAAACCAATAACCCACTTGTGTATCACGCACAGTCGATTGCGCATTGAATTTTTTAGATTGCAGCTCATGATAGCGCGTGAGGTTTTGATTCAGTTTTTCAATCTGACTGTTTGATGAAGCCGTAGCTTGGTCTTCGCCTTTTAAGTCTTGCATCCATGCAGGGCTGACATGCCATGCTTGTTCCAAACTTAAACTGGCATTGTCTTGGCTTTGGCTATGCTGATGTTTGCTTTGAACTGAACCTGCACCTTCTTCTTGGCTGAGACCATCGGCTTGCCAGCGCTGTACGTGTACCGCTGTCGGCTGAATGCTACGTTCACCAATCAAGCTGGTGATGCTGTCTTGTTTTTCTGTGGCGCTAGAGCGATGAAAGCGGATGCTACGACAGCTGAGTGCTTGATATTGGCTATTGTCATCAATCAGGCGGAGTTTTTGTTTTTCAATTTGGGCTGAGGAATGCGGCACTTTCAGCTGTGCTTCATCAATGAGCCAGTTGATGCCTTCACTGCGCCAAAGTCGCGTTAAAAAGTCATAATCGCTTTCATTCGACTGCATGATGAAAGGTCGGACATCATAGTTCTGACTTAAACCGCTTAAATCAAGCATTAGACTGGATGCAAAGAGTGGGCTTTTGCTTTGCCATTCTTTAAAGAGAGTTTCACTGACATCGCGAACAGATTTGTTCATAAACACACGGCTGTTGCGGCGCTTATGCCACAGCGATGTTGCATCTTCTAAAGTGAGTTTATACAGCGTGAGTGAACCGTCACTCTGCCCTTGGGTGGCTTCGGTGATGATACCGGTGGTGCGGAAGAGTTCGCCCTGATCGGTCACTTGATCAACGGCAACTTGTGCGCCAATAAATTGTTTTAGTGGAATAAGGGCATTGGTAGATAGGCAAATCAAAGTCGCTTGCAGGCCTTGGTTTAAGACATGCTCCCCATCAATACGTTGAATAAAAAGCTCATCATTCAACGCAGGGTTGGAAAATTGCACATGAATGGCACGTTTTTGGGCAGATAAGCCTAATTTTTCAAGTATAAGAGCAATCGAATTTAACATTTTAAAAGTCTGTTTTTTAAACTTTGTATAATTATGCTGCGAATGATATAGGCTAGCCATCAGACTTGACCAGCCTATTTTATTAATAAAAATGTAACATCTTAATAATTATTATTTTTTACAATCTCTTAAATTAACCTTTCTGAACCAAATAATGGAATTCTTTATTTCCATTTTCATCAAGACGTTCTTCTTGAAGCAAAAGCTCATGACCTAAATGCATACAAAATTTCGGAATATCCCAAGAGGTCGAATTATCTGTTGCAAAAACCTCAACAATATCACCCGATTTTGATTTACGAATGGCTTGATGCAACATCATCACAGGCTCAGGGCAACGTAAGCCACGGGTGTTTAATTGAATTGATGGGGGCACAGAAGGCTCAGACATTAGAAAACTCAGTATTAAAATCTAGGGCTATTTTAGCATAATCCTGACGACCGAATGTTAGCTTGAAAAATGCAAACGATAGCGTCTTAAAATGACTTGATCGCTCATCATCTAGATCAACATTAACAATAGACAACTGTATTTTCTACGGTATGATAAAATCATCATTTATTAGATATTAAGAGTCTTTAGGAAAGATCATGCAAGAGGAATCCGGCCCGTCGTGGGGCATGCGCGGCTTACGTAAATGGCTGGGCACTGCACCAGAAACCCGTGACGAACTGTTGAAATTGGTACAAGATTCACGTCGCTTCTTAGAACCTGATACAGTTGCCATGCTCGAAGGGGTACTCGACTTACCTGCAACTAAAATCCGCGAGGTCATGACCCCCCGTACTGCGATGATCAGCTTGCAAGAAGATGATGAGCTATTAGATATTTTGCATGTACTTGTTGAATCTGCACACTCACGTTTCCCAGTCTTTTCCTCAGACCAGCCAGACAATGTTGTCGGTATTTTGTTGGCCAAAGATTTGTTGCCATTTTTGACAGAACCGACCACCAAAGTCGATATTCGTGCATTAATGCGTCAACCCTTATTTGTACCCGAGAGCGCGCGTTCTGACCAAGTTTTACGTATGTTAAAAAATACCCAAACCCATATCGCTGTAGTGATTGATGAATATGGTACAACTTCAGGTTTAGTGACTTTAGAAGATATTCTTGAAGAAATTGTAGGTGAAATTGAAGACGAACACGACAAAGTCGATGAAGAAGCTCAATTTATCATTCCAGATGAAGATCCACTAAGTGCAAATACATGGTTGGTTCAAGCACTTACACCAATTGAACACTTTAACAATCTTTTAGATGCTGATTTTTCAGATGATGAAGTAGAAACTGTGGGCGGCTTACTGCTACAAGAAATGGGCTTGGTCAGTGATTTACAAGGTCAAGTGATTGAACTTGAAAACTGGGAGTTTACCATTTTGGAGGCAGATGCACGTACCATTCATCTGATCCGAGCTGTCCGTAAATGAGAACCTACTTTGATAAGCTGCTAAACCACTCACAACAAAAAAAACAGCTACCTTTCATCTATCCTTTGCTGATTGCATTATTTTCAGGTGCCATATTCAGCTTGTCGCTGGCACCTTATCATTATTGGTGGTTGGCTATTTTATCTCCAGCCCTGCTATATGCCTGCTTAAGTCAACGTACCCCTAAACAATCGTTTTTCATTGGTCTAGCTTATGGCTTTGGCTTATGGTTTGTTGGGGCTTTTTGGCTGTATACCTCGATCCATGTCTATGGTGATACCAATTCAGCACTCAGTGTTTTGATGATTGCCATTATGGCGATTGTGATGGGACTGTTTACCGCAGTTCAGAGTTGGCTCTACCGCCGCTTCTTTCCAGAAACACCACTGACCTTTGCGCCACTATGGGTATTTTTCGAGTGGAGTAAAACTTGGGTCTTTACCGGTTTTCCATGGCTGTTTGCAGGTTATGCCTTTACTGAACGATTCCTCGATGGCTATGCTCCACTATTCGGGATCTTTGGGGTGTCTTTTGCGGTCATTGTATTGGCCTGTGCCTTAGTTGAAATCCTGCGTAAACGCATCTTTTGGATTGTTCCCTCTGCCCTTGTTTTGCTCGGCGCCTGGGGTGCAGCGCAACTGCAATTTGTTCAGCCTAAAAATGAAAAACCGCTGAGTGTTTCCTTAATTCAAGGCAATATTCCACAAGATTTAAAATGGTTAACAGAATACCAAGCTCAAACCTTAATGAAATATGCGTCATTAAGTCGGACCGAATGGGGGCGTGATGTCATTGTTTGGCCGGAATCCTCCATTCCTATGTTCCAAACCGATATTGAGCCGTTTCTGGATGCGATGAAAGTCCAAGCCAATAAAACAGGGACGGCTTGGGTGACAGGTATTCCCTATTGGGATTTAGCGGAATCACAGCAAAACCAACACCCTATGTATTACAACACCATCATGGCAACTGGTGATGAATCTTCTGGTCTATACAAGAAGCAACGTCTAGTCCCCTTTGGTGAATACATTCCGCTTTCAGGGATGTTAAGTTGGGTACTACCTGCCCTACAAAATGACCCGTCGATGAGTGGCTTTTCACGTGGCGCAAACAACCAAAAGCCTTTGAATGTTAAAGGTCATGATTTAGGTGCAGCGATTTGCTATGAAGTGGCTTATCCCAACTTAACGCGCCGTAATGCCAGTCAAAGTGACTACCTAGTGACTATTTCCAATGACGCTTGGTTTACTGGAACAGCGAGCCCACATCAGCACCTACAAATGGTTCAAATGCGTGCCAAAGAAAATGGCCGTTGGTTTATCCGTGCAACCAATACTGGCATTACCGCCTTTATTGATCATAATGGTCACATTGTGAAACAAGCACCGATGGATAAAGATGCGGTACTTCGTGGTGATTTACCTGCCATGCAAGGCGAGACACTTTACACACGCTTAAGTGATTGGCCTGTGTTGATTTTCTCATTCTTGTTATTGGTTCTCGGTTGGATTTATCGCCCGCGTAAAGTTGATATTTCTTTTAAATCACGCCGTTGATTCCGCTACAAAAGATCAAGAAAACCGAGCTTTGGCTCGGTTTTTTATTGATAAACTTTCAGGGTGCCAGTTCACCCTACTTTTTCAAAGTAACTTGGTGCCTAGGGGAATCTCTGCATCAGGCACACAAAGAGCAACATGCCCCTCTGCATTATGAAAACCTGTGACTAAACACTCTGACTGGATTGGACCAATTTGTTTTTTTGGAAAATTCACGACGGCAACGACCAATTTTCCCAATAGATTTTCAGGCTGATACAGCTGTGTAATTTGCGCACTGGATTTTTTAATGCCCAGTTCCTCTCCAAAATCCACATGAAGAATGTACGCGGGTTTACGTGCTTGCTCAAAGACTTCAGCCTGCACAATTTTCCCTACACGTAATTCAACTTTCAAAAAATCTTGCCAATCGATCTGTTGCATTTTTCCCTCTTTCTTTTCTTTGTTGTACTTCATCTAACTATCTAACTATCTAAGATCTGATATTTAAAGATTATAAAAATTTCATTCAGGATGACCATATGTGAAACAGACATTCGATGCGTCAAAACGGACAAAGCAAGGTTATGTTAGAGCGCGTACCATGTAGAAGTATGCACTGATGTACGCTACGAACTGTTCATTAACACGAGACATAAAAAAACTGGAACAAGCTCCAGTTTTGAAGGTTAATTTTGGGGTTATAACTGCGTAACTAAATAGGAAAGCATGGCAGCTAAAGATACCATTGGAATATATCGATAAAGACGAACAACCATTTGTTCGATGGCAGATACATGTTCTTGTTTTAAATTTGCCACAGTCGCTTTTAATGCAGACCAAAAACTTAAAGCCAGTAATGAACTCATTAAGCTCATGGCAAAGAAGCCCACCATAATTTGGCTACTGCCCTCAGTGCTTTGCCATAAATACACAATGCCTTGACTGATCGGCAGAATACTTAAAATCAAAAGAACAGATTTCAGCATAGACCAATGAAATTGGTTAATTTCATCCGTTAATAATAATGCTTTCATACTATCCTCCATGGCTAAAAAAATACCATAAAAGATATTATGCGCGGTTTTATTTAAATGAAAAGCCTATATTTATTCATATTTTGCGATTATTGTAATCAATAAAATTAGGAATAATTCTTATTATAAATATCACATATTTTATATTATGCAATTTAAAGTAAATTCAATAACTTAATATTAATTTTATAATTAAGATTTATTATCACTTCACTCAATATTGAAACATCCTATTAAGTGAAGTGATTAATTCCATTAAAACTGAATTTAAAATTATTCTCAGTTAGTGTTTATAGTAAATATCGGCATCATTTTCTTCACCGCCAGACTGACCATCCGCACCAAATGAATAAAGATCATAAGGACGGCCTTCAGAACCTGGAATCACATATTGGATGTCATTGTCCCAACTGTCTTTTGGATAGCCACCTTTGATATAGCCACCCGGCAACCAGTTTTTAGCAGACTCAGGTTTAGTGACCAAAGCATTTAATCCACCGTCTTGCATTGAAGGGAATTTACCATTGTCCATTTTGTATTGATCTAATGAGCCAGCGACACTTTTTAAAGTAATCGCTGTGGTATCAACTTTGGCTTTTTCACCACGGCCCATCACGTTCGGTACAATCAGCGCTGCCAAAACACCTAAAATGACAATGACCACCATCACTTCAATTAAAGTAAAACCTTGTTGCTTCATATTTTTTGTCTTCACTTGCATGTTACAAATCTCTGTTCACATCATTGTTCGAATGTCTTAAATCATATTATTCATATTCACGATTGGCAGCATCACAGCAATCACGATCACCAGTACAATGCTCGCCATAAATACCAACATCAGCGGTTCAAGCAACGCCAATAAAGTTGAAATTAAGGTCGTCACTTCACGGTCTTGCATCGTCGACGCACGTTCTAGCATCCGATCCAATTCGCCTGAACTTTCACCACTTTTGATCATTTGTACCATCATCGGTGGGAAATAACCACTTCGCTCAAGCTGTGTTGCTAAATTACCACCTTCTGTTACTTTCTCTGCCGCAAGGTTGACCGAATCTCGAATCACCCAATTATTACTGACCGCTGCGCCAATTTTTAAAGCATCGACCAATGGCACGCCAGACTTGGTTAAAATCGACAAGGTACTGGCAAAACGAGCGGCATTAATGCCTTTAGACAGTTTGGAAAATAACGGTAATTTCAAGGTCAATCGGTCAAAGGCATAATGTCCCGCCGCTGTTCTGAGGAATCGAACCAAGAGAAAAATCGAGACTACGCTACCGACCAATAAAAATGGCCAGGCCATTCGAATAAAATCACTGGCTTTCATTAAAGCGATCGTTATCCACGGCAAGGCATCTTTGCTTTGGTCAAAGGTTTTGACAATATCTGGGACCACATAGGTCATGAGTCCCATCACAATACCGAAAGACATTAACATCAGGATGATGGGATAAATCATCGCACCCTGCACTTTTTTTTGCATGGCAAAGCGGTTTTCGGTGTAATCGGCAAGTTGGTCGAGAATAAGATCGAGATGACCTGAACGCTCACCTGCTGCAATCGTGGCAATATACAGTTCAGGAAAGCGTCCCGCTTGTTGTAGTGCGTTGGCTAAAGAATGCCCTTCCAAAACTTTAGAACGCACCGACATCAACAGGTTTTGCACATGGGCTTTTTCATTTTGTTTTCCCACAGCACGAATCGCTTCTTCTAATGGAATTGCAGCGGCAACCAAAACTGAAAGTTGGCGAGTCAATAAAGCCAAGTCATAGGCATTCAACCCTTTTTGAAACCAGCGCTGCTGCGCGTGTTTGTCTTTTTGCTCTATCGGATCGACAGCAACTGGAATGAGTGACTGATCTCTGAGCTGTTGACGAATTTGACGCGCAGAATCACCCTCAAGTACACCCTTCTGCTGCTTCCCTGAAGCGTCTATGGCAGTAAACTGATATGCAGGCATTGTAATGCTCTAATTTTCCAAAATTTCTATCAGCGCAGTTGCGTCTGACCATCAAAATCATTCATATTCTTAGATATAAAATATGAGCTCACTCTAACACAACTCCTTTACGATCACGACGAAATTTAATCAGGAACTTATCCACGTTTTATGGCAAATTCAGCGAGCATTGCAACACCTATTTACCGCGTTCGAGTCGCCGTTCCGGTATATTTATACGACTGCTTCGATTACAGCTTAAGCCAAGAGCAATACCAACAAGCTGAAGTAGGTGCTCGTGTTGCTGTATCTTTTGGTCGGCAAAATTTGACCGGTATCATCGTGGAAAAAATTGCTCCCGATGCACCACTCGATTCAAGCTTTAAACTCAAGGCCATTACCGAACTTCTTGATGATCGCGCCATTTTAGATGAGAAAGTTTTAAATTTATTGACATGGTCTGCACAGTATTACCAATTTCCGATTGGTGAAGTGATGCAAAGTGCCCTTCCAACGCTGTTACGCCAAGGGAAACCCTATAATTTATTGGCACGGACATGGAATTTGATCGACCATAATGCTGAAGCCAAAATTAAACGTTCAGAGCGTCAACAAGAAGCGTATAAAATACTAAAATTACATCCCACAGGCACAGGTGAAAATCTTTTAAATTTATCAGGTGTGGAAACAGCAACACTCAAAGCCTTAGAGAAAAAAGGCATCTGCGAATGTGTTTTAGCAGAACAAGACTTTAGCCCGATGCCGATGAGCATGGCGCAAATGCCACTTACGGCAAACCCTGACCAAAAAAAAGCGATCGATAGCGTATTAAACGCACGTAAAAAATATCAGGCCTTCCTGCTCGATGGCTTAACTGGCAGTGGTAAAACTGAAGTCTATTTACAAATCATGCAAGAGATTCTAAAGCAAGGCAAACAGGTCTTGGTTTTAGTGCCTGAAATTGGACTTACCCCACAGACCATTAGCCGTTTCCAATCACGTTTTCATTGCAATATTGCTCTACTACATTCGGGTTTGAACGATTCAAAACGTATGCAAGCTTGGCAAGCTGCGCAAACAGGTAAGGCGTCAATTATCTTAGGCACGCGTTCTGCGATTTATACGCCACTGCCTAATCTAGGTTTAATTGTGATTGATGAAGAGCATGATCTGTCCTTTAAACAACAAGAAGGCTTTCGCTATCACGCTCGGGATGTCGCACTTTACCGTGGGCATCTGGAACAATGCCCCGTAATTTTAGGTTCTGCCACGCCTAGCATTGAATGCTATGCCCTTGCCAAACAAGGCAAGATGACAATTTTGGAACTAAACCAACGCGCAGGCACCGCGGTCATGCCGAAAATGCACATCCTTGATCTGAAAGTGGCACAGAAGCAGCATGGAATCAGCCAATTATTAATTGGTGAAATCCGTAAACGGCTAGAAAAAAAAGAGCAAGTATTGGTGTTTTTAAACCGCCGCGGTTATGCACCTGTACTGATTTGTGAAAGTTGTGCATGGCAGGCCAAATGTCCACACTGTGATGCCAATTTCACTGTACACCGCACACCTTATCAACATTTACATTGTCATCACTGCGGCACCATTCACCGTATGCCAGATCACTGTCCACAGTGTAATCATCAGGAGCTCAAATCTATTGGGATGGGCACAGCCAAAGTTGAAGAAAGTTTAAATGAGTTGTTTCCTGAACATGACATCATTCGAGTGGATCGTGACTCGACCAGCCGCGTTGGTAGTTGGCAAAAGATTTATGAAAAAATTCAAAAAAGTGAGCCTGCTATTTTACTTGGTACACAAATGCTGGCCAAAGGTCATCATTTCCCTTACGTCACCTTGGTGGCGATTTTAGATATCGATTCAGGTCTGCTGAGTGTGGACTTCCGTGCCATCGAACGTACCGCTCAACTCATTGTGCAAGTCACAGGGCGTGCCGGCCGTGGCGAACGTAAAGGCGATGTGTTTTTACAAACCCTAAGACCCGACCATCCACTTTTGAATATTTTGGTCAATGAGAACTATCGAAAATTTGCCAAAGAAACCATGAAAGAACGGGAAATGGCACAAATGCCACCGTTTCGCTATGCCGCATTGGTACGCTGTGAGTCAAAAAACCAAGAACTCAATACTGAATTTTTACAGCAACATGCACAATTGCTACGTCAGGACGCTGCTGGAATTATTGACATTTGGGGGCCGATTCCTGCCCCGATGGAGCGCAAAGCAGGACGTTATCAATCCCACATGGTTTTACTGTCTACAAATCGTGCGCGCTTACATTATTATCTGCGTTATTGGTGGCAAAACATCTTGCATAACAAGCCATCAAATATGAAATTGAGCCTCGATATAGACCCACAGGAACTCAGTTAAACGCGTACAATTCAGTCTGAAAAATCAGTCATACTGAATTGCAACTTTCGACCAAAAATACAACTCTAGGACGAGTAAATGTCACTACTGTTACAGATCACAATTTTCCTTGGCGCATCCTTATTGCTTGTCCCTTTGCTCAAGCGCTTTGGTATTGCAACGGTATTGGGATATCTGTTCACCGGTATTTTGCTCGGCCCCGATGTCTTTAACATTGCCAGTGATCCCCAAGCGATCCAAGATCTCGCTGAGTTTGGCGTGATCTTACTGATGTTCCTGATCGGCCTCGAACTCCGTCCACAGCGTCTATGGAGTATGCGTAGTTCTATTTTCGGCATGGGGAGTTTACAAGTCGGTCTGACCGGTCTTGTTTTAGCGCTAGGCAGTTTTTTTGCATTACAACAAGGCATTGCAGCCAGTATCGTTATCGGTTTCGCTCTCGCTCTTTCTTCTACTGCCTTTGTCTTGCAGATGCTGAGTGAGAAGCAGCAATTGAACACCACCTATGGGCAGCAATCCTTTTCGATTTTGCTGTTTCAAGATATGGCCGCAATTCCCCTGATTGCAGTCATTCCCCTGCTCGCAGGGACAGAATCATCACATCACGGAATCGCCTATTTCGCTGCCATCATTGCGACTTTTTCAGGCTTATTTTTATTTAGTCGATACTTAATGCGGCCTTTTTTCCGCTTCGTCGCGAAAAGTGGTGCGCATGAACTGATCACCGCTGTCGGTTTATTTATAGTGCTGGGTGTCGTGGTGTTGATGGATGTACTTGGCATCAGTACCACACTCGGAGCATTTTTGACTGGCGTACTATTGGCAGACTCGGAATTCCGCCATGAACTCGAAGCCAGTATTGCTCCGTTTAAAGGGCTTTTACTTGGTCTGTTCTTTATGACCGTAGGCATGACCACGGAACTGTCATTATTTGTTGAAATGCCATGGTTCATTATCGGTGGTGCGTTGGCACTGATGCTCATCAAAATGGCGTCAGTTACCGCGATTGCGCGTTATCTCAAAAATTCATGGCGCAACAGTATTTTACTGGCGACCTGTTTGGCTCAAGGCGGTGAATTTGCCTTTGTGGTCTTTAGTGTGGCGAAAAGTGAAAATGTCGTACAGCAAGCCATTTTGGAGCCATTAACCCTCATCGTCACCTTGTCGATGGTGTTGACCCCTATGTTGTATTGGTTAATACAATCACAAATTTTGCCACGTTTTAATCCAAAAACCATTCCCGAATATGACGACATTCCGGATGAACATAATCCTGTGATTATTGCGGGCTTTGGACGTTTCGGACAAATCATTGCTCGTGTGGCGCATTTACAGCATTTGTCTTTTACCGCCATTGATAGCAACTTAGACAAAGTCGATTTCGTACGTAATTATGGTGGTCATCTGTATTATGGCGATGCCACACAACCAGATATTTTACGCGCTGCGGGCATTGAACATGCCAAAGTGTTCGTCCTTGCCATAGATGATATTGAAGACTCAATGAATGTGGCGCGTCATATTCGACTGAATTACCCTCAGCTAAAATTATTGGTTCGCGCGCGTGACCGTCATCAGGTACATTTGCTGCGTGATTTAGGAATTGAGCATATTTGGCGTGAAACCTATTTATCCTCTTTAGGAATGGCCTATCACATGCTGTGCGACTTAGGCATCAGCGATGAAGATGCCTATAAAAGTATCGAATTGTTCCGTGATTATGATGAAAAACTGCTGACTCAACAGCAGCAAATCTATACCGATGAACAAAAGATTTATGAAACGCATCGTAACGCTTTAGCTGAACTGGAACATTTGTTTGAAAGCGATGCGCAAGCCCGTGAAAAACCTACAGGTGTTGATTTACAACGAAGCTTACAACGTCATCGTATTGATGTCACAAGAGATGATAATGAATGACTTGTGTTTTACAATATCGTCACCATTAAAGCAGGGTTATGGAGAATTTTATGTCAGATTTACGCCAACGCTTTTTTATTGAAGATAGCCCTGTTCGTGGAGAAGTGGTTCATCTTGAAGAAGCCCTACAAACGATTCTTGCACAGCGTGACTATGCACCTGCTGTACAAATTCTCTTGGGTGAAATGCTCAGCGCGACTGCCTTGTTGGCCAGTACCTTAAAAATTAAAGGTCGTATTAGCTTACAAATTCAGGCTGCAGGCACATTTAAATGGGCAATGGCGGAATGTAATCATCTCGGTGAAGTTCGCGCACTTGCCGATTATGAAGAAGACCCGCACTTTCAAGCTGCTGAAGACAGCAGCACAGTACTGAAAGCCTTGGTAAACCCAGTACTTTTCATTAATATCGAGCCTGAATTTGGTGAGCGTTATCAAGGGATTGTACCTTTAGACAAACCGACATTAGCGGGTTGCTTGATGCAATATTATGATCTATCTGCACAGATCCCAACACGTATCGTCTTAGCAAGCAGCAACAGCCGTTCAGGTGGTTTACTGATTCAATTATTACCACGTAACAACGAAGAAGAACAACGCCGTGTCGATGAAGACCTATGGCCACGTTTAACCATGCTGACTGAGACATTAAAAGCAGAAGAGTTAACGTCTTTATCCGCAAATGAAATCTTATATCGTTTATATAACGAAGAAGAAGTTCGTCTTCCTGAAACTGAAGCCTTAAAATTTGGCTGCACGTGTTCAAAAGAACGCTGTGCAACAGCACTTGAACAAATTGGTGTTGCTGCAGTTCGTGAAACCTTAGAGTTTCAAAACCCAATTGAAATGGACTGCCAATTCTGTAATACAAAATATACCTTTACTGCAGAAGAAGCTTTATCCCTTTTTGGTCA
Source organism: Acinetobacter sp. YH12045 (assembly GCF_013419925.1). NCBI lineage: Bacteria > Pseudomonadati > Pseudomonadota > Gammaproteobacteria > Moraxellales > Moraxellaceae > Acinetobacter > Acinetobacter sp. YH12045. The sequence goes on along the minus strand of NZ_VOZE01000004.1, from coordinate 293,695 downwards.
ACACCTTAGCTAAATCATTGCATGATTAAAAGCCTAAATCTAAGCATTCTTCGGGGTGCTTTTTTATTATTCCGATTAAATTTAGAACAGTTACTTTCTTGCGCTTAGTCAAATGGTTGCAAACTTTATAACCTCAAGATGATCAGCTGTATTTGCGATCAATTTTTTTTCGAGTAGAATCGCGCCAGAAATAAAGTCAAAAAAATCAACAGAGCTTTATTTTTAATAGAAAAATAATGTAAAAAAAACTGGATAAAATATGAAACTCAAAATACTCGCTATTCTTTTAGCCATGTTCTGCTTTGGCCCAATAACAGCACATGCAGCAGACCTCGTCGGGACATGGAAAACCATAGATGACAAAACAGGCTATGCCCGTGCAGAAGTCCAAATCACCAAATTAAAAGACGGTAGCTATAGCGGTAAAATCACCAAAGTACATGCCATCCCCAACCGCCCTGTCACCACGATTTGTGAAAAATGCGAAGGTAAACTCAAAAATGCACCCTTAATTGGTTTACCGATATTCTCTGGCTTTAAACATAATGCAAAAGAGAATGCGTACACCGATGGCAAGGTGATCGACCCACTTTCAGGCAGTACTTATCAAGGTAAAGGGCAATTGAATGCGCGCGGCAATGTCCTGACACTTCGAGGTTATGTCGGGACCACGCTTCTCGGCCGGACGGTATCTTGGATCCGCGTCAACTAAAGCAGCATTTCGGCTTTCATTAGCATGATGAACTCAACTCCAGACGAGTTCATCATGCCGATAACAATCTACTTTGAGATGAATTCCGACTATTTTACTAGTGCGTAGACGTTCAGCATAAACCTCATTTAGCGCCAACACGTTCATGTTTTGGCTCAAAATATAAATACCAATTCTTACAAAATCACTAGAATATTCATATTATTTCAGGCTACATTAAACCCATAATATTTTTATGCCTTTAAGTTTTAGGCATCCGCTTTTTGTGTAATGTGGGTAATTATATGGCTGTTAAATGCCTCCCTTCTATCCTGTTCGGCATGTTCTCCATCTGCAGTTTATCCTCTGCTTTTGCGGCGATTGACCCCTTAGTGGGGACATGGAAAACCATTGATGATCGAACAGGATATTCCCTTGCCGATGTGGTGATTCGCAAAGATAAGCATGACGTGTATTCAGCCACCATTATCCAAAGCCGAAGCGTACCCGGAACAGCAAATGTTTCGACATGCACGCAATGCACCGGTGCTCAGAAAAATAAACCCATGGTCGGTTTAACCACTTTAAGCGGCTTAAGCGCTGATCCAGAAAAGCCCAATGAATTTGTGGGTGGAGTGATGCTCGATCCCAAATCAGGCAAGCACTACAATGCACGCGCTCGTTTGATGAATAATGGCAAGCATTTGATCATCAATGGTCGTACTGAAGGCTCTGCAATTGGACGCAATGTCACTTGGGTCAAAAACTAAGCACGAGGCCTTTAAATCATTAAAGGCCTTTTTTAACTTAAAAATTAGAGTAAAAACTCCATATTAAAGCAGTGTTTTAAAAAATTCTGCCAAATACATCACAAACTATCACATTGATTTTGTAGGACTTTATATATAAATTAGGTAACTTACTCTAAAAACACAATTCTGAATTTTCAGGGGATGAAATGAAAAAAATATATCAACAATTATTTGCCGGAATAGTACTTAGCACTTTGTCAGGATTGTCAATCGCTGCGGAAACCGATCCGCTAGTGGGTAAGTGGAAAACCGTCGATGACCGCACAGGATATTCACGTGCAGACGTTGAAATTCGCAAAAAAGCCGATGGAAGCTATGAAGGCATCATTGTCACCACACGCAATGTCCCTGGCACTGAAAAAATGGGCGTCTGCTCGAACTGCCCAGGTGAATTGAAAAATAAACCTTTTATCGGCTTGCCATTTATTTGGGACTTTAAACAAGATCCAAAAAATCCACGTGAATTCCAAAACGGTAAAGTTCTGGACCCGATTGGTGGAAAAATCTATAAAGGCAAAGCAAGACTTAGTGCTTCAGGAAAACATTTAACTATACGTGGTTATGTTGGTGTATCAGTGATTGGTCGTAGTGTCACTTGGATAAAATATTAATTTTAAATGTGTTTTTAAAAGCCTCCTCGTGAGGCTTTTTTATTGTCATGTTTTGAAACAATAAGATGCTGTTTGCCCCTATGACAGTTTGATGAACCCTTCTATATTGATTAAAACATGATCAATATTTATACAGAGAGTATGCCAGACAATCACTATCAAACTTTAGGGATCGCCCGAGATGCTTCGGCTGATCAAATAAAAAAAGCCTATAGAAAATTGGCGCGTAAATATCACCCTGACGTCAGTAAAGAGGCTGATGCTGAAACGCGTATGCAAGCGATTAATGTTGCATACGACACTTTAAGTGATGCCGAAAAGAAAAAACAATACGATTTTGAACTCGATCATCCTCAAGGATTTGCTGGGTTTAATGCTGGCAACCAAGGTGGTTTTGACCAATCTCAGTTTTATCGCCAATCGACGACTGATGGTCAGCATGCGGACTTTAGTGGATTTGAAGACTTGTTTGGTCGTTTTGGGCAAGGCTTTGGTGGCGGTGACTATCAGTATCAACGTGCAAACCGCCAAACCAAGAGCTTCCGTGGTGAAGACCAACACGCCAGTTTAGAAGTGGATTTAGATATTGCCTTTCATGGTGCAACGCAGAATATCACCTTACAGATTCCAAGCCTCAACGCCCATGGTGAGCCTGAAGTCCAACGTAAAACCCTGCAAGTCAAAATTCCTGCAGGGATTAAATCAGGTCAACAAATTCGACTCTCCGGCCAAGGGCAATCCGGTTATAACGGTGGGGCCGCTGGTGATTTATACATTGAAATTTTGTATAAACAAACCGAGCAAACCCGTGTAGAAGGCGTTGATATTTTCCAACAACTGAATATCAGTCCATGGGAAGCCGCATTGGGTCAAAAAATTGCATTTACCAGTCCTGATGGCAAAACATTAGAACTACAAATTCCTAAAAATGCACGTACTGGTCAGCAGCTACGATTAAAGGACAAAGGGATACCAAATAAAACACCCGGACACCTTTACCTGATTTTAAATATACAGATACCAGCTGCACAAACCGAACAAGAGCAACAAGCATATGCGGCTTTTGCTCAAGCTTTTCCGTCATTTAATCCACGACAGTCTTAAGGAGAGCACCATGACAACAATTCATTATCGTGAAATTGTCTGTGACGGATGTAAACAGACTGAAATCGTAGACGAAAAAAGTAGTTTTGATCTACAACACTTTGCCTCTGCCTGTGGGCAAAGTCCAGAATGGGTTCTTCAACTACTCGAATACGATATTCTGCCTAGCCGTTCAGAAGACAGAATTCATCAATTTTTTGGAGATGATATATCTCGCGCACGGCGTGCGTATCGGCTTCAACGAGATTTCGATGCCAGTTTTACTGCGGTCGCTATGATGCTTGATTTAATTGACGAAGTTCAACAACTACGTCGCCAAGTGAAACACCAACAGTTTCATTCACATTAAATGTATCATGAACGCTCTGCCTCGCAGGGCGTTTTTCTTTTCTTGTAGAGTTTGTCTTGTAGAGGAAGTGATCGACAACCATGAAAACACGAGATTGCAATAAAAAAGTCAAAAACATGTTTCCTGAGTACCGTGATTTGGTCTCTCAGTTACGTGATGAAAATCCATATTTTGCACGGATCTTTGAAGAACATGATGAGTTAGATCGTGAAATTATTCAATTGGAATTAAATCCTGTCAATCATCATAACACGGATATTGAGACCATTAAGCGTAAGAAATTAAAGCTAAAAGATGAAATTTATCGCTTGCTGAAAAGTAACGAAAATGATGATATCTCTTGAGATATCGATTCATGTATAGGGGATTTTTCATGATGCATGTCGTTCGCAGTACAACCCACGAGGCTACGCAATTGAATTACTAAGACCATAAGGATCGGTCAAATCGCGTTGTACTGCAGATTTTTAAAAAACAATAAAATCATGACAAAGGATTCATCATGCAAATACATCATGTGCTATTTGGAGCATTACTCAGTTTCAGCGCTCTGTTGCATGCCAATGATATGACCAGTGTTTGGAAAACAATTGATGACCAAACAGGATATTCACGCGGCGATGTCACCGTCGTTAAAAATGCCGACGGGACGTATAGTGGAACACTCACTGCAATATGCCGATTGCCGTACAAACCCTTGGTTGAAGTATGCTTAAAATGCAAAGCCAAGCTGAGTGCGAATAGCAAACGTTTAACCATGCGCGGCTATATTGGCGTGTCTGCACTCGGACGTAGTACCACATGGATTCGTAATGATTAGCAACTAAACCCACCCATCAGAGAAGCTGACACGAATTATTTGAGTTTCGTCAGCTTCTCAATTTCTTTCATGGTTTTAACCGTACCTTTGACTGTGCCCTTCACCGTCTGTTTGATTGGTTCATAATCCATAAACCAAAACAGATTCATGTGTTGATCGCCGTGCTGCTGTGCCAACATATCAATCACACTTTTTTCACCGCGCCCGACCAAATGCCGTCGATAAAAATAATACAGTAGTAAAATCGTGGTCATCAGCATGATGCCGAGCATGATCCAAAAACCGGTTGGTGACTTAAGTCCAGGAATAAACTCAAAGTTCATACCGTATATACCGGTTAATAAAGTTAATGGTGCGAAAATCGCCGTAATAATCGCCAGAATCCGCATATTTTCATTGGTTTGGTTGGCGACAGCTGAAAAATGCAGATCAATCGCGGCCTGCACAGCACTGCGTAATCGTGTGGTATGTTTTTGAATGCGTTCGATATGGCTGGTTAAATCATCTACCCGAACCAGCATGATATCCTGCTTTTCACTGCGCTTTTTGCCTTTCAAATGTGGGTAATTATCCACAACTTCATCACGCAGTTCTTGCAAAGCTTCAATTTGCTCTTCACACAAATTTTCCACTTGCTGAAAGGCCATATTTTCCTGCAACAACTGATGCCACTTGGTAAAACGCCGATGCCCTTGCAGCAATTCTCGCTGCCAAAACTCGACACGGCGGGTCAAAGGAACACGTAAATCCAAGTAACCATCTACCATATTATTCAGTAAGCGCAATGCCAAATCTAAGGGTGTAATGGCTAATTTTCGTGGTTTATTTTGTTCATCAATCGGACGAGAAATTAAAGTTTCAATCCGTTGGATATAACTTTCAATGGCTTTGTTGCCTTTTTCGCGCACCGTGATCAGCACTTGGGGCGTGATCAAAAAACTGATCGGGGTGGTCGCCAAACCAAAGACCCGCTCATGCTTTTCAAGAGCTTCTGCACCTGCAACAATTTGGTCATCGGGTGTGACCATTTTTCTAAAAATTAATAAATCATAATCATCGAGTGTGTCAAAGGCACACGGATGCTCTAAATTTAAAATATCCCGCAGATGGTATTCATTGACCCGTAAATCTGATGCCTGAAAAATATCACTCTGCCACTGCTCTGGGCGGTTGACGACATCTTCACGGGTACAATCAATCCAAATAAACTCAGGTTCAAGTTCAGGATGATGCTCACATTGCACTTGGTCTTGCACATAGATATGCGCGGCTGTTGGATGCTGAAAAAAATAATAGGTTTGCATATCTCATTTATTATTGTGTTTACTTTTTGCATGATGCCATAAAAAAAGCCTTGAGCAAGTCAAAGTTCATACTCTGACTACACTCAAGGCTTTTGTGAATCCATTCACAGAGCCGAAACTCTGTGAATCAGCAAACTATTAAGCTTGTTCGATGTCTTTCATAGTTAATTTGATACGACCACGGTTGTCGACATCGGCAACTTGTACTTTGATCTCTTGACCTTCAGACAATACGTCTGAAACGTTCGCAATGCGTTCGTTTGAAATTTGAGAGATGTGAAGTAAGCCATCAGTACCTGGAAGGATGTTTACAAACGCACCAAATTCAACGATACGGATTACTTTACCAGTGTAGATTGTACCTGGTTCGATTTCAGCAGTAAGCGCTTGGATTTTCGCAACAGCAGCAGAAGCAGCAGCTTTAGTTTCACCAAATACGCGTACTGTACCGTTGTCTTCGATATCAATTGCCGCTTTGGTTTCTTCAGTGATTTGACGGATTGTTGCACCGCCTTTACCAATCACGTCACGGATCTTATCAGGGTTGATGTTGATCACTTGGAATGTAGGTGCATGCATTGAAATTTCAGGACGAGCACGTGAAATCACTTGGTTCATTGCATTTAAGATGTGCATACGACCTGCATACGCTTGGTTTAATGCAACTTCCATGATTTCTTCAGTGATACCTTCGATTTTGATATCCATTTGAAGTGCAGTAATACCGTTTGCAGAACCGGCTACTTTAAAGTCCATATCACCAAGGTGGTCTTCATCACCCAAGATGTCAGAAAGCACTGCGAAACGTTCGCCTTCTTTCACAAGACCCATCGCAATACCAGCAACTGGCGCTTTAATTGGCACACCAGCATCCATAAGTGATAAAGAAGCACCACATACAGACGCCATTGAAGATGAACCGTTTGATTCAGTAATATCAGATACGATACGAATCACGTACGGGAAGCGGTCAGCTGCAGGAAGAACAGCTTGTACACCACGACGCGCTAGACGACCATGACCGATTTCACGACGTTTAGGACCAGATTCACGACCAGTTTCACCTACAGAGTATGCAGGGAAGTTGTAGTGCAACATGAAGTTGTCAGTTTTCGTACCTGCTAATGTATCCACCATTAACGCATCACGTGTATTACCCAAAGTTGTTGTTACCAACGCCTGAGTTTCACCACGTGTAAATAATGCAGAACCGTGAGCACGGTCTAATACACCAACTTGTACGTCAAGCGCACGAACTGTTTTCGTATCACGGCCATCAATACGTGGCTTACCTGACAAGATGTTGTCACGTACTGTACGGTATTTAAGGTCTTCGAATAATTCAGCTAAGTCGTCAGCGATACCGTCAACGTCATCTTCTGGAACGAATTGAGCAACAGCTTCAGCTTGAAGCGCATCAAGTGCTGCATAACGATCGTGTTTAACCGCGATTGTGTATGCTTCAGAGATTTTCGCTTCAAACGCTTCTTTTAATTTTGCACGAAGGTCTTCGTTTTTCGCAGGTGCAGTCCAAGTAGACTCTGTTGCACCAGCAGCTGCAGCAAATTCTTTAATCGCTTGGATCGCGATTTGCATTTCGTCATGACCGAACAATACAGCGCCAAGCATTTGGTCTTCAGAAAGTTCTTTCGCTTCTGATTCAACCATCAATACCGCAGATTCTGTACCTGCAACCACAAGGTCAAGGTCAGATTCTTTTAGCTGTTCGTGGTTCGGGTTTAGGATGTATTCACCGTTGATTAAACCAACGCGTGCACCACCGATTGGACCACGGAAAGGTGTACCCGCAATTGCAAGAGCAGCTGAAGTACCTAACATTGCAGCAATGTCAGCTTCCATTGTCTTATCAGAAGAAATAACAGTCGCAGTCACTTGGATTTCGTTGTAGTAACCTTCTGGGAACAATGGACGAATTGGACGGTCAATTAAGCGTGAAATAAGCGTTTCAGCTTCAGACGCACGGCCTTCACGTTTACCATAACCACCCGGAATACGACCTGCAGCATATTGTTTTTCTTGGTAGTTAACAGTCAATGGGAAGAAGTCTTGACCTGCTTTCGCTGTTGGCTGAGCAACAACAGCAACAAGAACTTGTACACCACCCATAGTGATGATCACAGTATTCGCTTGACGCGCAATACGACCTGTTTCTAGGACAACTTGATGCTGACCATATTGGAATTCTTTACGAATAATATTAAACATCGACATGTTTTATTTTTTCCTGATTTTATTCTAGTGGAGACCCCTAAGGTTTGGCATTCATTCAACGCCCCAAACGCTGTAACATAAATGACAAAGCTTAGAAGCCGACCTCACTAGAGATTAAAAACATTAATTTAAAATACTAATTTAAGACACAAAGAAGGAGCGAATCATCGCCCCTTCCCCATTATCCAACCAAGGTTGGATAGACTTTAGTTTTCAGTAATACGGCACTTAGCATGCAATAGTCCGAAAATAAAAGTTTAAATCGAATTAACGACGTAAGCCTAAAGCAGCAATCAATGCGCTGTAACGAGTAGCGTCTTTACCTTTAAGGTAGTCAAGAAGCTTACGACGTTGGTTAACCATACGAATAAGACCGCGACGGCTATGGTGGTCGTGTTTGTGCTCTTTGAAGTGACCTTGTAAATCATTGATTTGAGCAGTTAAAAGAGCTACTTGAACTTCTGGTGAACCAGTGTCGTTTTCAGCGCGAGCGAATTTTGCAATGATCTCTGCGCGATCTGCGTTTGTTAAAGCCATTCGATTTCTCCGAGATGCTTATAAAGTTAACTTTTGATACGAATCAACCGATAAATCAGCTGACTGCCGTGCATCACTACAGCAAGTGCATTATATTAAGGGAAAATCGTATTAATTGCAAAAAGAGATAGCCGACTTCGTCAGGTTATGTTAATGACAATAACGCCTTATTTTTCCTCTCGATTCCATTATAAATTTTTTATATGCTTCGACACTCTATACGACACAAAACTGCATATTTTCAACACATTGAATTCCATATTATTGAATGAATTTTAAACTGATTTTTTGATACATTTTGCCACTCGATGTTTAGAATACAAAACTCAAACTGGAATGATTAAAAAAAAGCCCGAGCTGGGCTCGGGCTTTTTTGCGCTGTAGTTTCTTCTTTTTTAGTTATTGTTTTATTATTTATTGTTTTATGTGGCGCTTTTCCGCGTCCTTATGTTAAACATTCCATGTTTTAACTTGCACTTCCTTATGTGGTAGATTTTGCCACAACGGCTGTTAGATAAAAGTCGTATTTTTCGTATCTATATGTAAGCTTTTTCGTACATCGGTTAAGCTCTATTTCTTTTCTGTTACAGCATATAGGCATTTCTTATTTTCTATACATAAAAAAGCCTTGTAGTCTCTCCCAAAACTACAAGGCTTAGCGGCTGTAAGTTTCCTATTTCCTTACTTCACTGTAAGTTCGCTGTCTTTTGACGTTATTCTTATACTTTTGCGATTTTACTCAACCATCCGTGTTGAGTTCTTTTTCTGTGAAGTCATCTTCTCAAAAAGCTATAAGAAGCTCTATGCGCAAATCTCCTGAATCAATGTAAGCTATTTCTTACAAAATACGGTACATTTTTGCCAGGCTTTACAAAGATAGGTGATTGTTAATTTTTTCTAACAAACCACTAACTCGTGCTGTTCTTTTTATAAGCGCTTTTGCCAATGCATCTTTTGCAACAAGTAAACTCACCACTTTTTTTGCACGTGTGATAGCGGTATAAATCAGCTCTTTACTCATCATTTCGGTTGCATGATTTTCCAAAACTACCGCCGTATGGGTAAATTCAGAACCTTGAGACTTATGTATGGTCAATGCGTAGGCAGTTTCTATACTTTTAGGTAACCGTGTTGCCACAACCCATTTATCCAAACTGGGAAAATAAACCTCAAACTGCGACTTTTCCGTCATCGGTCGTTTTAAGCAAATCCCAATATCACCATTTGATAGTCCAAGTTGATAATCGTTATAGGTCATCATAACTGGACGACCAACATACCAATCCCCTTGTTTCAACACACCCAAGGCATTTAAGACCCGAAGTTCAATCTGCTGATTGAGCTCATGTAAGCCTAATTTTCCATGTCGAATGGCCGATAGAATTCGATAATCATCAAAATAACGAATCAATTGGGCTAACCAATCTGCATATTCAGCGGATTGCTCTGGCCATTGTTTTAACCATGCCACATAGGGCTGAAAACCATACATCAGTTGATCATAATATTTTGCCCAATGTGCCGCACTGTTCGTGGCTTCGGGGAGATATTGCAACTGAATCACATCGCTCATATTCGGTGTCAGTTGAATCGGCTGAAGTTCGGATGCAGATACCACCTGATGTTCGAATTTCGCCAGAACTTCTGTGGTTGTTTGCTGTTGTTCTTGTTGTTGAATAAAACGGGCAAACTCACCAATGGCTGCACCCTGTACAAAGCGACGGCTGGTCTGTAAATGGGTGCGGTGGGCTTGTAAGGCATCCACATCCTGAAGATTAGCCAAAACTGCACCTACATCGACCGAAGCCAACTGTTCTGCATCCCCCAATAGAATCAGCTTACTGTTCTGAGGGATTGCCGCGAATAGCATCTGCGCCAAACTTAAGTCCAACATAGAGGCTTCATCGACCACAATGACGTCATAGGGTAAGCGTTGACGTTCATTAAACCGCGGGATAGCGCGCGTCCCTAATCCCAATAGACGATGCAAAGTCACGGGTTTCAAATGTTTGTGAATAATCGAATAATGCTGCAATGCAGGATCTTTAAACGCTGCTTGTAAGGCTTCTTCCATGCGCTGCGCCGCTTTTCCTGTCGGTGCTGCCATGGCAATTCTTATATTTGGATTTTGCTCATTCAACACGGCAATAATCCGTGCCAAGGTATAGGTTTTACCTGTCCCAGGCCCACCGGTAATGATATTAAAATTGTGCTGACACACCATGTGCAGTGCTTGAATCTGATGTGGATCGGTCAGTAAATCCTTTTCAATATTCAGCATCTGCGTTTGATTGAGATTTTGCTCTGTTTGCTGTTTTAAACGTGCAACTTGCTTGGCTAAAGCATTTTCTAGTGCCCAATAGCGATAAAGATAAAGTCGCTGTGAATCAAAAATAAAAGGCGCAACAGGTGTTTTTTCAGCATGCTCATGCTGAACCATCTGAGCCAAACATTGAATCTCTGCATCTTCGGCCAAAATACAACTATCGCCTTTTTCCACGGCTTGCATCAATTGTTGAATTAACTGATTTGCAGCAGGATGACTGGCCTGATTGGGTAAATAGTGTTGGATTAAATAGTCAATCCAATCCGGCAAAACCGCATCTAAATCAGCTTTTTCTTGGGTATTTTGGGGAACTAAAAGCTGCGTTTCTGCAGTATTTTCTTGTCCCGCGTACAAAGGCTGTGCTGACAAGGCTTTTTGATCATTTTCCACACAGTTATCCTCAAACTTATCCACAATGCAACCTATTGTTTCAGCGTGAATATTTTTATCTTTTTCGTGCTTATTCACGTTTTAGCCACAACCTTTTCGCTCAATATTGCATCGAGGTTTTGAATGAATGTATCCGCCGGCTTCCAGTGATATACCCCACGATCGGACTGTCCATCCATACCGCGAAGATACAAATAACTCGCCCCACCCAAATGCTGCTTCATGTCATAGTCTTTCATCACGGCTTTCAAATAACGATGTAGGGCCACCAAATATAAAGCCGCCTGCAACCAGTAACTAGAATGACTCATACTTTCTCGAATATAGGCATGATTATAATGTGCGGTCTGATCGCCTAAGAAATTACTTTTATAATCGGCAATGTGATAACGCTGACCATCATAATATACCAAGTCAATCGACCCCGTCAGATAGCGTGCTGTAAACACATCATTCAAATCTTGTATCCGTAAATCTGGCTCATTTAGGCTTTCAAATAGCATGCGTATTTTACGTATTGCCAATGCACGATCTGCCATACTTAAATGAAAGTCCATTTCTGAACGATATTCACCATCGTTTAACTGATGCAGGCTAAAACCATCATGCAACGGTGTATGAATGATTTGACTGTACCATTCCTGCATTTCTTCAATCAGTTCAGCTTCGTCTTGTTCAGGGTTCGCCGTTTGCCCAAACTGTTTAATCAAATTTTGCAATATTTGCGGCGAATCAAACTCAACATCACTATGAAAACGCGTTGCGATGGCTTTGGCCAACTTCTCTTCTGGGGTGCTAAATCGAACTTTTTCCATCAACTTGTGCAAGAAACTTCCGGGCTTGGTTCCCTTTGGAAAGTGCCGTTTAATCCAACTAATTTTCTCTGCAGTTTCTGCTTCAATGATTTCAATTTGTTCAACTTCATCGGCAGCCCTGTCTTCTGGCTCGGTCATGACCGCTGCCAGTTGGTCACGTTGTATATGTGCCTTATGCGTCGTGCGCGTGAGCGCGGTAAAGCTGGTGGTTTCCCGTGGATAAAAATGGCTGTTGGGAATTTCTTCCGCGTCTAATACAACAGTTTCAACCTGAGTCTGGGTCAAAATCGGTGGTGCTGCACGCAGGACATCGGCATCCACACTATCTGCGTGTTGGAACAGATCTGGTGCGCTTCCACGCCAAAAAGTCAGTCCTGAACGCGCTTCTGCCACTTGTTTCTTTTCTACCTCATGATGACGCAGCACGGCATAGACACGATAACTGGCACGGGTCAACGCCACGTACCACAAACGATGGTGCTCTGCTTCATTGCGTGCTTCATTTTGTTGAATATCATCTTCGGGTAAGTCCGAAGACTTCACAGCAATCACACGTTCTAACCCAAGGCTTTTTTGCTGATTGTCTTTAAGGGAAAAATTCAAATTGCCTTTTTCACTTAAGCCTGCATTTGCTCCCAATAAAAATACACAACCAAACTCTAAGCCTTTGGATGCATGGATCGTCATCAATTGCACCCCCAATTGCCCAGTCAATTTTCGCTCTTGGGTACTTTCATTATTGATGCCTAAATTGATTTGGCGAATAAACCATTGATAGAGCTTATGCGCACCGGTGTAGTGTTCGCTTTGCTGACTTAATAATTCTGCGATATGGCGTAAATTCACCACTGTGCGTTCATTATCTCGACTTTGCCCAGCCACCAAACGCGTCCACACCTGAAAAACCGTCATGCAGCTATTCCACGCGCTGCGGAATCCTTGCTCATTCCAAATTTGTCGGATCTGTTCAAGTTTTTCGACAATTTCGCTCAGTCCATCTGCTTGCTGTTCGAGTGCGACCAGTTGTTTCAGATCAAAACCCAATAAACGGCTCAGCAGCGCACGTTTCACCTTGGCTTCTTGATAAGGATTCAAAATCGCGGTCAGCAAAGCGGCTACGTCTTGTGCGACGGAACTTTTATAGACACTGTCCCGAGAGGCTTTATAACAAGGAACGCCCAGCTGCAATAAACATTGTTGCACTTGCTCTAAGTCGAAATGGTTTTGCCCTAAGACCGCAATATCGTTTGCTGTCAGTGCTCGCTGGATATTGTTTTCTTGAAAATATAAATGTCCTTGCTGAGCTTGGTTGAGTAATGACTGAATCTGCCAAGCTACTTGTTCAGCTTCATTTAGCGTTTCATCCAAAGCCAACCAACGCAGCGGTTGTGGATTGACTTGATCATGATCAATCAACGGAGGATGCTCGCGCTCCCCTGCTTGAATTGGGGTGTATTCAACTTGCTCACCAAAATCCATTTGCCGATGAAACAAGGCATCCACCACTTCAACCAAATTTTTGACTGAACGATGGTTTTTGTTCAAGGTATAACAACGTCCACCCTTAGTTTGAATATCATGACGCGCTTTACGATAGGTCAGCATGTCACCGCCACGGAACCCATAAATCGCCTGTTTGGGGTCGCCGACCATAATCATACAACCCTGATGTAAGCGCTCCTTGACCCGCCAAATGCTAGACAGCATGTCATCTTGATCTTGGTTGGTGTCTTGAAATTCATCGACTAAAATCAGCGGATATCGTGCCAAAACATGAGCGGCAAAACTGTCTTTCCCTGCTGCTGAGCTTTGCTGTAAGGCTTCCGATAAGGTCCTAATTTGTTGTGAAAAGGTGGTTTCGCCAGCGTGGGACAACACTTGAGGTAAACGCTTTTTGACTTCCTGTGCCAAATAAAAGTTTAGAAATTGTTCTGCTTGATTGATATGTTCATAAGCATTGAGCACCGCTCGGAGTTGTTGCACAAAAGCATGTTGATAAAATTCTTTTGAGACATCTGGCTGCTCTTCAACGACTTTGTCTTTAAATACACGTGGCTTGAATTCAGTTTTATTCGGATCATAAAACAATGAACGAATGGCTTTCATTGTCGGTTGTAACACGTCAGACTGAGTCAATACCCCTTGGCTACCCGCAGCTTCAAAGTGCTGTAAAAACTCGGGAATGCGTGTGTTAAAGGTGACAAAGAATGCCCCTTTATTAAAACGTCGAGCGTCGACAAGGTTCTTATAATGACTTGCGGCATCAAAACACGCTGCAAGTTCTACACGAGCAGCAGGCAGCATTTGCGCAAGCTGATGACACATCGCCTCAAAATGTGCCAAAGCATTTTCGGGTAATTCAGGGACACGTAAATCCACCGATGGGAAGTTTAGACTTTCCTTTACCACGCCCAGATAATATTCAGGGCCTTTCAACTGATGATTCAACAGCAAATATTCAATCAAATGCGCAGGCTGCTGCTGAATCCAATCTCTTAATAAATCATGAATAATACGTTCAATATGTAGATCTTCATCTTCACTGATTTGCACCTGTTCGATACGACCACTTTCAAAGGCAAATTCACGTAATAACTTTTGACTAAAGCTGTCTAAAGTTCCGACAAAGAGTTCTTCATATTGTTGTAAGACCACGTTCAGCCGATTGTAGGCATAATCTAAATGATGCCCATGATCTTTCAACACCTGCTGATACAAAGGGTCATTCAAACTCTGCTGAAGTTCGGCCAACTCATCTTGAGGTGTCGCCAACAGGCTATAAATAAAGTCACGGGTTTCTTCAATCCGCAGTCGTACCCGCGCTTTGAGTTCCGCTGTAGCCTTACGTGTAAAGGTAGTGGCAATGACCTGATTCGGCATATAACGATCGAGAAAAATCCGCACCATCAGACTGGATAGCGTATAGGTTTTCCCTGTACCCGCAGAAGCCTCTATCCAATGGAGTCCTGTAAAGCTCATGTCTGCAATCGGGTTGGTGGACATATTCATCGTTTGCTGTGGCATATTCATTTTTTGACCTCAGGCTTGATGACATTAAGTTTTTTTAGGCCGTCATCTGCCTCGGTATCCATCACATGATATAAACGTTCTGCATAATAACGACAGGACAATGCCAGAAGTTCATCTGCCGCTTGTTGCTGTAAAATAAAGCTCCAATCACGATGGTGGCTATTGGCTTCATTCGACTCCAACTCCACACCACCAAAACTATGATTTTTCAGCCATTCCTCTTGAAGCTTTGCAAAATTATCTGGCATGAGTTGGCCTGTTTCATTTTCTACCCAAGTGCATTTTTCTTGGCGAATTAAGGCAGCAGGCAGCACCACAGGACGTTTTTGTGCATGTTTCCACATCGCCAGCCATTCACTGAGCTGTAGCTTGGCTTGTGCGGAGCTTAAACCACAACAAACTATACTTTTATCATTACAAATCACTTCACGACGATATGCAGCCCCCTCATCACCTAAGTCTAAATAGCTCAACCACAGAAGATATTCGAGCCAAGTTTGTGTCTGACGTTTAGGCTTTGCCCCAGATGCCATACAGCTTAACCAATGCATACTCTGACGGTCTTCAGGCACGGTGATGCTCAGTATCAAATGCGGTTCAAGCTGTAAGTTTTGTAAAGTGGTCGCAGTTACACAACGTCCATCTAAACGTGCTAACAATTGTGTCTGCTCTTGCAAACTGAGCTTCCACGTTGCTATTTGGCTATGTCCTACAGGCAGTACATCTTGGAATAATGCTATATCTGGTTCAGTTGGAGTCGTAGAGTTCTGATCCTCAGCTTGATTGACACGAGATGCAGGCTGCACATAATGCTTTTGCAACAAGTTACGGACATGGTATTGCTGTAAACGGTCAAGTAATAAAGGCTCTTTCTGTGGTAACTGATCACCGGTATACACACTGGCCACACCAAGCGTTTTCAAATATGCCCGAGCTGGGAATACCACATCTTTAATCCATTCCTGACCATCTAACACCCTTACTTCTTGTGTATCATGCACTGGATAATCAAGGTTAATCCAGGGTTGGCGTTGTCCAGACTGATTTAAAATATGTTCCGCCACAGCAAACCATTGATCTTTATATCGTACGTTTTTCGACTGCTGAAATCCTGTCGGGTCAAATGGCTGCAACGGATAGATATGATAGAGCGGTTCGAGTTGCTCTGGAATTCGTAAGCCATCCAAATCCAACATGGCATCATGTGGCTGATCTAACTGCTGGGGTTGAATCATTCGAGCGAGGAATTGGCTAAACTCATAAATGACAGATGATGGTTCACGACTTTCACCTCCATTGACATCAAAGCCATTATAGAAAATCCATAAGGACTTTCGGGCAAATAACAAGGCATCTAAAAATGCACCTTTATCATCTTCCAAACGTGAGCGATCACCCAATACTGGCTTAAACACATCCATTAAATCAAAAGGTACTTTCTGATCACGACGTGGGAATTTTCCACTATCCATGTTCAACAACACCACCAGTGAAAATGGGACTTGACGGATTTTACCCATGTCTGCAAAGGTCACTGAACCAGTTGGTTCGATCTGATCGACAGAACCATCGATGCCTTGTTGTATCTCCTTGAGCAATAAAGATAGCGGTAAATTAAAGCTATTTGGTAGCGACTCAACTTTTTCACTTTGGGCATTTTTCAGTCGTTGTGTCATTGCACGCATCACACCGCGTATGGTTTCAAATGCTCGACCACTGGCTTCAACAAAAGGTTTTAAATCTGCATCTAGCTGTTGCAACCACGCTTTGACCGTCTGTGCACTGAGGTTAGGATTAAGCCAATCTCGACGCGCACTGATATCTTGATAGATCTGAATTAAGGTTTGCACCAACTCAAAATCACTACTCTGCACCCCTGCGAAACTTAAAGTATTCTCAAATACGGCATGCTGTGGAATCGCAATCCCTAACGCCAAACGGTCTAAAGCAAATTTAAAGGTATAACGATAATCTCGGTCTTGCTCAGACAAATAAGCCAACATGTGCTGTTCATCTAAACCACGACGGAAACCGGCTTGAATTAGCAGTTCCATCATACGTTCCATTTGTACATGGTCGAGCTGATACAGTTCTTGCACCGCATTCAAATTCAACCAATCGTGAAAATCTTCTGCGGTAAAACGACCTTGGCTAATTTCAATGCGTCCAACAAAGGCTTTCCATGCATTTTGAATATCTTGACTAACCACTCCTGCAATTTTTACTGGGATATAAGGTAAATCCACAGCACTGCGACCCATGCCTCGAGTCGTCGAAAAGACCGTCCGAATATGCGGTTCCAGTTCTTTTAAATTTGGCACCAATACCAAGATATCACTCGGATAGCGTGGCTCTTGTTCCGAGCCTTCGGCCAACCAATGTACCAACTGCTCACGTAAAACTTCTAACTGACGCAGGCTAGAATGACAGACATGAAATTGAATCGATTCATCTGAACCCGCGAGTGCATATTGATGCTGTTCGGGCTCTTCTAAAGTCATGATGTCATATTGAATTTGAGCGAGCAGCGTTGTCGGCTCAGTATCTGAAAAAATATCTTCCCAGCCTTCGCCACCAGACATATTCACCAATAATGCAAAGTTATCCCGCGCACGTTTGCCTAAACGAGTCAATAATGAATGCTGTGATTCACGAAATTCCGCATTGGTTGTACTCAGATAGGCCTGAATTTGTGCCGTGCTGACATTGGGATTTCGCTCAATATAACGCTGTTGTAATTTTAGGTTATAACGATCTTTCCAAACTGGATCGACCATGTCTACCCAATACTCACGCGATGGGTTGAAATACAACAAATGTACTTCGGTATACGCCGCCAAACGATATAAAAATTTGAGTTGTGCAGGTGGTAGTTCTAAGGTAGTAAAGACGAAAATCTGTTCAGGTAAACCGTTATAGGTTTGATGACGCTCATCATCATCGCGTTCATCATCCTCAGCATCCAAATCAAACTGCTGCTGCCGATTTTGCTCAGCATGCGCCAAAGCAAACCAAAATTTATTGTCTATTTCCTGACGGTCATTAAAATCTTTTTTGAATACTTGATGCCACAGCCAACGCTGCCACTGCTCTAGTTGTCGAGCCTGCGTCGGTAAATATTCATCAGCTTGTTCAGGTTTCAGACCTGTGAGTTGCATAATATTTAATGGCTGATTATGACTCCACGCTTTTAGCCAGTCGGTATCGCAATGTGGACAAATCCATTGCTCAACACCTTCATCAGGGGTATGAATACAACTGCCACGAAAGGCCATGTAGTTAGTAAAAAGCCGGGTGACTTGAGCAGCGATCCAGTACAACATTTCTTGGCGCTTTTGCTCACGTTTTTTTCGATCTGAGAGTTGTGCTGTGCTGTCAAAAATACGCTGAACTAAGGGCTGCACGTCTGTCGGAATCTGAGCAGCATCAAACTTATCAGCCGCAATAAACCCAGCTAGAGCATTATAAATACGCCACTGCATAATCAATGGCGGCATGTTGATACCTTTAATTCGCTCACGGTCTTGTTTGTTCGGCAAGGCCCAATCGTAGGCTTTCCACTGCAACCCTAAAATTTTACGATGATGCTTAATATTGGCACTAATACTGATTTTTTCAGCAACTTGTTTTTCTAACCATGCTGCAATGGCTTGATCCGGTACCACGATATGCCGTTCTTGCAAGACAGATAATGCATTAGTCGACTGATTTGATTTCAATTTTTTGATTAGACAATCCACCAAAACTTCGATTCTTTGACTCTGAATTACATGTATTGCCATGGATTACCTTTACAGCCTGAGTGACCAACTACTACAAAACAACAATGATTATTTACTATACATCTTGGGCTGTCTATGCGACTTTGACAAGAGAATAGATTGCAAAAAATGCTTTTAAACAAGTATCTTAATGATACTTTATGAGAAAAAAACCAATCCAGTATCAAGGGTATCTGCTTATGAAAATTGATAACATTCCTGATTCCATCGACCCTAACTTAAATCTGGACATTATTCGCGCTGAATGCTTAGAGCTCGTCAAAAAACGTGCTTATTTTTCAGCAGGTGCAGCCATTATTCCTGTGCCATTTTTGGATGTGGTGATTGACGTCGGAATTTTGTCACAGCTCATTCCAGAAATTAATGCGCGTTTTGGTTTAGCGCCAGATCAAATTAGTGTGTATGATCCAAAAACCAAACAAATTCATTGGACAGAACTGCGTAAACGTGGTGTCGAATTTTCTGGTTTAGTGGTTGCACGAACCGCGATGAAAAAATCGCTAAATAACATTGCAGCAAAATATATTACCAAACAAGTCACTAAATTTATTCCATTAGGTGGACAATTGGTGGCAGCCAGTTTGGGTTATATTGTGATGAAAAAAGTCGCTGAAACCCATGTAGAAGAAAGCTACCAATTGGCGAAGCGTATTCAACAGAAATTTCCGAACCAACCTGTCCCAACGCCTAACAATGGTTAACGAAACGATGTATAGCGCATCAACAAGATTTAAGAATCAAAGTGATTTAAACCATAGATCTAAAGATGAAGTAAATCTGAAAATAAGCGAGTTTTGAAAATGAAGAAAAAAGCCACGAATTGCGTGGCTTTTTTCATAAAATCAATCTGCTTTCAACTGCGCTAAAATCGTTTTTAGCACTTGTAAACGAGCACTATGCTTATCATTGGTCGCAATCACATGCCACGGCGCATATTCTGTATTCGTGCGTTGCAACATATCTGCAGCAGCTTTGAGATAGTCATCCCAACGGTCACGATTCCGCCAGTCATCTGGAGTAATTTTAAAACGTTTATGCGCGGTTTCTTCGCGGGCTTTAAACCGCGCAGCTTGCTCATCCTTATCTATGGCTAACCAGAACTTGATGACAACCGTTTGAGTGTTATATAGGTCCTTTTCAAAGCGATTAATTTCATCATATGCCCTCTGCCATTCAACGGTATTAGCAAATCCTTCAATCCGCTCAACCAAAACACGACCATACCAACTGCGATCAAAAATCGTGATTTTCTCTTCAGGGACAATTTTATTCCAAAAGCGCCATAAGTAAGGACGGCGTAGTTCATATTTTTCAGGTGCTGCTATGGTATGAATTTCATATTCGCGTGGGTCTAACTTTTTAACAATACGTTTAATTGCTCCGCCTTTCCCTGCGGCATCCATCCCTTCAAACACGATCACCACGTTGCGTGAATCAAAACGTAAAGCTTCAGCCACCTTACGGCTTAATTTTTTTAATTCTTTTTTATAATCGGCTTCATCAGCGACGGCTGTACTTGGCTCCAATAAAGCCTGTGGTGTTTTGGCTTGTTTCCAACGCCCTACCGCTTTAGTTTCATGTGTTGGACAATGTTTTAAAGTGCGTAAAATATACTGTGCAAATTGCTGATCACGGACTTGCTCATCTTCACAGTCGATAATGATCCAGTCATGACTAAAACGCTGACGTAAACGTTGCAAGTTGTCATATTGTTTTTTATTGCGCCAATCTAAACCATGCAATTTATGCCAACGCGCTTCACTCGGGTCCATTTCATCCAAACGTTTTTGTAAAGATTTCCAAGATAAATCGAACCAGACCTTAATCACATCGACATGATTATTTTTTAGGTCTCGTTCATAAGCCCGCATGTTCTCGACATATTCATCAAATAAGGTTTCATCCAAAGGTTTTGACACATGCATGGCGGTACTGAGCAAATCACTATACCAGTTTCCAAACATCACCATGATTTGCCCTTCGGCAGGAATAAACCGTGCATAAGACTGCCAAAAGGTTTGTTTTGGATTAAATATGATCGGGGCATCCGCTTTCACCCTTAAGTAACGTGGATCGACCCATTCACGGAGCTGTTTGACGGCCTCCCCCTTACCCGCAAGCTCTATTCCGCTGACTAAAATCAACACACTTTTGGCATTAGGCTGACGGCTGGTATTTTTCAGTTGATATTGCGCTTCAATTAGCTCAACCGAGAGTTGTTCTTCATCCATCAATTGAAATTCTGTTTCTTTTAAGCTCATGGCGGACCCTTGGTTTTATTCTGTTTTGAGTATAACCATGCCGTTCATCACACAACAATGCTTTCATGTATATGCTGAAATGGAAAATATGACCGTTTCTGCAACAAACTGACTCAGATTGACCTGTAATTTCGTCACTTTGTCATAGCCCTAAGCTCCAACACCAACTAAGATTCAAAGATCTAAAAAATAATTGAGACACTCAATGTCCAAACTTGCAGTATTAGATGATTTACTTGAACTGTATTACCAGTTGAACTACCACAAAAAGCCAGAAATTTTACAGCGTTTACAAGATGTCCAGCAGTGGCAAAAACAGCGTATGCAACGCACACATGCCATACAATTTGCTGAAAAACACAATGTGCTGATGTCTGAATATTTTATTAATCGTTTATATGGCGGTCCTGATTTTGATGCATTAGCAGCACAAATTGCTCGTCTCACGCGCTATGCACACAAAGCTGAAAAATTGATTCCAGACAATGCTATAAAGACTGGTACTTCGGGTGTACAACTTGCCATTTTAGCCGTACAGCTTGATGAACAAGTGGCCATGCAATTATTAGAAGATTATCCATCCAATCTGCCCCTAACCGATGAAATGATGCGCCAGACTTATCTTAAGCTCGATCAGGGCAAGGACCGTATGTTACAGCTGCAACTATTGGACGATTTAGGTCGTAATTTAGATAAATATATGCGCTCATTTATGGTCTATACCGCCTTTAAGATGTGCAAAGGTGCAGCAATAAAATATAACTTCGAAGTGATGTATGACTTTATGCAAGATGGCTTTCTCGCAATGAAACCACTTAAGTCAGCAGAAAAATTTGTGCGTGAATTTACCACTGTAGAACGTCAAATCATTGACCGTGTACATGCTGGAGACCCGAACCCGTTTCAGCCTGCGGCCTAACAAAATTATCATCCCCATTCAGCCCACATTTGATATAAAACAAACAGGGCGTTCAAGGCTGAATTCAGATTTTTTATAGGGGTTTTGCAAAGCAATTACAGCAGCCCCTTATTTTTTCTGTATATTATTCACAACAAATGCAAATGACTGCTGTATAACAACAGAGAATCTGTCATCATGCTTACAAAGTAACATTAACCCTATTTATAAGTTAGGAGTGACTCTAATGTCTAACGAGAATCAAACGCCTGTCCCTACACCTGAGTCGGCACAAAATACAGACAAAGCGAGTCCATTCTTAACTGAACCTTTACCACAAGGGACAGCGCAAGGTCAGCAACAATCTTTAGAACAACGTCTGACCGACACACCTGTGACAGGTTCAGTACCCAAATATAATCTGCCACGTGGCGCGAACACAGGTAATGTTGGGCCAACTACACACTTTGGTTATCAGACCGTGAGCAGCGAAGACAAAGCGCAAAAAGTCGCGGAAGTTTTCCACTCAGTGGCTGCGAAATACGACATCATGAATGATTTAATGTCATTTGGTATTCACCGTCTATGGAAACGTTTTGCCATTAACATGTCAGGTGTTCGTCGCGGTCAGCACGTACTGGATATTGCAGGCGGTACAGGTGACCTTGCTAAAGTGTTCAGTCGTGAAGTTGGTCCGACAGGTCATGTGGTGCTTTCAGACATTAACGAATCGATGCTCAATGTCGGTCGTGACCGCCTCATTGATGCTGGTTGTACCAATGTCGATTTCGTTTTGGCCAATGCTGAAACTTTAGAACCTTTTGCAGACAACAGTTTTGACCTATTAACCATTTCATTTGGTCTACGTAACGTGACTGACAAAGATGCTGCTCTTGCTGCAATGTACCGCGTTCTTAAGCCAGGTGGTCGTTTACTGATTTTAGAATTCTCTAAACCGGTATTTGAACCATTCTCAAAACTGTATGACTTATACTCATTCACTGCATTACCAATTATGGGAAAAATCGTAGCAAATGACTCTGAAAGTTATAAATACCTTGCAGAATCAATTCGTATGCACCCAGACCAACGTACTCTTAAAGGTATGATGGAAAATGCAGGCTTCCAAAACTGTGATTATCACAACTTAACGGGTGGTATCGTAGCCGTACATCGTGGTTTCAAACTTTAATACTGCAGGCTGAACTATGTGGTCGATTCTCGCACTTGGTGCAGTTGAACGCTTAATTCATCATTTCATTGATCTGGATGCTATTACTCGCATCCAACTGAATGAATTGCAAGGCAAAATGCTTCGTGTGGTGATCGACTCACCACAGTTGTCGGTGGATGTGTTTTTTGACAATCAGAAAGTTCGCTTAGAACCGACGCCAACAGGACACTCTGAAACCGCATCTATCTTTGAGCAACGCCCTTACGAGCAGCAGTCAAGTACGACCGAAGCAACGGCGACCTTGCATGTCAAAACGGTCGTCGAGCTCCTTAAACTGCTGTTGGCTGAAGATATCGGCAATATCCCATTGCAAGGTGATTATCATTTATTGCAGGATATCCAACGCATTATGCAGCAAGCTGAGCCCGATTTAGCTTCGCATTTAAGCCCTTGGATAGGTCCAAGCCTTGCACATGAAATTGGTAAGTTGCAACTTGCCCCCAAATATCTCAAACGTACTTTACAAAGCCATTTGTTCTTTGCTGAAGACGCGTTAAAAGAAGATTCCGGCTTGTTTGCCCCACGTTGGCAGATGGATGACCTGAATCAAGACACACGAATTTTGAATCAAAATCTGGACCGTGCAGAAGCAAAAATTCAGCAGCTGCACAGCCAAATTGACTCATTACAAGACAACACTTAAGACTAGGTAATTGCACATATGATTCCGCACGTTTCACGTTTACTCGACCTTTGGCGCATCGCTGCGCACTATAGACTCGACACGTTGTTTCCTGCGGAAGAATTACCGGAAAAAGCCCGTCATATTCTTTCTCTCATTCGCATGCACCCTGCGGCATGGTCAAGCCGTGAGCGTAAAAATCCGCTCAAGCTCAAAGAAGCCATGGAAGAGATGGGCCCGCTGGCCATTAAAATGGGGCAATTACTGTCTACCCGTCGTGACTTGATTCCACCTGAAGTTTTACAGCAATTGGTACTACTACAAGACCGTGTAAAACCTTTTTCGAATGACGTTGCCAAAATGCGCATTCAGGAATCACTCAAAGCGGATGTGAATACCTTATTTGCACGCTTTGACGAGCAACCATTAGCCGCAGCATCTATTGCACAAGTGCATACTGCTGCCCTGTATGATGGCCGTGAAGTCGTGGTAAAAGTGACTCGCCCAAATATTCGCAATCAAATTCTGGAAGATTTTGAAATATTAGAGTGGCTTGGTCAGTTCCTTGAAAAACGTCTAGAAGCCGCTCGTGCCCTGCATTTATCTGAAATTATTCAGGACTACCGTCAAATTATTCTCAATGAATTGGATTTGACTTTAGAAGCGGATAACACCCGTCGTATGCGTCATTACTTCACCGGTTCAAGCATGATGTACGTGCCTGAAGTCTACATGGACAGCCGTGATGTAATGGTCGAAGAACGTATTACCGGTGTGCCTATTTCAGATATTGTGACCTTTGATCGTTTGGGCATGGATCGTAAAGATTTAGCCGAAAAAGGGCTCACCATTTTCTTTACCCAAGTGTTCCGCGACAACTTCTTCCATGCAGACATGCATCCGGGTAATGTATTTGTCGAAACCATCAATCCTAGCAATCCACGCTTTATTGCCTTGGACTGCGCGATTATGGGTGAGCTTTCAAAGCACGACCAAATGACCGTAGCACGCATGCTACTTGCGGTTATGAACAGCGACTTTATGCAGCTGATTCAAATCGTGCATCAAGCGGGTTGGATTCCACCGGGTACAGATCAAGATGCCTTAGCACGTGAAATGCGTCGCACTGTTGGCCCAATGGTCTCTAAACCAATGCATGAATTGGACTTCGCCGGCATTCTGATTCAAGTGATGGATATTGCGCGTCGTTTCCATTTAGAGATTCCGCCACAACTGATGTTGCTGCTCAAAACCTTGGTCCATGTCGAAGGCTTAGGAACTGATCTCTATCCTGAATTGGATATTTGGAGTTTAGCAAAACCAATCCTCACCGATTGGATTAAAGCGCAAATGAATCCGCAAAAAAACTTAAAAGAACTCGGACAAAAAATTCCAGACTTACTTTTAGGTGCGCAAGATTTACCAACGCTGATGATCGACAGCCTGAATGGTTTAAAAAATCAGTCGGCTTGGCATGCTAAACAACTCAATGAACTGCAAAGCATGCGCTTGCAAATGGAACATCAGCAAAAGCGTAGTTGGGTCTTTGGCAGTGTTATGGCCATCTTCCTCTCCATTGCGATAATTGCGCCATGGTACGTTTCCATCGTATTAATTGCACTTTCAAGCTTACTTGCCATTTGGCGTGTGTTTAAATAATCTTTGTATTTAAACAATATGTTGTATCCATAGCTCCTTTAAGCCCTTTGACAATAAAGGGCTTAAAGCCATAAGAACAAAAAATTTAAATAAGGCTGAACGCCATGTCATACAGTTATTTAGGGGTACTGTATGGTCGAAATCCACTCAGAGCGTGCGCCACTGCATTGCTATATAGTTTTTCGACCCTGCTTGATGTGTTGGTTCAATTAAATATGCACATGCCTTTTCTAAACTGGCAACCGTCAGCCAACACCATCCTGTATCGGATGCAACATAGCGCTGCATTTTGGTGGATCATTCTCTTTAATGCACTTCCCTGTTTATTCCTACTTTGTTTGCCACAGCAAAAACTCATGGCCGGGTTAAATTATTGGTTATTAGCTGGGGCCGTGGTTTTTATCATTAATCTATTTGCTTGGGCGGTCTTTCCAATGGCGACATGGGCAATCGTCTGCCTCAGTTTGTTTCAATTGCATCGGCATAATGAACAATTATTACAGCATTCCTGAGTGATACCCTGATATGACTGAGAAGTCATTTGTCGTAAGTTTCAGCCATTGGGTCTGTGCAAAAACGCACTAGAATAATTCTACGACTGTATTTTAAGCGACTGCCATGACTCAAATTTTGCAAAAAAAACCGCCTGCGCTCAATATCCGTGCTGGCCATTTAGCACGCCAACTGATTGAACAAGAAGGTTTAAACGCTGCTCAAGTGGATATCCTGCCCGGTGCTGCTGGTGGCCCGAAAGGCATTGGTATTCAAGGTTTAGATCAGGCGATTTTTGCTGACTTTTTGCCACGTGCGCAACAAAAGCGTACTTTAATTGGTTCATCGATTGGCAGTTGGCGCTTTGCCAGTATTGCTGCTTGGGGAGCTATCGAAGGCACGAAACGCCTCTCTGAGCTGTATACCAATCTGAGCTTTCATAAAAAGATGAGTCGTCAAGAAGTCAGCGATGTGTGTCGTGGCATGCTGATCGATTTGATTCAAGGTCAAGAAGCTGCACTGGTTAATCATCCTGATTATCACCTCACTGTGCTTTCAGTCAAAGCTCAGCATATTTTCCAAAGTGATAAAGCCCTGCCGCTGTTAGCCTCTGTCGCAGGGATCGTGGGCACGACAGCGCTTGCACGTAAACACAGTCGTTATTTCATGCAGCGTGTGATTAGTCAGCCTGTGTCAGGTCATCAATTTACTGTGGCGGATGATGGCTTTACCACGCATTACCATGCATTGACTCAAGACAGTGTCATGCCGTGGCTTATGGCTTCTGCATCTATCCCCGGTGTCATGGCCGCGATACGTGATATCCCTGATGCGCCACAAGGCAGTTACCGCGATGGCGGCCTGATTGACTATCATATTGACCTACCCTTCCAAAGTCAGGGCATCGTGCTGTATCCGCATTTCACGGATAGCATCACCCCAGGTTGGTTTGATAAATTATTTAAACGCCAAGCCAATCCTGAAAATCAGGCGCGTACCCTGTTGCTGTCACCTTCACAAGAATACCTTGCAAGCTTGCCGCTTGGCCGACTGCCTGATCGTAAAGACTTTACCCTCAAAGGCTTAGACAACCAACAACGCATTAAAATGTGGAATCAATGTGTGGCTGAAAGTCAGCGTATGGGCGATGAGTTTTTGGAGTTGGTTGAAAAGCAACATTTCCCAGCAGTCATGCAAGCACTCTAAGCGTTACAGTAATCTCTTGCGAGGGACGCTATAATCCTGTTTCAGAATTTTGAGCTTATTTAGTATAGATTTATGCGGATATTTTTAACTGTTTTGCAGTATGCCTGCATCGCTTTTGCACTTTTCCTTGTTTATCAAGTGTCAACCGCCTTGATCAGCGGCCAATACGATTTAATGGAAGTGGTAGCAGATGTCGGTACCATTTTAATTTGTATCGATTTGGCGGTGTTTTTATTTACCAGTAATGCAAAACAAGGCATTAGCATCGAAGACTATGCGAAACAATTGGAACAAAAGCCGTCAAAATTGGTATATGTCACCCGTAAATTGGGACATTTCGGTATTTTGCTGATCATTACCAGTTGGATTGTACCGATGATTCGCTAATGTATTTTAGTTCAATAAAAAGGATCATCATGTGTTCATGATGATCCTTTTTATGTCATCGGATTTTATTTATCCGAAGAAATTAACCCGTCCAGTTTTTACATCATACACTGCACCAACAATCGCCACTTTACCTTCTTGCACCAACTGCTGTAGCACTTCACTATTTTGCAAAATATAGCGGATGTTGTAATGCACATTCATTTGCGTCACTTGCTCTAAAAATGCCGGACTCAGCGTTTGTGGTTGCATCAATTCGGCAACACGCGATACAGACTCATTGAGTGGCCCCAGCACATATTGAATATGTGGCATACGCGTCAGGCTCTGAATCGATTGACCAGCTAAATGCAACTGACAAGCACTGCTAACCGCACCACAGTCCGTATGACCAAGCACCACGATCACTTTGGCGCCTTTGGCTTCGCAGGCAAATTCTAATGAACCCAAAACTTTTTGCCCCGCGACATTCCCCGCTATACGTAAACTAAATAAATCACCAATTCCAACATCAAAGATCATTTCAGTCGGCGCACGAGAATCCATGCAACCTAACACTGCCGCAATCGGATGCTGTCCTTCTTCTGCGGTCACCCGCAGTTGCCGATAGATATCTCGTTGTAAACGCTCATTTTGTACAAAACGTTCATTGCCTGCTTTAAGCAAAGCGAGCACGGTCTCTGGGTTCAAACGTTGCTGTAAAGCTGCGGTACTAATATCTATATCTAATGCCGCCTCCTGCGCATCGGCATAGTGTGCCTTGAAACCAATCAACTGCACTTGCACTTTACGCTGTGCTGCCTTTTCCTGCTGGTACTCTTGAATAAGCTGGAAAATATCAGCATCCATATCGCTCACATGTGTGGCATCAATCACCACTTGTTCGCCCCGATGGATATGTTCCAATGCAGATATTAATGCCGAACGGTTGAGAAAACTGACTTGTGAAGGCAATTCAATCCGTGTAATCACCCCATGTAAATGATGCTCTTTATACACCTTCAGTCCCTTATTAAAATTGGCGTATAAAATAAAGGCCGCACTACTGGCTAAACCAATCAAGATTCCGAGCAATAAGTCTGTGAATAAAATCGCCAGTAAGGTAATGATAAAAGGAATAAATTGTTTCCAACCTTTTAAATACAACTGTTTAAACAATTTGGGATGTGTCAGTTTAAACCCAGTGAGGATTAAAATTGCGGCTAATGCTGAAAGCGGAATCATGTTCATCAAAGGCACTAAACACAGTACGGCAAACAAGAGCAATACGCCATGAAAGATGGCAGAACATTTACTTTTAGCTCCAGCACTGGCATTGACAGAACTACGAACAATTACTGAAGTTAGCGGCATCCCGCCTATAGCACCCGAAACGACATTGCCGATGCCTTGCGCCCATAACTCTCGGTTGGGGGGTGAAGAGCGCTTATGCGGATCCAATTTATCTGCTGCTTCTAAATTCAATAAAGTTTCTAATGACGCCACGACCGCCAAAGTGACAGCGCCCGTATAAATCAGAGGATTATTTAAAGCGGTCCAATCTGGAAAGATCATCACATTTTGTGGCTGCTCCCAAAGGTTTGGAAGTTGAATGAGGTTCGATGGATGAACTGCAAAAGGCGAACCACTAAGTACCAACACGGCATTGCACAGTGCAGCAAGAACGACAGCAACCAAGGCCGAAGGCAAAACCCACTTTTTGCAAGGGCTATGCTCCCAAAGCAACATCAGGACAAGGCTACCGATACCGATCAGAACAGCACCGATATCCCATTGCAAATTGAGCGGCTGTGACTGCCACAGCACTGACCATGAAAATTGATTCAAACCAAATAGATAAGGTATTTGACTCCCAATCAAGATCAGCCCGATGGCTGCCAATAAACCCAATATGACATTGTTCGGAATAAAGTTGGCAAAGAAACCGAGCCGAAATATGCCAAATCCAATCTGTAAAATACCGGCAAAAACAATACACAATAAAAAGGCGGCATAGTTGCCGCCGAGTAGTTCAAGCTGTACTAAAATGACTGCTGTTAAACCTGCTGCTGGCCCTGCAACACTGATATGTGAGCCACTCAGTGCTCCAACTAAAATACCACCGACAATGCCAGCAATAATGCCAGAAAGAATCGGTGCGCCAGAGGCCAATGCAATGCCTAGACATAGCGGTAAAGCCACGAGAAATACCACTGTTCCAGATAAAAAGTCGTGAATATGAAATCGATGTCGTTCAATTTTAGATGTCATCATTTTACCGTTTATAATAAATATCAAATAATTAGATGTAAGTATGTAAAGCCTAAAGTTTGTAACCACTTTATGGCGTGACTTATATTGTCTGACAATCGAACGATTCTATAGTGTTTTTTGATACGTGATTTGTGTGATTTTTACACTTTATTGCGAAGTTTAAGATTCAGCTCATTTATCTTTGATAGGCCTTAAAAGAAATAAAAAAACCTCCCAAATGGGAGGTTTTTTTTAAGAAATTTCTCTATTTCTTCGCATCTGTATAATCTTATTTTCATCATCCAAATAACGTATGCTACTTTCCCTTCTGTTAGCAGAATTTTTTAAACTCACGATCGTACCAAAGTCCTCTGACATATATCCCTTTGGTAGACCAAATAGGATTTCAATATCCTCATCCAACATAGCTAAATCTTGCTTCAATTGTGATTTTTTAAAAATATTTTCGGATATTAAAAGCTTTGCCATTTTACTCAGTAGTGTAGGTATTTCTGGCTGAATTACATCATCTAGTGGCTCACCCATTCGCCATTTACGATAGCTATAGTTTCGCCACAAGCGTGTAGATAAATCAGCAGAAATAATATCAAGACTTACGCCACGCATAATTAATGCACCGACTGAAACTTTCCATTTTCTTTTCAGTACAAGTAAAGAATCTAAAGTCGGGCTATATAAATCAAAGGCAATACCATCTGCAGGGCATAAGAAACACGAAGCAAAGAGATGTGCTTCCTTCTCTATTTCTTTATATCGCAGTTTGTAATCTTCTGCAGTCAAATTCGCATGCAAAATCAAATGTGCAAGTTCATGAGCTAAATCAAATCTATTTCGACACGCACTCGCCTTGTCACTCGAAATCAAAACATATGGGCGTCCCAAAATCCATTTAGATACACCATCCATAGAGGTTGCACCTAAATCCTCGCGAATAACAATCACACCAACATTTTCTAATAGCGTAATTAAATTAGAAATTGGTGTATTACCCAATCCCCATATTTCACGATATTCGGTTGCAATTTTTTCAATTTCACTAGGTGTAAGTAAAAAAGATTCTTCTCTACTCAATATTTTGGGAAAGAAAACATTAGGTAAATTCACCCAATTCTCTAAGTAAGCAGATGCTTCAAATGTAATTTCAAGATGGGCTTCTGCTTTCCTTTGCAAAAGCTGAGTAGCTGTAGCATTAGATCTAAAGAAAGATACTTGACTTCCTGTATCCAAATCTTTCTTCAAGAACCAATTTTCAGGAAACTTTAAAACATTGCTCATTTGAGTAAGAGCATAAGCCTCTGGTAACTGCTGCCCCTTAATCCATTTTGAGACTGTACCTGAACTATATCCAATTAACTCACCTAAAGATGTCTGTGTCATACATCTTGCATGTAGAGCTTGGGTCAGGCGTTTACCATTAAATTGCATGACTCCACGCATCATTTGTCTCCTATATAGAAGACAAACTATTCAAAATTTGTCTTCCATTTTTGTTTCAATGCTACCTCTGATTCTTTCTCATCCAATCTGAAAGAAGAACCTTCTTTATTCATGATGTTATAAACTTCAATGATTTCCTCTAAGAAAAAAACATAATGTTTAAAGCCATCAGCATTTGGAACATTGAATACTAAACTTGCATCATTTTGGGAATTTCTTTTTATCCCCACAGTCACAAAGAACTTATCTTCATCATCAGTAAATACACTGCCATCCTCAGCCTGCTCACAAAAATCAAGAACACCTTGTAAGGTTAATTCAGCGTTTAAGGATGAATAGTATTTTTGATAATCTGCTCGAGTTTGTGCTATTTCGGGATTATTAGAATATGCAACAACAAAATTTCTCGTCTTTGCCAATCCATACTCTCCGCCTTTTCGCCCATTAGTTGATTCGATAAAGAACGGAATACCGTACTTAGCACATACTTTCTTTAATAAATTCATCCCATGGTAATAAGAAAGATTACCTGTTGCTCGAGCCTGAAACAATTTGTGCTCAATTGAGCTATTAAGTTCCTTAATTCGCCCCTCAACAGCTAATAACTCTTGCTCTAAATCAATCGCAAAATGATCTGAAAATTCTCTAACCAAATGCTGAAGAAAATACAATCGTTTTTCTTTAGAGTGGTCATTAGAATCATTTCCCATTATATACCCTAAATAATTTTTATTAAATTGGAAAATATCATATTTTTTCTTCGTATGGAATATTTTTTAGACAAATAAAAAAACCTCCCAAATGGGAGGTTTTTTTAACAGTTAAAGATTACTTCGAACCTTTAATCCCTGCTTGCAATAACAACGCACCTAAACCACCAATTTTATTTTCTTGTGGTTTCGCTGCTTGAGGTTTTTTATGACCTTGTGGGCGGTCGCCTTGCGGACGGGCATGCTGTGGACGTTTCGCATGTGGCTTACGCTCACCACGTTGTTCTTGCTGCGCATTGTCACGACGTGGTTGACGTTGTGGTTTCGCTGCAGCAGCACCTTCTGCACGCATAGACAAGTTGACACGGTTACGTTCAACATCGACATTCAAGACACGAACTTGAACAATTTGACCTGGTTTCACGACTTTGTGCGGATCTGCAACAAATTCATTTGCAAGTTCAGAAATATGCACTAAACCGTCTTGGTGTACACCCACATCCACGAATGCACCGAAGTTCGTCACATTCGTAACCACACCTTCAAGCTGTAAACCTTCAGTCAACTGCGCCACTTCAGTGATGTCTTCACGGAACTTCGCCGTACGGAACTCTGGACGCGGGTCACGACCTGGTTTCTCAAGTTCAGATAAAACGTCCTGAATCGTTGGCAAACCAAATTGATCATTTACAAATGCTGCTGCATCGATCTGACGGATAATTTCAGTATTACCAATAATATCTTTTACAGTCGTCGCTTTTGCTTCCACAATTTTTGCCACCAAGTCATATGACTCTGGGTGAACTGCAGATGCATCCAATGGTTCAGAACCATCTTGAATACGTAAGAAACCTGCTGCTTGTTCAAAGGTACGTTCGCCTAAACGAGGTACTTTCTTCAAACTTTGACGGTTATCAAAACGACCATTTTCTTTGCGGAATTCAACAATTTGCTGTGCAATCGCTTTGTTTAGACCCGCGATATAACCCAAAATTGCAGATGATGCAGTGTTGACATCGACACCTACTGAGTTCACACAGTCTTCCACAACCGCTTCTAGCGTTTTTGCCAAACCGGTTTGGTTCACGTCATGTTGGTATTGACCTACACCAATCGATTTCGGATCAATTTTCACAAGCTCCGCCAATGGATCTTGTAAACGACGAGCAATCGACACTGCACCGCGAATAGAT
Organism: Acinetobacter sp. YH12045; assembly: GCF_013419925.1. NCBI lineage: Bacteria > Pseudomonadati > Pseudomonadota > Gammaproteobacteria > Moraxellales > Moraxellaceae > Acinetobacter > Acinetobacter sp. YH12045. The sequence continues at coordinate 260,540 of NZ_VOZE01000004.1, read as the reverse complement.
ACATCTAGCTCTGGCAATTCTTGAGATGCCAATTCAGATGCTGAATAAACAGATGCACCCGCTTCAGAGACAGACACACGAATCAAATTCAAATCCGTATTCGCAGCCATCATTTCAGCCACAACCGCTTCAGTTTCGCGGCTTGCAGTACCATTACCAATCGCAATTAATTCAACATTGAATTCGCGGCAAAGGCGCGCAAGTTCAGCAACTGAACCAGCTTTGTCTTCTTTCGGAGCAAATGGGTAAATCGTGCTATGTGCAAGAACATCACCTGATGCATTCACAACAGCCAATTTCACACCCGTACGGATGCCTGGGTCTACACCCAATGTGCAACGCGCGCCTGCAGGAGCAGAAAGTAATAAATGACGTAGATTTTCAGCAAAGACATCCATCGCTTCAGCTTCAGCAGCCAAACGTTTTTCAGTCAATAATGAATGTTCAATGGCAGGACGAACTTTACCGAGCCAGAACAATTTTGCAGTTTGTTTTAAAAAATCTGCACGCGCTTGTGGCTGAGCTGTTTCTATATTGTATTCAGTTTCAATACGAACCAATGGTGCTTCATCTTCACCATCGACTTTTAAGCCCAAGACATTTTCTTGACGGCCACGGAGCATCGCCAGTAAACGGTGTGAAGGGACTTTGTTTAAGCTTTCAGAGAAATCAAAGTAATCACGGAATTTTTTACCGACTTCCTTTTTCTCATCACTTGCAACTAAACTTTTCAACACTGCAGTTTTCGCAAATGTCGCTTTTAGCTCAGTGGTTAATGCAATATTTTGTGCCCAGTCATCAATTAAAATGTGTTGAATCGCGTCTAATTGGCTTTCAACATCTGAATAATCTTCATGACTAAAACCAGCTAAAGCTTCGGTTGGATCAACCGCTTCATTAAAGATTTTTTCAGCGATTGGGCCTAAACCCGCTTCTTTGGCTTTAAATGATTTACTGGTACGTTTTGGACGGTACGGCGCGTAAATCTCTTCTAAAGCATTTTTCGTTTCTGCTGCATTCACGCGAGCAAGTAAGTCATCAGATAACTTGTTTTGTTCTTTTAGAGATTCGATTACCTTTTCACGGCGCTCAAATAAATCACGCAGGTAAGTCAGACGTGTATCGAGCTGACGTAATTGAGTATCGTCCAGACCTTGCGTCACTTCTTTACGGTAACGTGCGATAAATGGAACACTGGCACCTTCATCAATGAGCTTGATGGCAGCTTCAATTTGATTTGGACGTACGGCAATTTCTTTTGCCAACTGCTGAACTAAGTCAGTCATCGTATTAGATCCCTGCAAGGATAAGTTCTAAAAGCCATGATTATAAAGACCAAGACCATAAAATCCACAATTGTTTTTATAAATTTATTCGTGGTTTTTAATGCCAATTCATCTCAAATACACATTTTTTTACGAAACTGACTATGAAACAGCAAATTAGCGAGACTCAGACAAGCAAACTGATTCGAACAACATGTATACATTTGGTATCTATGTCTTGATTTTAACTGCAATATTTGTTGCTTTAGAGCATAGTAAATTTATATAAATGAATCGTATACTCAAGTGAAATCGACTTTTTGTTTACGATGACAATAAAGAATAAGGAGCACGTCATGAGTTTAGTTGTACCTGCTGAAAAAACAGATGCCGTACAAGCCGAAACCGACCGAGTCGAACGCATTCTGGTTGTCGATGATGATGTGCGTCTACGCACCCTCTTACAACGCTTCCTAGAAGATAAAGGTTTTGTGGTCAAAACCGCACATGATGCGACTCAGATGGATCGTCTGTTGCAGCGGGAACTCTTTTCCCTGATTGTGCTCGACTTTATGTTGCCTGTTGAAGATGGCTTGAGTATTTGCCGCCGTCTGCGCCAATCTAGCATCGATACCCCGATCATTATGCTGACCGCTCGTGGTAGCGATTCAGACCGTATTGCAGGACTTGAAGCCGGTGCAGATGACTATTTACCAAAACCATTTAACCCGAATGAGCTATTAGCTCGTATTCGTGCGGTCCTACGTCGCCAAGTGCGTGAAGTTCCGGGCGCACCAAGCCAACAAATGGAAGTGGTGTCTTTTGGTCCTTGGTCACTCGACCTATCTACACGTACCTTAACCCGTGAAGGTCAAGTCGTCACATTAACCACGGGTGAATTTGCCGTACTCAAAGCATTAGTTCAACACCCTCGTGAACCACTGACACGCGACAAGTTAATGAATCTTGCTCGTGGTCGTGAATGGGGAGCCATGGAACGATCAATTGACGTTCAGGTTTCTCGCCTGCGTCGTTTGGTTGAAGAAAACCCAGCACGTGCGCGCTATATTCAAACCGTTTGGGGCGTAGGTTATGTCTTTGTTCCAGATGGTGCTGAATAAGCCATAAAATAAGACCTGAGAATCGAGTCACCGTACCTCATGTCCGGAAATGCCATTCGCTGCTGTCCGAGCCACTTGAAATTGAATGAATAAAAGTAATGTGCGCGAGTTCAGCGAATGGCAAAAATTTTGGTTACTTTTTTAAAAAGTAACATAACAAACTCCTCCCAAAGAACGTTCCAGCAGTAAGATTCCATCGCAAAGAATAAAAACTGCCTTTCAAAAAATTTGCTTAAAGGATTCTGCGTGAAACTCGAACCCATCGATCCACAGGAATTTACCGACTACGTTACCTACTCCGAAAAAAAACGGACACCTTGGGAACGCTTCCTTGATAAAATCAAACCCCGCTCTGCAGCCATGCGGACCACCGTATTGGTCTTATTTGTGGTGTTTTTTAGCCTGTTTATGTCCTTATGGTTCTTTTGGCGCACACTCTATTTACCCGAAATTCAACAACATGCTCGTTACCTCGCGGTCGAACTTGAAATCATTAACAATCCTGATTTACGGATTTTTCATAACAATGCCGAAGTGGATGTCGACGACTGGATGCGCAACCGTGTCGGGATCGAATATGTGACCGATCCGAAAGAATTCCCCAACGTCAAAGACAAAGTCATTGCAGAGTTCTTTACCAATCAAATTGAAAAGAAACTGGCCAAAGAAATGCGCATTGATAATGCGACTGTGTATTTCCAATTTAAACCTGACCCACGCATCTGGATTCAAACTCCAGAAATGAATGGCAACTGGGTTCGCGAGCCTTTAAAAACCTATGCCAACTATAGCGCAGAGCTGATTTTAGGTTGGTTATTGGGTATTCCGCTGATTGCTGGCATCATTATCTTAACCTTGGTTCGTCAGCTCAACCGTCCACTAAAACGTTTACAAGATGCGGCAAACAACTATAGTAAACAAGGCACTGCTCCTTATTTAGAAACCAACCATGGGCCGCAAGAAATCCGTGAAGTAAACCAAGCCTTTAACCACATGGTCTACACGCTGGAACAAACTGAACGTGATCGTCGCATCATGTTGGCCGGTATTTCCCACGATTTGCGTACTCCGCTGACCCGTATTCGACTCAGCGCAGAAATGATGCCTGATGATGACTTCCTAAAAGAAGGTCTGATTTACGATGTTGAAGATATGGATGCAATTCTGAATCAGTTCATTTCGTATATGCGAGATGGCTCTGATGAAGTTCCGCAAGATACTGATTTAAATGCGCTATTGCAGGAATTAGTGATTCAATTTAAACCTTTAGATATTCGCTTTGAACCCCAAGACTTACCGATTATTCAAGCACGTAGCCTGTCCTTAAAACGACTAATAGGCAACTTAATCAATAACTCAAAACGCTATGGTGCCGAGCCGATTGAACTGTCTACCGAATATGAAGGTGACCATATTCAAATTCGCGTTGCCGATAATGGCGAAGGGATTCCTGAAGACCAAATTGAAGACCTGATGCAACCTTTTGTACGTGGTAATGATGCACGTACCATTCAAGGCAGTGGACTCGGTTTAGCCATTGTAAAACGTATTGTGGATATTCACGAAGGTCAACTTTCAATTCACAATCGAGCAGAAGGTGGACTCGAAGCGATCATTTCTTTACCACTGCAAAAACTCGAAAATGATGAAATATTAAACAACAGCCCATTGGAAAAAATTAAGCAAAGTTTAACTGAACGCTTTTAACAAGCGTTCAAAAAAGCAACGAACAGTTTTGTTCAATCCTTAATCATTGGTATTTTTAACTTTATTATTCATCAACTTATAAATCATAATAAAATCTTATACCCACATTTTTTCAAAAAATTAGACCTTAGCCTAACAGGGATGCAAAATGGCTTTTTTGATCGGTACAATCCGTATCAGTTTTGAGAATTTCACGAGAGTATATGATGTCTTTAGATCGCATCCGTTTAGCTGCCCTTCACGACAAAGTTATCAGCGCAGAAAAAGCTGCTGAATTCATTCAGGATGGTATGACGGTAGGTATGAGTGGTTTCACACGCGCAGGTGAAGCGAAAGCTGTACCTTTAGCGTTGGTTCAACAGGCTCATGCTAATCCTCTTAAAATTACCCTAATTACTGGCGCGAGCTTGGGTAACGATTTGGACAAAAAATTGACTGAAGCAGGTGTTCTTGCTCGTCGTTTACCGTTCCAAGTAGACAATACATTACGTAAAGCGATCAACAAAGGCGAAGTAATGTTCATCGATCAGCATTTGTCTGAAACAGTTGAACAAATGCGTAACCTTCAGCTTAAAAAGCCTGATGTAGCAATTATTGAAGCTGTTGCGATCACTGAAGATGGTGGCATCATCCCTACAACTTCTGTAGGTAACTCTGCAAGCTTCGCAATTTTTGCTGAAAAAGTAATTGTTGAAATCAACACCAACTTAAGCCCAGCATTTGAAGGCTTACACGATATTTATATCCCAACATATCGTCCAACACGTCAAGCTATTCCATTGACTCATGTTGACGAACGTATTGGTACACATGCAATCAACATCGATCCTTCAAAAATCGTAGGTATCGTATTTAACAACGAATTGCATGACTCTCCATCTACAGTGACTGCCCCTGATGATGAAACTCAAGGTATTGCAAACCACCTTATCGCTTTCTTTGAAAAAGAAGTCGCTGAAGGTCGTTTACCGAAAAACCTAGGTCCATTACAAGCAGGTATTGGTTCAATTGCAAACGCAGTATTGACTGGTCTTAAAGATTCAAACTTTGAAGACTTGATCATGTACTCTGAAGTACTTCAAGACTGTACATTTGAATTGATCGACGCAGGCAAAATGAAATTTGCTTCAGGTTCTTCTATTACGCTTTCTGCGAAATATGGCGAAAAAGTATTTAATAACCTTGAACAATACAAAGACAAACTTGTATTACGTCCACAAGAAATTTCTAACCACCCAGAACTTGTACGTCGTTTAGGTATCATCGGTATCAACACAGCACTTGAGTTTGACATTTACGGTAATGTGAACTCAACTCACGTTTGCGGTACAAAAATGATGAACGGTATTGGTGGTTCAGGTGACTTCGCACGTAATGCGCACTTGGCGATCTTCGTGACTAAATCAATTGCAAAAGGTGGCGACATTTCTTCTGTTGTTCCATTTGCTTCTCACGTTGACCATGCAGAACACGACGTTGACATCTTGGTTACTGAACAAGGTCTTGCTGACTTACGTGGTCTTGCTCCACGTGAACGTGCTCGTGCTGTAATCGACAACTGTGCTCACCCAAGCTACCGTGCAGCATTAAATGATTACTTCGACCGTGCTTGTGCGAAAGGTGGTCAAACACCTCACCTTCTACGTGAAGCATTGTCTTGGCACATCAACTTCGAAGAGAACGGCCATATGTTAGCTGCTCAGCCTGAAGTGAAAACTGCTTAATTGACAGTGAACTAAAAAAACGCTCTTCGGAGCGTTTTTTTATGGCTTTTATTTTTCAATATGACTTATCAAGTCTGCAAAACTCGACTAATCTAAATTGGTCAAAATACATGCTAAAATAAAAATTATGTTTATTATCCGCCCCTATCTCGAATCTGATTTAGATGATGTGATTGCACTTTGGGAACTGTGTGATCTGACCCGCCCATGGAATAACCCTGAAATTGATATATTTCGAAAATTGGCTCAACGTGATCAATTATTCTTGTTGGCGGTCAAAGATGATCAACTGATTGCAACTGTCATGGGTGGCTATGATGGACACCGAGGCTGGGTCAATTATCTTGCCGTACATCCACATTTTCAACGTAATGGCGTCGCTACCGCCCTCATTCAACAATTAGAAAAACGCTTAATTGCTTTAGGCTGCCCAAAACTTCAATTACTGATTCGCCAAGACAACATTGACGTACAAAATTTTTATGAACAATTGGGCTATGAAGAGGTTGAAGTGATTTGTTTGGGTAAACGTTTAATCACGGATTAATCGTTCGACAAATCTTCATTCAATCCTTGTAACAAAATCAAAAAAAAATCGACATTGCGCCATCGAAACAAAAATGGATTGCATTGCTTGGCTTTAAATTTTAGGATTTGCCCCCATCATTTTCCCAGAACATAGAAAAGAGATTTCCCATGCGTGTAGATATCTGGTCAGACGTGGTTTGCCCATTTTGTTATATTGCGAAAAAACGCCTTGAAGCTGCTGCCGAAGAATCGGGTGTAGAGCTTGAAGTGTTTTGGCATAGCTATCAACTTGATGCAGATGCGCCCGCTCGCCTAGAAATTTCTAATACTGAACGTCTAGCTCAAAAATATGGCCGCAGTATTGAAGAAGTAGAGGAAATGCAGCGCAATATTGCCGAAATGGCAAAAGCTGAAGGTATTGAATTTAACTGGCAAAAAGCCAATTCAGGCAATACTTTCAACGCGCACCGCTTGATTCATCTTGCACAAAGCAAAGGTCTCGGCAGTGAAGCCAAAGAAGCTTTCTTCTATAGCTATATGACGCAAGGCTTGGCCATTGGTGAACGTGAAACCTTAGAAGATGTTGCATCTCGTATTGGTCTAAACCCTGTTGAAGTCGATGACTTATTAGACTCAGATGAATTTGCTGATTTCGTCAAATACGACGAAGAAGTAGCACGCGATCAACTTAAAGTTACGGGTGTACCGTTCTTTGTATTTGAGCAACGCATTGCTTTAGCAGGCGCTCAACCGAAAGATGTATTTAAAAAAGTGATGGACAAAGCTGCGGAACTCCCTGAGCTTGCTCCTACACCTGTCTGTAATGATGAAAGCTGTGAAACACCTGAAAAATAATTCAGCGCGTTCAATCAAAAATCCCCGAACTTCGGGGATTTTTTATGATCAGTTTTTAACATCAATAAAATGAAACTTATTCCACCAAGAAGCTGATTTTTAAGTTCACTCGATATTCCGCAATTTTATTGTCTTTCACCACAACTTTTTGTTCATTAATCCATGCACCCTGAACGTTCTTTACGGTTTCAGTGACTTTATTAATTCCCGTTTGGATGGCATCTTCAAAACTTTTTGTGCTACTTGCATTTACTTCAACGACTTTAGCAACAGACATTGTATTTATCCTCATTGTTATGATTTTGAATCTTCATCATATGATTAAGTCACTTATTTTGGTTATTTTTTAAACATCAAAACAGCAAAATATTACATGTCTTACACAGGAGTGAATTCCACTTCGAGGGATTACAAACTGACCATCATTTATTACATGCTTTCTGTTTAAGCCAAGGCCACTACCGATTAGGCTAAAAGCTTCATTCTTCAAACGATCATGCTCGGGAGTAATGTCATGACTATTGAACCTCAAGCAACTTCTGCTGAAACCGAACTATCTACCAATACACCCTCTCAAACAACCACCAACAAGTCCCAAACAGGGAAGAATAGCTTTCTCTCACGTTTTTCTCCGACCGTCAAAGGTGCTGCGATCGGCGCTGTTGCAGGCAGTATTTTGCCTGTTTTTGGTACGATTAGTGGTGCCATTATTGGTGGTATCGCAGGCAAAGTCTATGAAAAGAAATGTGCCAAACATTCATAGATTTTTCATCTATATCTGAGTGATACGCCGCTGTCACTCAGCCACTAAAAACTCTAGAGCAATAACTCCAATATATTGTTTTATATAAATATTAAATCCTACCATTTATCTTGTGTTGCCGAATCGATCATTTTTAATTGATTATTTTTTGATATTATTTTCACATAAATTCAAGTGATTAATTTTCTCCCTGACTCAATTTTTGAGTTACTAATGATTGATAGGAATACACAAATGAACGCAATCAAATATGCTATGGCTGTTGCTGTGATGGCGCTTTCTGCAACTGTTTCTGCACAAATCGTTTACGTACCAGATTTTCCAGTAAAAAAAGCTGTAACTGCTGAAACTGCCAATGCAGAGAGCCAAGCTCCAGCTGCTGATACAACTGAAGTTATAACAAACACAGAAAAAAAAGCTTAATTTTTAGCTGATTTTTCCATAAAAAAACCGATGGCTCCCACCATCGGTTTTTTATTTTATGTGCCTTTACTTTGGGCTTTATTCTTTACTTAACATTAAAAATGAACATCTAAAAGCGCTCGATCGCTGATGATGACTTCAAAAAAATTGATCAAACCATACCGCTATATCTTTTGCAAAACCTATCTTTAAGCTAATGATTTGGTATTATTTTTAAACAAAATGCGCATTAATTGTCATATTTAACGCTTAATTTGTAGAAGCTGACATTTATTTCCATGTTTTTTTTAATGAAATCTCTATAATCAAATGAACTAATCGACTTCTTTATTTTTAAATTTACATTGTCCTATGCAAGAACTTCAGGCACTGATACAAGGAAAAATTTCACCGCAGGTCATAGATATTGAGCACCTGATTGAATTGGCCAATACATATCGAAACCCGAATTCGGCTGAATATAAATTAGTAGAACTTGCAACCAATATTGTATTGGCTAAATATTTAGAAAAAGCACAAAAAGTCCTTTAGGAAGCGGACAAATGAATTTACAAGAGAAAGTACAATTAATAAAAGAAATCCATGTACTGACCCATCAACTTGAACACCGTGCTTTGAGTTTTTATGAAACTGCGCTTTCTAAACGTCGGATTCATGAAATTTTTGCCTTATGCGATGAACCGATTTTTCAAAAGCAAATATTAAGTTATCGTGCATTAACTAAGCCACAAATGGCTGCAACTGAATTTTCCAAACAAACGCCATATTCATTGTTATTTCGTGGCTATTTTAACCATGATGCTGCACTTGAAAATGCTTTATATCAATATCCAGAGATGGGTTGGGCCTTGCTGCATGACCATGAATTAGGTTGGCAAGTGTGGATGATTCCAGCCAAACAGCGCACGGCTTTACTCAGTGAATGGGGCAATTTTAGCGAATGCTATGATTGGTTAATTGAACAACAACAGCTATATAAATGTTTAATCAGTGATACTGATCTACGTCTACATGCCGTACGCCTAAAAGAAGAAGTCAGCACAGCACCAAACAATGTTGCAGCAAGTGTGGATGCCCTACTGCCGATTGAAACAATAAATAAAGATGGATCTGTCGATATAGATCATTGCGATAAGCAAATCAATGAAGCGGATACGTTGCTTGATAACTCAAATACAAATAAACCGGAGCTTTCTGCACCTGATACCGTTCCTCTTGTTCTAATTGAGCAGCCAACACATGCGCCATCGGAGGAACATCTCAACTCGACAATGGCAGGCGTTGAACTTCCTGAACAGGTTCAAATCGCTCAATATGCCGCTCGCGTTCAAACGCTGCAAAACATCGATGCGCAATTGGCCTTGTATGAATTGCAGTTTATAGATCAGCCTGAACTCACAACACAACTTGATGTTCTATTGCATACGATAGATGGTACAGATTGGAAAAACCAGCCGCTGTATTTAGCAGAGCAAATCAATACCGAGGGCCGCTTCATCAAATATCTCTTGTTGTTTGGTGCGCAAACGCAGATGGAAGCCATTCGACTCTCTCAGCTGTTTTGCCAACAACATCAACATGAACTTGCTGCGATTAAAGTCATATCATGGGACAGTCTAGAGCAACTCTGTGCTGCACCTGATCAGCTCTATCAACAGTCTCAGCGGGCTGAAATGATTTGGTCGCAAAACGACTATTATCCATTTATCCCGGCACAATTAATTCATACGCAAAAATTCATTCATTTTGATGAACCTGAACCGACACTACATACCCCGTTGTTATTATTACAAGAACGTCAAAAAATACGTTTAATCCACGGTCAAAAACGCATGGCACTCTTGCGTACCGAACAAGCCCTTCCCTATTTGATCCTCCATCGACAGCAAGGTTTAAATTGGCAAAGCATCCAAAATGTGATCCAACAATTGCCTCAACCCATTGATGTGATTTCGCTTTATCAAGCACTTAAGCAAATGACCGAAGATTAATTGCATTTATTTTGTAGTTTGGCTTGCATTTATCCGACAAAAATAACAAAACTACAGATGCAGGATACTCAGATGATAATTAAATAGAGCCAAAACATATGCATAAAAAACAACAGTACTTTATTCGGACTTTGCTTTTTTCCGCATCAATGAGCTTGATGTATCAAGTTGCTTGGGCCAATGAAACTGATGCTGTCATCAATGAAACTGAGGGGCAACATTCTCAGGATGTGCCTGCAACCGAGCAAAGTTCACCGTATATCATGCCAAAGACCTATGATTTTTTAGATCAAATTCCACGTTGGATTGATGCAACACCGACCTTCTTACCTGAACAATCAGATCACCCCATTGTTCCGACAATAGAACAAACGGAAAATAATAGCTGGACCGATCGACAACAGAAGAAAGTCCGAAATTGGGCAGATCGAACAGCCGTTCGCATGGATAACTGGTTTGGGCAAAGTGAGCCTGATAAACCAGCCAATGCTACCCTTAGGGTGATTTTAGACAACAGTTGGAATAAGCACGATGAATACGAAATTAAGCCACGTATTCGCGGTAAAATTAAGCTTCCCACTTTAGAAAAAAAATTGAGTGTGGTCTTTGGTGATGACTCACTTGATAATGAATTAGAAAATAATGCTGCAATTACCAATGAAAACCCTGCGGGGCGTAGTGATAAAAATTATGACAATAAGCAAACCCGTGAAGATAACAGTTCACTGGCTTTACGTTGGTCAGAAATTTCAGATCGACTGCCCTTCGAAACTGACGTTGATCTCGGTTTACGTTCTGGTGATGACCTATATGTCCGCTTAAAAGCAGCTAAAAAATGGCAACTCGACAATGATTACAGTTTTTTAGCCGAACAAATTTATCGTTATGGTATCGATAGTGAAAATTATCTAAGAACCAATTTAGAATTAACCCATGCCCGTCCAGGCCAACCCTTTATTTCAAACCAATTCAACCTGACCTATGCAGATGCACAGGATGATGATCTGAAATGGGATAACTTCAGTTACCGCCAACACCAATTTTTTAAAGGTAACCGATTCAACTACGGCCTATATACAGGTGGTTTTTACAATAACGATCAACTGCGTTTAAACAGTTGGGGACCCTATGTATCATGGCGACAGCCCTTTCTGCGCGAATGGTTTTATATCCAAGGTGATCTCAACTACCTCAACAACCATCGTGACGATAAAAGCCACTTTGTGGGCGCTTTAGTGCGCCTTGAAGCCTTGTTCTAGAACCCGCTATTTCACAGCGAATAAAAAGCCCATCTCAACAGGATGGGCTTTTTTTAAATAACTCAGCTTCAATTTTTCTTAATCACACGTACACGATCATTACGTACAATACTTGGCTGTTTTTCAGCGACTTTTTTCACTTTAGGAAAACTATACTGAACACGATCATTTCGCATCACACGGCGACTATCAACAAAAGGGTTGATATCGTATTGTGCGATCTGCTTTGAAACCTGCACACGGTCATTACGCACCATTTTTTGCTTAGCGCTGTCTGCCTGAGCAGATTGCATGAGGCCCATAGAGAGCAGCGAGCCCATTACAGCGATCACTAAAATTTTCATCTTAAGATTCCCAATACTTAACGATCGCTATTATAGATTAATTATTTATTTTTAATTTATTTTAAAGATTAAAACATGGACGTTTTTATTCATGTGCTCTATCGAAAAACCAAATAAAAAAACCTCCCGAAGGAGGTTCATTTCATATCTACCGTTACTTCAGCAATAAGCTGTTAATCCGTTTGATGTATTGGGCAGGATCTTCGGGTAAACCGCCTTCAGCAATCAACGCTTGATCGAAGATCACATTCGCCAAATCATCAAATTGCACCGAACTTTCTAATTTTTGTACCAACGGATGGGATGGATTGATTTCCAAGACTGGTTTTGACTCGGGAACCGCTTGTCCTGCTTGTTTCAGCATACGGACCAGTTGCGGTGATAACTCACCCTCAGCCACCACCAAACACGCAGGAGAGTCCACTAAACGTGTTGTTACACGCACTTCAGAGGTCTTATCTTTTAACGCATCCGACAGTTTTTCAACAACAGGTTTAAACTGCTCAGCAGCTTCCTCAAGTGCTTTCTTCTCTTCAGCATCTTGTAGATCACCCAAATCAACTGCACCTTTCGATACATTCTGTAATGGTGTTCCATCAAACTCAAAAACAAATTCCATCGCCCACTCATCCACTCGTTCAGTCATGAGCAGCACTTCGATACCTTTTTTCTTGAACAATTCAAGTTGTGGTGAGTTTTTCGCAGCATTTAAACTATCAGCAGTCACATAGTAAATTGCCTTTTGGCCTTCTTTCATATTGGCTTTATAGTCTGCAAATGATGTTTTCACTTCATCATTATTTGACGAAGCAAAGCGTAATAATTTTAGAATACGCTCACGATTCGCCATGTCTTCACCTAAGCCTTCTTTTAAGACTGAACCAAACTCAGCGTAGAATTTTGCAAACTTCTCTTGATCAGCAACATCTTCAGATTTCGCCAAACCATCTAGCACCGTTAAAATGCGGCGGGCGTTACCTTCACGAATCGTTTTAACGTCGCGACTTTCTTGTAATAATTCACGGCTTACATTAAGTGGTAAGTCTGCGCTATCCACCACACCTTGAACAAAACGTAAATAATTTGGAATCAAATTATCCGCATCATCCATGATAAATACACGTTTCACATACAGCTTAATTCCTGCTTTAGCTTCACGTGTGAAAATATTGCTTGGTGCGCGAGATGGAATATAAAGTAACTGTGTATATTCCGTACTTCCCTCTACACGGTTGTGTGTCCACGCAAGCGGGGATTCAAAATCATGGCTCAGGTTTTTATAAAACTCAGTATATTGTTCTTCACTGATCTCATTTTTATTACGCGTCCATAATGCACTTGCTGAGTTAATCGCTTCCCACTCATCCGTCAGTACATATTGACCAGGTTTTGCTTCTTCGCCTTCGGCAGCTTCCTCTTGTTGCCAAACTTCTTTCTGCATCTCAATTGGCAAACTAATATGATCAGAGTATTTATTAATAATCTGCTTAACTTTGTAACGATCTAAATAATCTAAAGCATCCTCGCGTAAATGCAAAATGATGTCGGTTCCACGTGAAGCCTTATCAATTGGCTCTACATCAAACTCACCTGTACCATTACTAACCCAACGTACCCCTTCAGCGGCATTTACCCCAGCACGACGTGATTCCACTGTAATTTTTTCAGCAACAATAAAACCTGAATAGAAGCCCACACCAAATTGACCAATCAATTGTGCATCTGACTTTTGATCACCCGTAAGCTTCGACATAAAATCTTTAGTGCCAGACTTAGCAATCGTACCCAAATGATCAATCGCTTCTTGTTGTGTCATACCAATACCATTATCCGAAATGGTAATTGTCTTCTGCTCTTTATTTAAATGAATACGCACATGTAAATCTGGATCATTTTCATAATATTCAGGATGGTTAATCCCTTCAAAACGCAATTTATCACAGGCATCAGATGCGTTTGATACTAACTCACGAAGGAAAATTTCAGGATTTGAATATAAAGAATGTGTTACTAAATGCAGTAACTGAGCCACTTCCGCTTGGAAGCTGTGTTTTTGAGATTGTTGTTCGCTCATCAGTCTCTCCGTTCATACTGAGTAAAATTATCAATTGCCTATATGAATGGAGGGACTTCACTATTTTTCAATAGTGTGAATGGAAAATTTTTATTCTGTCGCACTAAATTTTAAGGTTTAAAAAGGTCCTTGTTTATAAACGCGGTCCATGTAGAGATCCAGTTTTTGCTGCCGCATTTTATATACATCACTTAAACAACTGACATTGTCACGGCACTGATCGCGTAGTTGTAGCCATTTTATTTGTTGATCTTGAATTGCACCACGTGTCCCCATGGGAACTAAATGACGAATAATCGTATAGGTCGTGGCCATTTTGACATCGGCATCATTAATACTCCGGTTATCACAAACCGCATGTTCGGTAATGGTTTTCGCCTTTTTACAATCAAAACTTGCGGCATAACTTGTCGAAATAAAATAAGCACTGCCCAAGACCAGCATACCCTGAATAATTTTTTTCATCGTCTTTTCTCTTCTTTCAACTTGCTGATTTATTTCGACTCTAACAGTTCCACCTAAATTTTCTATTGCCTATTTGTTCAATTCGATCAACTGATGAATGGAATATGCTGCATAAAAAAAAACCCTGCCTAATGGCGGCAGGGTTTTAAGATCAGTTAAAGCTTAGAATTTGTAGCTATAACCAATTGTATACACCATAGGATCGATATCTAAATCGAATTTACCGCCACCTAATTCATCAATTAAAGTCACTTCAGGGCTTAATTGAGCATAGCGAGCATCGAAGTATACACCCCAGTTTTTCGCATCAGCTGGTTGGTAATTAAAGCCGACTTGACCTGCAAAACCAAAATCTTCTTTTACATTTTTAGCCGCGCCAGATTCATCCCAAGCAACAAATGCTGTACCACCTACACCAATATATGGTGTAAAGCGTGTTGAATTTTTAAAGTTATATTTCGCAGTAATTGTTGGTGGAAGATGCTTAATTTTAGCAGCTTTATCACCATCCAAAAGTACATCATGACCAATTGGAGTAGCTAAAAGTAATTCAGCTGAAATGTTGTCATTAAAGAAATATTCAACCGATGGTGTAAATGCTAACTCATCATCCGCTTTTACTGTACCTAATGCGGTTTCAGTGTCACCTGTTGGAGAAATTACAGAACCACCAACTTTAACCTGCCATTGACCAGCCATCGCTGAAGCAGACATACCCAATAATGCAATAAGAGCAGCTTGTTTTAACATTTTTAAGCAACCTTCTAGAATGAATAATTAATATTAAACATTAGTATTAAAATTATGCAATAACATTATTTAATAATTTATTACACTATTATATAAGTTATTATTAATTAACTATATTTATTTTAATCATAGCACAAAGGTTGGTTTTATTTATCAACCATTATAATTAACTTATTATTTAAAATATACCAACCATTTTAATCAGAATTAATCAAATGAATTATTTTAATCCAACTAAATTAATCAAGTTTAAATAATAAAAAAGGCGATTATATAATCGCCTTTTTATTTATCTTTGAAAATTTTTTAGAGTACCATTGCGGCAATCCAACCAAAGATCATTAATGGAATATTGTAGTGAATGAAGGTCGGGACCACACTGTCTTTCATGTGGTCATGCTGACCATCCATATTAAGGCCTGATGTTGGGCCTAAAGTTGAGTCTGATGCCGGAGAACCTGCATCTCCTAAAGCTGCTGCTGTACCAATAACGGCAATCGTTGCCGCTGGGCTAAAACCAAATTGAATACAAAGTGGTACATAAATAATGGCCAAAATTGGGATTGTTGAGAATGAAGAACCAATACCTAAGGTAATTAATAACCCAATTAATAACATCCAAAATGCCGCTAAACCTTGGCTGTTTCCAATCCATTCAACTGAAGCTTGTACCAGTGTTGGTACTTGATTCGTAGCCTCAATCACAGATGCAAAGCCTTGCGCAGAAATCATAATGAAACCCACCAGTGCCATCATGCGCATACCACTGATAATGACATCGTCGGCTTCTTTCCACTTAAAGATACCTGCACAGCTTAAGATCGCAACACCAACGAGACCGGCCAAAATCATCGACTCAGATATGACTTGAACAGAAAGCGTAGCAACCACTGCAACCGCAGCCATAATCAAAGTAAATTTAGCGACTTGTGGTTTACCATTTTCATCTGCTTTTACATCAGATGAGATGGTGTGCTGTGATTCCTTAATCTGAACGTCAGCATACTCTCGTGGTTTACGGTAGCTATAAAAAACAGCAATTAATAAGCCAACAAACATCCCAAATACTGGAATTGCCATAGCAGTTGGAATTTGATCATAGCTGATATGAAAACCATACGGCTTACCAAAGGTATTGATGTTTTGACCTAAAATATCATTAAGGAAAATAGCACCAAAACCAAAAGGTACCAGCATATAAGTCGCCACAAGACCAAAAGTCAGAACACAAGCAATCAAACGACGGTCAAGTTTTAAATGATTAAATACGCTGAGTAATGGTGGAATTAATACTGGAATAAACGCAATGTGCACTGGAATCACGTTTTGTGAACATACGGCGGCTAAAGCGATAGTAGCGAAAATTACGTATTTCACGCGATTCTGGGCTTTCACATTACTGTTACCTTTGAGTTTAGTAATGAGTTGATAAGCCAGTAAATCTGGCAAACCTGAACGCGCAAGTGCCAAAGCAAATGCCCCCAACACGCCATAAGCAAGTGCGATTTGAGCACCGTTGCCTAAGCCACTATTAAACGCTTCGATGGTGCCATGAATACCAAGACCAGCTAACAAGCCACCTGTTACTGCACCAATGATCAGCGCAAATACAACAGGCACGCGTGCCAGCGACAGTCCAAACATGACTGTAATTGCGGCAAGAATAGCAAACATAAGAAAAAAGGGAGTCTGACAAAAAACCGTATTTTATCAGAATTTGCTCGCTATTTAGCCCTCTATCGATGAAACTGACACTGTTGAAAGATTTACTTAAAGCTGCTGTGATTGCGCAAATTGAGCGATGTAACCTGCAATTTTTTCGGGTTGGCTCAGCACGGCCCAATGATTGGCATTGACTTCAACTACAGATAAATCTTCAACCCAATTAGGTAATTCTTTAATGTAATCTGGACTGACAAAATTATCATGTTTCAACACAATCGCTTGTACAGGACAGACCGCATGACGTTGTCTAGGCTGAGTTAAGCGGGGAATAAAATTAGCACGGTAAAGCGCAATACCGTGTTTACCATCATGCTGAATATTATGATTCAAAGGCAATTCTTGAGTACGTTCTAAATCATTCACAATTTTTCCCCAACGTTCAGCATTCAAAAAATGCCACGCCGTCGGTGCCAAAAATGGTAATTGGAATACGCCGATGTACCATGACTTACTTAATAATTTGAGTAATTTTTTCTGCTGATGCTTAAAGCTATTTCTGAGCAAAAATGCCGCATGATCCAAACATGGCCCAGAAATAGTTGAATAAGACAAAATATGTGAGCGAAATTTTGGCTCAGTCACCGATTCCCAAGATTGGATAGAGCCCCAATCATGCGCGGCCAAATGAAAACTACGCTCGCCTAATACCGCTTGCGTCACACTATCTAAATCAAGTGAAAGTTGTTCTAAACGGTAATCTCGTACTTTACGGGGCACAGATGACTGCCCTGCACCTCGCACGTCATAGCTCACAATATAAAATTCAGAACCAAGATGTTCAATAACCGGTTCCCATACTTCCTGATTATCAGGATAACCATGAACCAAAACCAATGCCGGCTTAGTTTCATCACCCCATGTCTTCACATAGAGCCGTTGTTGATCTGCGGTATTCACCCATTGCGTATTTAGTGGTTGCATTCTTCTTGTCCTTTTATCGATTCCATCGAATTGACGTTTTATTTGTGAACATGGGCAATGTGATCAATGCCACAGTTTTGAAACTCATTTAGTATGCAAAGTTCAGCATAAAAAAAAATTGACCCAGTATGAGCATAATCCAGAAAATAATGACAATGCCTATTGTCTCTAAATTCTTACTCAATCATTATGCCCCTTATAAAGGTGCTGGCATTTCGATTGATAAAATTGATCTCGCCAATTATCACATTCGCGTCAAAATGCCATTAACTCGTAAAAATCAAAATATCGTCGGTGTACATTTTGGCGGTAGTCTATATTCAATGGTTGACCCATTTTATATGTTGATTTTGATGCATCATCTGGGCTCACGTTATATCGTGTGGGACAAAGCTGCAAATATCCAATTTTTATCCCCTGGGCGTGGAACGGTATACGCTGACATCCAGCTCGACCCAAATGAAATCAACCATATTAAAAACTTAGCAGATAACCACGCACCTGTACTACGGAACTATAGCTTAAATATTTTTGATGAAGCAGGCTTACGTATCGCTGAAGTTCAAAAAACCCTATACATTCGTCGCAAGCAACCCCGTCCACGCAAATAAAAAAGGCGCTTATCTTTAAGCGCCTTTTCATTCAAATTTATCGGATTGGATTAGCGATTTTGCTCAATTGCAGCACCTGCGCCACCACCGATTGCACCACCAATCGCAGCACCAGTGTTACCACCAAAGATACTTTTACCGACTGCAGAACCAATCGCACCACCTACACCACTATATGTGGCATTTCGGTTTGAACCGTTTTGAGTTTTACTACCGACAGCTGCACCAGCACCACCACCAACGGCTGCACCTACACCACCACCGACATTATTACCCACACCACCACCTATGGCACCACCTAAAGCTGCAGCACCAATACGTTGTTCATTTGGCGACATGCTTTCACAACCAGCAAGCATTAGGGTCGACATCATCGCGACTGCGCATACGCTCATTACTTTTTTCATTGTGATGTTCCTTGTCTTCTTCAATACCTATGATTCTAAAACCATTGTATGAAACAATTAAACATAGCTTGTTACGGCTTGGAGCATAAATGCTGCATTTTGTAAAAAATCACGCCTAATCGCTCACGAATCACTCAGGGTTTTCATCCAAAATCATCAAATCTTTTGTGGTTTCACCATTTTCAGTCAGCACAGCATGAGAGAGTTTAGCTTTGCTTTCTGGATCAGTTGCCTGATCTAGTTTTAGCGTGCGTTTAATCGGGTCTTGCCCTTTCTTAAACTCTACGCCTTCTGCATCAATATTGGTGTTTTGACGAATAATCTGACCGTCCTGTTTCACCGTCGTCTTGGTTTCAATTTTAGAGGTCGGGACGATGACGCCACCACGTTGTAGTACTGGAATCGATAATTTCTTTTCAGAAAAATCACTTTGATGATCTGAAAGTTCAATTTCACGTGCCACGATATCCTGACCTTTATTGGTCATTTCTAACACTGTTGCAGTCACTTGGCGTACAGGTTCTTGACCTGCAACACGGCGAATCACTTCTGTTTTTAGTACTGGAACTACAGCTTTATCTTCAACCACAATCGAATTGGGCATAGGTGCAGCAATCGCTGTCAATGAGCTGAATAATGCAGAAACTGCGAATAATTGTTGTGCGAATTTCATCAAAAGACCCCGTTATGTTTAAGTTTAAAAATCAAGAGATTTGTTATGTTCTATTTTTACTATAGGAAATAAATCAACATTAGGAAAGCTTTAATTTTCAATTCATCCGCATAAAAAAAGCCACCCAAAGGTGGCTTTTTTGAAAGATTTAAGGGCTAATTAAAGACCGTTAAATTCATCGCTAAATGCTTGGCTTAATGCTTGATCTACATCAGAGAAATCATTGTGAAGCTCAAGCTCTGCAGCTTCAGACTCTTGACGACGACGTTCTAAGTGGTAAGCCAAACCTGTACCCGCTGGGATCAGACGACCTACAACTACGTTTTCTTTCAGACCACGTAATTCATCTTCTTTACCTGTTACAGCAGCTTCAGTTAACACACGAGTTGTTTCCTGGAACGATGCAGCAGAAATGAACGAGTCAGTAGAAAGCGACGCTTTGGTAATACCCATCAATTGACGTTCAAACTTCGCTGGGAACTTGTTCTGAGCTGCCACAGCTTGGTTTTCTTGAACAACGCGGATGTATTCCACTTGCTCGCCTTTGATAAAGCTTGTATCACCACCGTCAGTGATTTCAACTTTACGAAGCATTTGACGTACGATCACTTCAATGTGCTTGTCGTTGATTTTTACACCTTGCAGACGGTATACGTCCTGAACTTCGTTCACGATGTAATTTGTCAGTGCAACTTCGCCTTTCAAACGTAAGATGTCGTGTGGGTTTTGCGGACCATCAGAAATGGTTTCACCACGGTTCACATGCTCGCCTTCGAACACGTTAATCGTACGCCATTTCGGAATTAGCTCTTCGTAAATCTCAGAGCCATCATCCGGAGTAATCACAAGACGGTTCTTACCTTTGGTCTCTTTACCGAAGCTTACGATACCTGAAATTTCAGCAAGGATCGCATGTTCTTTCGGTTTACGTGCTTCGAACAAGTCAGCTACACGCGGTAGACCACCGGTAATATCACGTGTACGTGAAGATTCTTGTGGTACACGACCAATAACGTCACCGACACCAATTGTTTCGCCGTCGCGCACAGTCAGAATCGTGTTTTGTGGTAGGAAGTAGAACTGTTCGCCGCCATCTGTTGTATCCAATACAACAGCTGGACGCATATCTTTACCAGATGCTGGACGTGAAGTTACTGGAAGTACCTCAATAGTCGTCATACCTGTTGCATCATCAGTTTTCGATGTCACAGTTACGCCATCAGCGATTTGGCTGAAACGCACTTTACCTGCAACTTCGGTAACCAATGGATGTGTATGCGGATCCCAAGTCGCTACGATACCGCCAGCTTCCACAGCTTCTCCATCTTTAATGATGATTGAAGCACCGTATGGAATTTTGTAACGTTCGCGTTCACGACCGATGTCATCCGCAATACCGATTTCACCTGAACGTGAAGTTGATACCAAGTGACCTTTAGCGTGTTGTACTGTTTTCACATTGTGGAAACGTACTGTACCTTTGTTACGAACTTGTACGCTGTTAGCAGCAGAAGTTCGGCTCGCAGCACCACCTACGTGGAACGTACGCATTGTTAACTGTGTACCTGGCTCACCAATTGATTGAGCAGCCATTACACCCACAGATTCACCTGGATTCACCAAGTGACCGCGAGCAAGGTCACGACCGTAACATTTCGCACATACACCGAAAGTAGATTCACAGTTTACAACTGAACGTACTTTCACTTCATCGACACCTTGCTCTTCTAAGTAGTTTGCAAGTTTTTCGTCGATTAATGTATTACGTGGAAGAATCACATCATCCGAACCTGGTTTCTTCGCATCTTCAGCAAGTACACGACCCAATACTCGAGTACCTAAGTTCTCGATGACATCGCCACCTTGAATGAATGGAGTCATTACAAGACCGTCGAAAGTACCACAATCTGGCTCAGTAATTACCAAGTCTTGTGCTACGTCAACCAAACGACGAGTCAAGTAACCTGAGTTCGCAGTTTTCAATGCAGTATCGGCCAAACCTTTACGTGCACCGTGTGTTGAAATGAAGTACTGAAGTACGGTCAAACCTTCACGGAAGTTTGCTTTAATTGGTGTTTCAATGATCGAACCATCTGGTTTTGCCATCAAACCACGCATACCCGCTAACTGACGAATCTGAGCTGCCGAACCACGGGCACCTGAGTCAGACATCATGTAAATCGAGTTGAATGATTTTTGTTTCTCGTCTTCACCCTGTTTGTTTTTAACAGTTGTGAAAGACAAGTTGTCCATCATCGCTTTCGCTACTTGGTCGTTTGTACGCGCCCAAATATCGACAACTTTGTTATATCGTTCGCCGGCAGTTACGAAACCTTGCTCAAACTGTTGTTCGATTTCACGAACTTCAACTTCAGCTTTTTCGATAATTGCTTGTTTTTGTGGCGGAATTAACATGTCTTCCATACCAACAGACACACCTGAGTGAGTCGCTTGACGGAAGCCCAAGTACATTAATTGGTCAGCAAAGATAACAGTATCTTTTAGACCCAATTTACGGTAGCAAGAGTTGATCAATTTAGAGATGTTCTTTTTAGTCATCTCAACGTTGATTTGTTGGAAATCCATACCTTCAGGTACAACTTCCCAAAGTAAACAACGACCTGGAGTTGTGTCTACAACAATGGTTTGTTGTTCACGGTTACCATTTTCGTCAATGACAGTTTGGTGTACACGTGCTTTTACGCGAGCGTGTAAATCAACTTGACCTGTTGCAAGTGCACGGTTTACTTCGTCAGTATCCGCAAACACCATGCCTTCACCTTTGGCATTGATCGCATCACGAGTGATGTAGTACAAGCCTAAGACAACGTCCTGAGAAGGTACGATGATTGGCTCACCGTTCGCAGGAGAAAGAATGTTGTTTGTTGACATCATTAACGCACGAGCTTCTAACTGAGCTTCAAGTGTTAATGGTACGTGTACCGCCATTTGGTCACCGTCGAAGTCGGCGTTAAATGCCGCACAAACTAACGGGTGAAGACGGATCGCTTTACCTTCAATCAGGGTTGGTTCAAATGCTTGAAGACCCAAACGGTGAAGTGTAGGCGCACGGTTCAACATCACTGGATGTTGACGAATTACGTGAGCAAGTACGTCCCAAACTTCTGGAGTTTCACGCTCAACCATTTTCTTCGCAGCTTTAATGGTTGTCGCTTGGCCAGATGCTTGTAGTTTCGCAAAAATGAATGGTTTGAATAATTCAAGCGCCATTTTTTTCGGAAGACCACATTGGTGAAGACGTAAAGTCGGACCTACGGTAATTACCGAACGACCAGAGTAATCGACACGTTTACCCAATAAGTTTTGACGGAAACGACCTTGTTTACCTTTGATCATGTCTGCCAAAGATTTAAGAGGACGTTTATTCGAACCAGTAATTGCGCGACCACGACGACCGTTATCAAGTAATGCATCAACAGACTCTTGTAACATACGTTTTTCGTTACGTACGATAATGTCTGGTGCTGCAAGGTCTAGAAGACGTTTCAAACGGTTGTTACGGTTGATTACACGACGGTAAAGATCGTTCAAGTCAGAAGTCGCAAAACGACCACCTTCTAGAGGAACCAACGGACGAAGATCAGGTGGAAGTACTGGAAGTACATTCATCACCATCCATTCTGGCTTATTGTTCGATTCTTTGAACGCTTCCATCAATTTCAGACGTTTAGAAGCTTTTTTAAGCTTTGTTTCTGAAGTCGTATTTGGAATTTCTTCACGCAGACGAGAAATTTCAGCTTCAAGATCGATGTCTTTCAACAAGTCTTGAACTGCTTCCGCACCCATTTTCGCAGTGAATTCATCACCGTGTTCTTCTAAAGCAGTGAAGTATTCTTCATCGTTTAGAAGTTGGTATTTCTCAAGTGGAGTCATACCTGGGTCAGTTACAACGTATGATTCGAAATACAATACACGTTCGATATCACGTAAAGTCATGTCTAAAAGCAGACCGATACGGCTAGGAAGTGATTTTAAGAACCAAATATGTGCAACTGGAGAAGCAAGGTCAATATGACCCATACGCTCACGACGTACTTTTGCAGTTGTTACTTCAACGCCACATTTTTCACAAATGACGCCTTTGTATTTCATACGCTTGTATTTACCACACAAGCATTCGTAATCTTTTACTGGACCAAAGATTTTGGCACAGAATAAACCATCACGTTCAGGTTTGAACGTACGGTAGTTAATGGTTTCAGGCTTTTTAACTTCACCATGAGACCACGACTTAATCATTTCTGGTGACGCAAGACCAATACGGATGCGATCAAACTCTACAGGAGCATGACCGTCTGAATCCGTCTTTTTGCGCATGATATCGAGCAAGTCTTTCAATTTTTTTCTCCGTGTGTTGTGGAGATTTTCACTTCACAACTGGGTCACAAATATTGTTTTTTTAACTGAGAAATCCCCCTTGCCCCTCTTGATTAAAGAGGTGAGAAGCACTGCTTCGCAAGGGAGATTCAATGGAACTAATTAGTCACCATTTTTCAGTTCAATGTTGATACCTAAAGAACGGATCTCTTTGGTCAATACGTTGAACGATTCAGGCATACCTGGGTCCATGTAATGGTTACCATCTACAATGTTCTTATAGATACGGGTACGACCTTCAACGTCATCCGACTTCACAGTAAGCATTTCTTGAAGTGTGTATGCTGCACCGTAAGCTTCGAGTGCCCATACTTCCATCTCACCGAAACGCTGACCACCGAATTGTGCTTTACCACCAAGCGGCTGTTGAGTTACTAGAGAGTAAGAACCAGTAGAACGCGCATGCATCTTGTCGTCAACCAAGTGGTTCAGTTTCAACATGTACATGTAACCCACAGTTACTGGACGGTCAAAACGTTCACCTGTACGACCATCATACAATACTGTTTGACCAGTACGTGAAATGCCACCAAGTTCTAACAATTCTTTGATTTGTGATTCTTCAGCACCATCAAATACCGGTGTTGCTAAAGGAACACCTTTACGCAAGTTACCTGAAAGCACCAAGATTTCTTCATCAGTCAAGCTATCAAGATCTTCTTGTTCGCCACCAACTTTGTTGTAAATCTTGTCTAAGAAATCACGAAGCTCAAGTACAGTACGTTGCTCTTTCATCATCTTGTCGATTTGATCGCCAAGACCTTTAGCCGCCATACCTAAGTGAGTTTCAAGAATCTGACCCACGTTCATACGTGATGGTACACCCAATGGGTTAAGTACAACATCAACTGGAACACCGTTTGCATCGTGTGGCATGTCTTCTACAGGTAGGATGTTTGATACAACACCTTTGTTACCGTGACGACCCGCCATTTTATCACCCGGTTGGATGCGACGTTTTACAGCTAGATAAACTTTAACAACTTTTAGTACACCAGTTGTCAGCTCATCACCTGTAGACAATTTACGTTTTTTCTCTGCAAATTTTTCGTCAATTTCAAGGCTCTTCTCTTTCAAGAACACTTGAATTTGAGTTAAACGCTCAGCAATCGCTTCGTCAACTGGTTGGATTTCAATAAGATCAACCAACTCAAGACCAGACAATAACTCTTCAGTTAATTTGTCACCGCGTTTAGTTGTACCGCCACCATTCGATTCTTGACCTTTCAACAAACGAACAATACGTTCACGAGCTGCTTCTTCAAAGATTTTGAATTCTTCTTTCAAATCTTTACGGTAAGCATCTAATTGAGCTTTTTCAATTGCTTGAGCACGTTCGTCTTTTTCAAGACCATCACGTGTAAACACTTGAACGTCAATAACAGTACCTTTAACACCAGAAGATACACGTAAAGATGAATCTTTAACGTCAGCCGCTTTTTCGCCGAAGATTGCACGAAGAAGTTTTTCTTCCGGAGTAAGTTGGGTTTCACCCTTAGGTGTTACTTTACCTACAAGGATATCGCCCGCTGTTACTTCAGCACCGATGTAAACAATACCTGACTCATCAAGTTTAGAAAGTGCTGCTTCACCCACGTTCGGGATATCGGCAGTAATTTCTTCCGCACCCAATTTAGTATCACGTGCTACACATGACAATTCTTGAATGTGGATGGATGTTAAACGATCTTCTTGAAGCACACGCTCAGATAATAAGATCGAGTCTTCATAGTTGTAACCGTTCCAAGTCATGAATGCTACGCGCATGTTTTGACCCAATGCCAATTCACCGCCATCTGTAGATGGACCATCAGCTAATACGTCACCACGACCCACTTGATCACCAAGGCTTACAAGCACTTTTTGGTTAATACAAGTGTTTTGGTTAGAACGTGTATATTTGATCAGGTTGTAGATATCTACACCCGCTTCACCCGCGATCATTTCGTCTTCGTTTACACGAATAACAACACGAGACGCGTCGACGAATTCAATACGGCCACCACGTTTCGCAAGAACACATACACCTGAGTCGTGCGCTACGTTTGCTTCCATACCTGTACCAACAAGCGGCTTGTCAGCGATCAACGTAGGTACTGCCTGACGTTGCATGTTTGAACCCATCAATGCACGGTTGGCATCATCGTGTTCAAGGAATGGAATAAGTGATGCAGCAACAGATACCACCTGCTGTGCAGATACGTCCATATGCGTCACTTTTTCAGGAGGCATACGTACGAAATCACCCTGGTGACGTACAGAAACAAATTCTTCTGTTAAATTACCGTCTTTATCTACACCTGAATCGGCCTGTGCAATCACAGTACCTACTTCTTCAATCGCAGAAAGGTATTCAACGTCATCCGTTACACGACCATCAACAACTTTACGGTAAGGCGTTTCTAAGAAACCAAAATCATTCGCTTTCGCATAAACAGAAAGTGAGTTGATCAAACCAATGTTTGGACCTTCAGGAGTCTCAATTGGACATACACGACCGTAGTGAGTTTGATGTACGTCACGTACTTCGAAGCCCGCACGTTCACGAGTCAAACCACCTGGGCCCAATGCTGATACACGACGTTTGTGTGTAATTTCAGACAACGGGTTGTTTTGGTCCATGAACTGAGACAACTGGCTTGAACCAAAGAATTCTTTGATTGCAGCAGCAACTGGTTTCGCATTGATTAAATCTTGCGGAGACAAGTTATCAGTTTCAGCTTGAGATAAACGTTCTTTAACAGCACGTTCAACACGAACTAGACCAACACGGAATTGGTTTTCTGTCATTTCACCAACAGAACGAACACGACGGTTACCCAAGTGATCGATATCGTCGACTTCACCTTTACCGTTACGGATTTCAACTAATGTTTTCAATACATCAGTGATGTCTTCGTTCGAAAGAATACCTTCAACTTCACGAGACTTCTGATCCGTACCCACTTCGTAAGGACGACCCAAACGACGGTTGAACTTCATACGACCTACTGGTGATAAGTCATAACGTTCAGAAGAGAAGAACAAGTTGTTGAATAAGTTTTCAGCAGCTTCTTTTGTTGGTGGCTCACCCGGACGCATCACTTTGTAGATTTCTACAAGTGCTTCTTCACGACCAGTTGTAGTATCTGCACGTAAAGAGTCCGCAATGAATGGGCCACGGTCGATGTCATTGGTATAAAGTACGTTGAATTGTTTAACGCCGCCTTCAGCCAATTTCACCATAATTTCATGGCTTAGTACTGTATTTGCAGCAATTACTTCGCCATCACGTAACGTTACATCTTCAGCAACAATACGTTCATATAGGTATTCATCAGGAACAGAAAGTTTTTCAAGACCTGCTGCTTCCATTTGACGAACATGGCGCGCGTTAATACGTTTACCTTGTTCAACAATTGTCTTACCGTCTGTACCCACGATATCAAACTGTGCCATTTCGCCACGTAGACGTTCTGGAACCAAGTCAATTTGATAGCTACCCATATCAAGATATACAGGTACTTTTTCGTAGAACATGTCTAGGATTTGTTCGTTGTTATAACCCAAGGCACGAAGCACAACAGTCGCAAGTAATTTACGACGACGGTCAATACGAACATATACAAGATCTTTTGCATCGAATTCAAAGTCTAACCATGAACCACGGTAAGGAATGATACGAGCAGAGTAAAGAACTTTACCGCTAGAGTGAGTTTTGCCTTTATCGTGGTCAAAGAATACACCTGGTGAACGGTGTAATTGAGATACGATTACACGCTCAGTACCATTGATCACAAAGGTACCGTTGTCTGTCATAAGTGGCATTTCACCCATGTAGACTTCTTGCTCACGCACATCTTTGATTGTTTTAGTTTCGCGATCTTTAATGATCAGACGAATTTTTACACGCATTGGCGCCGCATAAGTTGAGCCACGAAGAATACATTCGCGCACATCAAATTCAGGCTTACCAAGACTATACTCAACAAATTCTAAAGCAGCATTGCCAGAATAACTTTCAATAGGAAAAACTGAACGAAATGCGGCTTGGAGACCGATATCTTCGCGGTTTTTTGGAGTTTTGCCGTCTTGAAGGAAAGTTCGGTACGAGTCGACTTGAATCGCGAGCAAGTACGGAACATCCATTACCTTGGGCAATTTACCAAAATTCTTACGGATCCGTTTCTTTTCGGTATATGAGTATGCCATCTGGAGTCCTCGGAAAGTAAACTAAGTCCGCCTGCAGAACGAACTTAGAAGGAATTACGCAGGCCGATATGGCCACCACTTTCACAAATGCTGCAATTTTTAGTGGTATTAAAACGCTTAACAATATTTTTTACTGAAAAATATTGGTAAGCGTTTGGTTTTATAAATTATTTTTAATTTGTATGATTTTTATATCATGCAAACAAAAATCGAGCCGATTATTGTAACGCAAAAAGGCTGATGACCCAAGGGCCACCAGCCATTTTTTGGAGCCGATTATAAAAAAATCGACTCCCCTTAAGATTACTTAAGTGTAACTGTAGCACCAGCTTCTTCAAGTTTTTTCTTAAGTTCTTCGCCTTCTTCTTTAGAAACGCCTTCTTTAAGAACTGAAGGAGCGCTTTCAACAAGATCTTTAGCTTCTTTAAGACCAAGGCCAGTAGCTTCACGAACTGCTTTAATTACAGCAACTTTGTTAGCACCGAAAGAAGTCAACTCAACGTTGAATTCTGATTGTTCTTCAGCAGCAGCACCAGCAGCGCCAGGAGCAGCAGCAACTGCTACAGCAGCAGCAGATACGTTGAATTTTTCTTCGAAAGCAGAAATAAGTTCAACAAGTTCAAGAACAGTTTTTTCAGCAACTGCGTTTAAGATTTCTTCGTTTGTTAAAGCCATGAGAGTAACTCCAAATGGGTATTGAATGGTGTGTAAATTGATTTAAGCTTAAGCAGCTTCTGACTCGTTTTTCTCTTTGAGCGCAGTAATAAGGCGACCCAATTTCGAAATAGGAGCTTGAAGAACGTTTGCAAGCATAGTAAGCGCTTTCTCTTGGTTTGGAAGGTTCGCGATAACGCTAACTTCAGCACCTTGATAAACCTTACCGTCAAATGCAGCAGCTTTAAGTTCAAATGCTTTATTAGTTTTAGCAAATTCTTCGAACAAACGAGCAGCTGCGCCCATGTCGTCTTCAGAAGTTGAGAAAGCTAAGATTGTTGGGCCAACAAGGTTGTCGCTCAAGATATTGAATTGAGTATCTTGAAGAGCACGTTTAGCCAAAGTGTTACGAACTACACGAGTAGCAACACCTAGTTTACGAGCTTCAACACGTAGAGCAGTTAATTGCTCAACAGTTAAACCTTGATAGTCAGCAACAACAGCAGCATACGCAGTAGAAGCAACTTCAGTTACTTCAGCTACGATCTGTTTTTTGCCTTCGATAAGAAGAGCCATTGTAAAACCTCCTAACGGTGATTTATGCACCTATACAGATGCACTCCCAATTCGTTAGCTCATCACTGAACCAACACGCGGAGGAGGAACAAATCACACCACCGCGTCTACTCAGGCTGGCCTATTAAGAAGAAAGCATAAAACTCCCCTCGCCTGAGGTCTTTGACGCTGATAAATCTAAATTTATCAATTCAAAGTTTGCCTGAATTACGCAATATACGACGAAGTGCTTCTTGCGTAATATTTAAAGCAGCGCTTTAAATATTACTCAGGGCTTTAAAATTCTGTAATAAGTCGAAACTTATTTAGAAACGTTTGCTACATCAACAACAAGACCAGGACCCATAGTTGAGCTTAAAGTGATCTTTTGGATGTAAACACCTTTAGAAGTAGCAGGTTTTGCTTTCTTAAGGTCAGCTACAAGAGCTTCAACGTTTGAACGAACAGCTTCAGCAGTAAAACCTACTTGACCGATCGCAGCGTGGATAATACCCGCTTTGTCTACACGGTAACGTGCTTGACCAGCTTTCGCGTTTTTAACAGCAGAAGCTACGTCAGGAGTTACAGTACCCACTTTAGGGTTTGGCATTAAGCCACGTGGACCAAGAATCGTACCTAACTTACCAACAACGCGCATTGCATCCGGAGCTGCAATTACTACGTCAAAGTCAAGGTTACCCGCTTGGATGCTTTCAGCAAGATCATCAAAACCAACAACGTCCGCGCCTTCAGCTTTAGCAGCTTCAGCAGCAGCGCCTTGAGCAAACACAGCTACACGTACAGTTTTACCAGTACCTGCAGGAAGTGTAGTCGCGCCACGAACAACTTGGTCAGATTTACGAGGATCAACACCTAGGTTTACAGCAACATCCAAAGATTCTTTGAATTTTACTGCTGGAAGGCCGTTAAGAACTGCAACTGCTTCTTCCAAAGTGTAAACTTTGTTAGCTTCAACAGCAGCAACAATGGCTTTTTGACGTTTAGTTAATTTAGCCATGTCTTATAGCTCCACTTCCAAGCCCATAGAACGCGCAGAACCAGCAATGGTACGTACACGTGCGTCTAAATCAGCACCAGTAAGATCTGGTTCTTTAGTAGTCGCAATTTCTTCTAATTGAGCGCGAGTCAACTTACCAACTTTAGTTTTGTTAGGTACAGCTGAACCCTTTTGGATGCCCGCAGCTTTCTTAAGAAGAATCGCAGCAGGAGGAGTTTTCATGATGAATGTGAACGACTTGTCGTTGTACACAGTGATCACTACTGGAATTGGAAGACCAGCTTCAACTTTTTGTGTCGCAGCATTGAATTCTTTACAGAATGCCATGATGTTAACACCACGTTGACCTAGTGCAGGACCAATCGGTGGAGATGGATTTGCTTTACCAGCTGGAACTTGCAGCTTGATATAGCCGTCAATCTTCTTAGCCATTTCAATTACCTCTGGGTACTAACGCCGCTAGGCTCCCCATACATATAAGTAACGATACCGTTACAACAACAATGCCCGACTCATAACAAATCGGGCGTTTATCAACCAAGTTAAATTAAACCGATTTTTCGACTTGGCGAAATTCCAGCTCAACCTGAGTTGGTCGATTAAATACATTAATCGTCAACGTTAAACGTGACTTATCGTATAGAACTTCTTCCACCACGCCTTTAAAATCGGTGAATGGACCGTCAATTACGAGTAATTCTTCACCTGGTTCAAACATCGTCTTAGGACGAGGTGCTTCGCCAGTATTGCGTACACGTGCAAGAATCGCATCAGCTTCTTTTTGCGTAATTGGTGCAGGCTTTTCTGCAGTACCACCGATGAAACCTAATACTTTTGGACATTCTTTAACAATGTGCCAAGTTTCATCATTCATTTCCATCTCGACTAACACATAGCCAGGAAAGAATTTACGCTCAGATTTACGTTTCTTACCATCCTTCATTTCCACTACTTCTTCAGTAGGGACAAGGACTTCACCAAAGCTATCGGCTACAGCGCTACGCTGGATTCGATCATTAAGTGAGCGTAACACTTGTTTTTCATAGCCTGAATAGGCATGAATAATGTACCAACGTTTCATAGCTCTCTTACCCGATAATAAACTTCATTAACCAGCTCAAAGCATAGTCAAAGCACCATAATAAAATAGATGCCACTAAGACTACCGCAAGTACCTGCCAAGATGTGGTCATGGTCTCTTGCTTGGTTGGCCAAGTCACTCGACGTAACTCAATTCGAGCATCTTTCAACAATCGAACAAAGCCTTTGCCTTGATGGGTGGCGTATAATAAACCTAAAGCCACGATGATACAAGCCAAAATTACCCCAACACGGACCCAAACATCATTCGCTGGTGCCCAGTATGCTGGCAAATGTTGATTCACCATCATAGAACTACCGAGTAAAATCAACGCGATAACCCATAGAACATAGTCTAAAGGGGAACCAGAATTAACAACTTCAGCAGGATTATTTCTTTGAGGAATTGGCGCGTCGCTTAATGCGTCACGCGATTTATCATTCGACATTTTTGTACTCGTCGTAGGATTCGCGACTTATTATATGACCAGTTGAGCCAGCATCAAGCTTCTTTTTAAAAAAATTTGGCAGGCCAGGAGGGACTCGAACCCCCAACATTCGGTTTTGGAGACCGACGCTCTACCAATTGAACTACTGACCTGCAGAGCAAATCGAGAGTCGAAACTCTCGATCTGTACAAAGATAACTGTATTATATTATGCAGTTACTTTAGAAACAACACCCGCACCAACTGTACGGCCACCTTCACGGATTGCAAAGCGTAAGCCAGCATCCATTGCGATTGGGTGGATTAATTCTACTGACATTTCTACGTTGTCACCAGGCATAACCATTTCAACGCCTTCTTTAAGCGAGATCGCACCAGTTACGTCAGTTGTACGGAAGTAGAACTGTGGACGGTAACCGTTAAGGAATGGAGTATGACGACCACCTTCGTCTTTAGAAAGTACGTATACTTCTGCGTCGAATTTAGTATGCGGTTTGATTGTACCTGGTTTAGCAAGTACTTGACCACGTTGAACGTCTTCACGTTTAGTACCACGTAGAAGAACACCACAGTTCTCGCCCGCACGACCTTCGTCAAGAAGTTTACGGAACATTTCTACGCCAGTTACAGTTGTTTTAACTGTATCTTTAATACCGACGATTTCAACTTCTTCACCTACTTTCACGATACCAGTTTCAACACGGCCAGTTACTACTGTACCACGACCTGAAATTGAGAATACGTCTTCGATTGGCATAAGGAATGCTTGGTCGATAGCACGTTCTGGTTCTGGGATGTAAGAGTCAAGAGCTTCAACAAGAGCAACTACAGCATCTTCGCCGTATTGACCAGCTTCACCATTAAGCGCTGCAAGAGCAGAACCACGGATTACTGGAGTGTCGTCGCCTGGGAAGTCATAAGTAGAAAGAAGTTCACGAACTTCCATTTCTACTAATTCAATTAATTCTTCGTCGTCTACGATATCGCATTTGTTTAGGAATACAACGATATAAGGTACACCTACCTGACGAGAAAGGAGGATGTGTTCACGAGTTTGTGGCATTGGACCATCAGTCGCCGAACAAACAAGGATCGCACCATCCATTTGCGCAGCACCAGTAATCATGTTTTTAACATAATCGGCGTGACCTGGGCAGTCTACGTGAGCGTAGTGACGGATTGGAGAATCGTATTCTACGTGTGAAGTATTAATTGTAATACCACGTGCTTTTTCTTCTGGTGCAGAGTCGATTGCAGCGTAATCTTTCGCTTCACCACCGAATTTTTTTGCACACACAGTTGCAATCGCAGCTGTTAAAGTCGTTTTACCATGGTCAACGTGACCGATTGTGCCCACGTTAACGTGCGGCTTATTACGTTCAAACTTAGCCTTAGCCATGCTTTTCTTCCTCGTTTACGTCGAACACAATTCTGAGTAAAACCCAGCTCCGACATATCGCCTAAAAAAAATAAACACCCAATACTTGAAAAGCAGACTAAAAAGCCTGCTTCTGGAATCTTGCGCAACATTTAAAGTTGCTAAACTGTAAAATCTGGAGCTCTTATCGAGATTTGAACTCGAGACCTCTCCCTTACCAAGGGAGTGCTCTACCACTGAGCTATAAGAGCAAATATAAGCACTTCAATAGATATGGAGCGGGAGACGAGGGTCGAACTCGCGACATGTAGCTTGGAAGGCTACCGCTCTACCAACTGAGCTACTCCCGCACGATGTTGGTACAAACCACTTATTGAAGTCTTAAAATTGGTGGTGAGGGAAGGATTCGAACCTTCGAAACTTTCGTAGCGGAGTTACAGTCCGCCCCCTTTGACCGCTCGGGAACCTCACCATTTTACACTTACTTCAGTGTCGTTCTTTCTACTCACTCTCAAACTTTCTAAGATGGTGCCGGCACACGGATTCGAACTGTGGACCTACTGATTACAAGTCAGTTGCTCTACCAACTGAGCTATGCCGGCGTTTCTTAGTGTTTCGTACGTTTCGTATCGGAACGGTGTGCAGTTTAGCAAATCTTGAAATCCTTGCAAGTGTTTTTTCTAAAAAAAACGTGAAAAACTCATAAAATCAATCCATTTGATGATAATTCAACCGCTTTGATCACTGCGCGAGCTTTTATTTGGGTTTCATTCCACTCTGATTCAGGATTTGAGTCATAAACCACCCCTGCTCCAGCCTGAACATAGACCTTATTTTCTCGAATTACACAGGTACGAATCGCAATCGACATGTCCATTTCGCCATGCCAGCCTAAATAACCAACAGCACCACCAAAAATTCCACGTTTTACTGGTTCAACTTCGTCAATAATTTCCATAGCACGGATTTTTGGTGCGCCTGAAAGCGTACCCGCAGGGAATGTTGCCTTAAAAACATCCAAAGCATCTACATCATCACGTACTTCACCTTGCACATTTGACACAATGTGCATGACATGCGAATAACGTTCGATCACCATTTGATCAGTCACGTGAACTTTACCGATTTTAGAAACGCGTCCAACATCATTTCGCCCCAAATCGATCAACATCAAATGCTCTGCAATTTCTTTTTCATCAGATAACAAATCTTTTTCTAGCGCTAAATCTTCTTCTTTTGTTTTACCTCGTGGTCGCGTTCCCGCCAAAGGACGAACTGTTGCCACACCATTTTCTAAACGGGACAAAATTTCAGGTGATGAACCGACGATATGAAAAGGAATGTCATTTTCTAGTGTCTGCCCTTGCACCAAGAACAAATATGGCGATGGATTGAGGTGACGTAGTGCACGATAGACCTGTAAAGGCTCACCATCAAAATCGGATACCATACGATGACCTGGCACAACCTGCATCACATCACCTGCTTTAATGTACTCTTTTACTTTCGCAATAGAGTCAATAAAGTTATCGTGTCCGGTGATGGATTCAAACTGTGGTGCAGTATGCTTATTTGCTTTGAGTGCAATTGGGGTTGCCAAAAGTTCTTCTAGCTCATCCAATTGTTGCTGCGCCTTGGTATAGGCCTCAGCATCATTTACATCGGCATGCACAATTAAGAATAAGGTATCCTTAAGGTTATCAAAGACGATGACGGTTTTTGATAGCATCATCCAAATATCCGGAATCCCGACCGGGTCAGCTTCTGGAACATTATTGAGCTTTGGTTCGATATAACGTACAGCATCATAACCAAAGTATCCAACCAATCCACCGGTAAAGCTCGGCAACGCTGGCAAATCTTGCTGTGTAGGCACTTTATATTGTGCTTGGAAGTCACGA
Source organism: Acinetobacter sp. YH12045 (assembly GCF_013419925.1). Lineage (NCBI taxonomy): Bacteria > Pseudomonadati > Pseudomonadota > Gammaproteobacteria > Moraxellales > Moraxellaceae > Acinetobacter > Acinetobacter sp. YH12045. The sequence goes on along the minus strand of NZ_VOZE01000004.1, from coordinate 225,311 downwards.
ATGTATTGAAATGGGTCAGCACATTGTTGTTTTTCAACCGAGCCATCAGCATGTTGAACGGTCAACTGCCCTTCATTACACGAAAATACGGTGGACTCGCCCAAGCCAATAATGGAGTAACGCGCCCAGTTTTCGCCACCCTCTACAGATTCAAATAAATAGGCTTGTTTATGTTGTTTTAATCGCGCAAAGACAGAAAGTGGAGTTTCTGTATCTGCCAAGCGCTGACGATATACTGGAATCAAGTTATATCCAGCAGTTTTCAGTTGTTCAAATTGAGTTTGTGTAGTCATCTCGGTTTCTCTATTTTTCGCGTGGTCAATTTCAGTTAATTTCTTCTCATGCTGATTGAGTGACGCCATCGAAAACCTACACAGTTGCTCATTTTCACTTCCTTAACCCTACTTATTTCAACCCAATAATTCTTTTAAGTTATCAACCACGTGCTGCGGCTGACACTCTCGAATATTTTCACCATGATTATAGCCATAGCTGACCACAATACAATCAATACCCGCACGACGTGCTGCCTCTACATCATTGACAGAATCACCCACCATCAAAATTTGCTGTTTTGGCAAGGCATAATGTTCCGCACAATACTCTAGCTGCTTGGGATGTGGTTTACGCTCTTCAAAACGATCTCCGCCAATCACATCATCAAAGTATTCATGCATACCTAGTGCCTGCACAATACTGCGTGCCGGTTGCTCTGGTTTATTGGTCACACAAATCAGAATTTTCTCTTCTGCTTTTGCCCAATCCAAGAACGCTAGAATGCCGTCAAAGGGCTGCGTCAGAACACAAGGATCTGCATTGTAAATCTTTAGAAAAGTTTCCAGTAAAAGATGGTGCTGTGCGGCATCCACCTTCCCGGTCAAGTATTCAAGTACGCTATGACAAAACAATGAAGTTCCTTTCCCAATCCAGTTTCGCACCTGCGCTTCTGTGACCAACGGTAATTGCAACGCATTTAAACTCATATTCATCGCACGATGTAAGTCAGATGCTGAATCGACTAGCGTTCCATCCAGATCAAATAAAATCATTTGGCGTTCTGCTAAACGAACTTCAAACATAATGTCCCTCTATTTTTTTGTAAATTTTCCCCATAAAAAAGGCATGCCCATGCATGCCTTTTGAGGAATGTCTCGGTTTATTTAAACAAGACCCATGCAATAATTGCAAGAATGATTAAAACAATGACTGAGATTAAGCCCACAGAGGCATTTTTTTGCGCTTCACGCTCTTGCTCTACACATGTCGCTGGAATTTCTACATCACATGCTTCATTTTTCGGAGCAGCAGTAATGTCAACCCCCTCAGGGATTGGCGCAGGTTTAGGCACACCTACATTGGTCGGCATACCATCACGAGTCAATTGAACCGAGCCATCTCGCTCTTTCAACTCTGGCATACCTTGATCATTCATTTGTTGTGCTGCGGTTTTAACGACAGGCTCTTGTGCCTTAGTTTCAGACGTGTTTGCTACAGACTCTTGTGCCACAGTTTCAGAAACTGCAACAGCTTCAGACGGCTGCTGAACAAGTGTAATTTCTTCTGTTTGCAACGCTTCAACGCTTTGTTCGATATCCACTGGAATCTGAACAGCTTTAGCTGGAGCCAATAAACTAAACTTCACACTGGCAAACTGTACAATATCACCTTCTTTTAAAAGTGATTCACCAGTCAAACGGACATCATTAATAAACGTCCCATTGGATGAATTAAGATCTTGCAACCAGAGTGCCTGATCTTTCAGTACAAAGGCAGCATGTTTACGCGACACATCAGATTCTTGCAAAACAATATCTGCTTGTTGGTGGCGACCCACCAACATATCTCGTTCAATACTAATTTCTTGTCCTGTTAAATCACCAGAAATTGCTTGAATTTTCCAAGTCATGAAGTTAATTCTCTATTGCTCGTTTTTTTCATCATAGCATGCAGTGGTTTCAAAGCTAAACCACTCTGCTGTCTAACCTAAGGCATGCCCGCCACTTTGCCATTCGGTACGGTAATGGTTTGGCGCTTCACCGCAGGTTCAATGGCGACTGGCGTGGAGACCACTGCCGCTGGCTGTGTCGTTTGTGGTGCTGTAGGTACCGTCTTATACACAGGGGCTGATGCTGTACCCTTTGAAACAGGTATGCGCTGCTGATACACATCGTCCACATTTTCAGGTAATTTCGCAAAATTACCGTCATTATCCAATGCCAGTTGCAGACTATAGAGCTGACTGTAGCGCTGCTGAGACATTTTCTTCACATCGGCAGAATTTCCAACAATAGTCGGATGAATAAAGATCAGCAAATTACGTTTACTGTTGGATTTTCCTTCAGAGCTAAAGAGTTTGCCTAGCACAGGAATAGCCCCTAGCCCCGGAACCGATTGACGTCCATGCAAGGTATTGTCAGAGATCAAACCACCCAACACAATCGTTTGACCATGCTCTGCCAAGATCGAGGTTTTGATCGCGCGTTTAGTCGTAACCAAATCCGACGCTTGGCCTTTATTGTCTTTTACATCAGAAACTTCTTGCTCTACCTCTAAACGCACCGAACCACCATCGCCAATATGCGGCACAACTTTCAAAGTAACACCGACATCTTTACGCTCAATCGATGTGTATGGATTGGCTGTGCCACCATTGGTGGTGACCGAACCTGTCACAAATGGAACGTTTTCACCCACCACAATATAGGCTTCTTCGTTGTCCATCGTCACAATTGACGGTGTAGATAATAGATTCGATTTGGTTTTTTCTTTTAAAGCCTGAATCATCGCACCATAGAGTTTGCGTGAACCATCACTACCTTCACGATAATCACCAAGGACCAAAGAAGTACCGGCACTCACCGCGCTACCTGCACCCGCAGCGCCACCAGTTAAATATCCTGCGGCAATATTCTTTAAACTAGAACCAAAGTTATCAAAGTTAATTAAGCCGATACCACTACTGATATCACCCAACGCCCATTGCACACCGAGTTGATCGGTATCCGTGCCTTCGACTTCAATAATCGCCGCTTCGATCAGCACTTGCTGACGACGAATATCCAGCTGAGAAATCGCAGATTCAATTTCACGCATGAGCTGCGGATCTGCTTTCACAATCAGTGCATTTTGTGTGGTATCGGCAATAATACTGACGCCATTGGCATTAAAACTTGAAATACCATTTTGCGTATTATTGGAAGAGTTATTGCTGTTGAGGTTAATACCTGAACTGGTGTTATTTTGTGAACTGAATGACTGTGAATTTGAACTGTTATTATCATTCATTAAACTGTTCATCGTGCTGCTATTTGAGCTATTCGATGAATTCGTACTCGAAACGGCCTGCCCCGTGACCAAGCCTTGTAAGATTTCCGACAAGTTTTTTGCACTGGCATACTTTAGACGAAAAACTTTCAATCCACCCAATCGATCTGCTGCAGGCACATCTAAGGTTTCAATAATCTTACGAATGCGCTTACGTGTCGCTGTATCACCTTTAATGATAATGCGATTGGTTCGATTGTCCGCGATAATACGAATTCGTGACCCTTTCGGGTCTTTTGATGCGCCGGTCGAACTCATCGACTCTAACAGTCCAATCATTTCTTCGGCCTGACTCGATTGCAGCGTCACTGCTTCGATATCATTTTGACCCGTTCCATCTAAATTACGAATAATCGTTTCGAGCTGATAAATATTACTTGCACGATCTGAGACGATAAGCGCATTGGTCCCCGCCACTGCTGACAAATGTGCAAATTGCGGCATCAATGGGCGCAACGCTGGAATTAAGTCGTTGGCATTAGTGTTATCAAGCCAAATCACTCGAGTGACAATTTGGTCTCCAGACGCACGGTGGCGCGCATCATAAGGAATGCCCGAGCTTTTTACATTACTGTCTGGAACCAGTTTAATGGTGTTGCCCGATGGAATTGCCACTACACCATTCACATTCAACACACCGAGAAACAGGTCATAGACTTCATTTTTATTTAAAGGCTTATTGGAAATAACCGTTACATTTCCTCGTACCCGTGGATCAACTGCAAAATTTTTCCCCGTGATATCTGCGACTTCATTAATGAATGCCGTAAGATCTGCATCACGTAAATTGATTTTCCAAGTTTGTGCATAACTTACTGTGCTGACCATAGCAACCAAGGGCACCATGGCATAGGCAGCTAAAGTTGAACGGTTATTATTAAATAAAGCCATATACGCCTGTGTTTCCTAACCCTATAAAGTGATGAGACATCACTAAAAATCCTGTTGTATGGTCATCACTTGATCACCACGTTTGACTTCAAGTTTCACCTGCCCTTCACGGCGGGCTTGTTCTAATAATTGCGCCTCAGATTGTCCCGCACCGACCGCCTGCCCATTTAAAGACATGATGCGGTCACCCGGCTGCAAACCCAATTTATTTCTCAAGGCTGCAGGTGTTCGATTTGAAACCTCAAACCCACCATTACCTGATGGATTTACCCCCATTTCCTGCATATATTGTTCACGATTTTCAGTCATGCGCTGTACGGCCTGACCAATCGCGGACTGCGTTGTGCTTTGCCCTAAATTTGCAGGATCAGTTGTATTTTGCATGCTGTTATTCTGCAAAGATCCGCCTGATGTTGCATTGGCTGTAGGGACAATCGGTTGATCTAATCCGTTTTCAATACCTTGGAACGCCAATTCACGCCGTGCACCATTACCCTGCGTTAAAATCACCTTATCCCAATAAACTTCAGCCAGTTGATATGATGAACCTTGAATGGTTTCTCCAACCAAGTAGCGATCTGAACTCTCATTGACCTTAATCACTGCCGACGAGTAGCGACTTGGCTGTCCAACCACCACACCTTGTAACACCATATTTAACTGCGCGTCAGCTGCTGAACTGCGGTTTTCCTGAAACAAGGCAAAAGAGCTAATATTAGGAACTTGCGTTTGCTGTGAACCCAATTCAACTCGGTCTAACTGCATGGCTTGTGGCGGTGCAATCAATAACCAAAATAAAGCGGCTAACTTCCAGCACAGGTACAAAATTATTAAAACCAAGACCACAGGTGCAAGTCGATCTGTTTGCTTCCAATTGATCTCGCGGATTTTTTCGAAATAGTCAGCCATCAGTTCACCCCACTCAATAGGGGTTGACGCGAACTAATCACATACGTATCTAATCCTGCCTTACCTTCATAGGAAGCAACATTCATCAAAAAGCGCTGGGTTAATTGCACATCCAACATGAGGTCTGGCTCAAGTGACAAATTCATCATTTTTTGTTCACGTTGATCTCGAACATCAATCGATAATTTGCCATTATCATCTTTTAATTGGGCCAACATGGCAGGCACATTCATTGACTCTTGACGCTGTGCAAAGCTAAAGGATAAATCCCCGCCTGCCCACTGTATCTCGCCTGATGAACGACTAAATCCCTGTTGTGGCTTATATTTAAACTGCACATCTTTTAATTGAATGGCATTCATTGGCCATTGCCAATCGGCAAAACTTTTTAAGGTTTCAGGAGCAATTTGACCCTCTAAGTTTTTGATGCTGATACTTTTGCCAAAACCATACCCCATAACACCTTGCAGTTTGGTATTGCCACTATGAATTTCAACATTTGCACCCAAGCGTAATAAAATCAAGTCCCACGGGCGTGTGTTCCAGTTTAACGAGCCTTTCAAATTTCCTCGTGTCCAATCTGCTTGCCCATGCCAAATATTGCCACTGACGTTATGTAGCATTTGGTTATTTTTATAAAACTTTGTAATGAGCCACGCTGCTGGCACTTGCAGCATAACGAAAATTAAAAAACTGATCGCAGCAAAAATGAGCCACCGAATATTATTAGTTTTATTGATCATCCCACCACAACCGATCCATCAATTTTTTTCCATCATTTAAACATTTTTCTTTATAGACACATTATGCATACTTTTTCTGCATAGCCAATTCAAAGAGATAAAAAAACCAGGCATTTGCCTGGTTTAATTATCCTGAACTCAGGATATGACGATTTCATGAATTGTTCTTAAATTAAGAAGTCTTCTAGTTTCGCGCCTTTTTCTAACTCAGCCACTAACCAACGTGGTTGTTTACCACGACCAGTCCAAGTGTCATCTGCATTGGTTTTGCTACGGTAACGTGGCTCAACCGCTTTACGCGTTGATTTTTTACGTTTGCTTAAACCAAATTCAAGAATTTGTTCAACGCTTAAATCTAAATTTTCTGCAATTTCAACAATACGGTTATACGCATCTTCAATCGCTTGATCTTTTTTAGATGCAATCAGTGCTTCAGCTTCTACTTGAAGCTTCTTTAACTCTTCAACTGATAAATTACTAATATCAGGCATAATCTTTAACTCCGAAATTTCATTTTAATAATGCTTATGAAAACTCGCTCATAATATTATAATAAAATTTTTATTCAATAAATAACTTTCATTTTACTACAATATTTTAACACGACTCATTAAAATATATAAAGTTAAATTGTATTTAAATATTATTTCCCACTGAAATCTCCAAAGCTTTTATTTTAGTTTTTATACTTTCTGGAATTGAAGTTTTTTGTAGGGTAGTTTTATCCACGCACACAATAACTGCATCGCCTGTTGCAACGATTTTTTGTTGCTTTTCACTCCATAATATATAACTCATACGAAATGCACTATTCCTTAATTCTTCAACGCGCGTTGCCACTTTTAAAATATCAGGATAAATCACGGGGCTTAAATATTTACACTGGCTTGAAGCCACAACCGTAACCACAGACTGATTAAATATATCCAACTGATCTAAATAACCAATCCGCGCACTTTCCATATAACGATAATAATGCACGTTATTTACATGACCAAAAGCATCCATATCCCCCCAAGCGACGTGTTGAGTATGAACCAATGAATATTGAGCTAAATCTTCTTGCATATAATATCCTTATATTCGAATTTCCATAAAATTGGCATTATTTTCAAATATTAAATTTAATTGTTTGATCAAGTCATCCTGCTGATTTAAGGCTGACTTAATGCGTAAATAACTCATTAATACATCATTTGGATATAATTCTAACAATGCATCTGCTTCAGCTTGACGTGCTGTCGCTTGGTAAATATTCCATTTTGCAAAACTAAAAACAGGCAGCGCAGGATACTTTTCTTCCCAACGTTGAATCTGCTGTTCTACAGCCACATAGTCAGGGTTTTGCTTCAGCATTTTTTGCTGGAACCACAAAAAGAACACTTCTTTGTTAAATTGCTGTTCCAGCAAATGAATGGCCAATTGCTCATGCTCCTGACTCATCTCTGGCATACGAGACAAGACTTTTAACCAAAGCACTTTGACCGCATATTTACGCTCTGTGATTTGATCTTGTAAATCCAAATAACGCTGCTTTAAATACTGTAAGTCATCGACATCAGCTTGATCAAACGCTGATAATAATTGCTCCAACCAAGCTTGTTTTGTCAGCTCATCTAAATGTCCATAACGTGTCGAACGCAAATACAACCAAGGAAACTGCAACGCAAACATGCCCCATAGCGTGGTTAGGCGCTTCTCATAGGCACTACTGACTTTTTGCAACCATGGCGATAGTTCATGTTGATTTAAAAATTCAAGATGCGTTAAAGCCTTTTCACCCTCTTGTTGAGATAAATAAATTTCAATCCGTTGCAATTCTGCAAGCTCAAAAGCCATTGGATTGGTCTGAGTTAATGCATTTAATGCTGTTTCATATTGTTGCTGAATCCAATATAAACGCGCATCGATCACCCCTTTTAATAATCCAGATTCAGTAAAAGCTTGCTGAATAAAGTTTTTTTGATCTTGAGCAGCATTTAAAAGCCAAATAACAGCCAATTGTTCATAGGGATGTAGTTTATTAAAACTAAAGACGGTTTCAGATTTACGTTGTTCTCGACTTAAATAGCGTTTAACCGCATACCAAAGCATTTGCACAATCAAACTCAGTAGTGCCAGCAATAATGCTAAAAACCAAATATTGGATTGAACTTGCCATTCACGCCAGTATAAATACACATAGCCTGCTCCATGTCCAAAACTCAGCAAACTAATAATGGCAACAACCAATAAGCTAATAAACAAATAGGCCAATAAAATATGTTTCATAGTCGATTATCCTATGAGTGCCCGAGTATTTAATAGCGGTACAGAAATAACCGGAATGTCCTTTAATTGTTCTAAACGTTGGCGTATCGATTTTAATGAAGCATCTGGCAATTGCTGCATAATTTGCATAATTTCAGTGATTTCTTGTTGAAATTGAGGATATTGTCCTTGATTTAAAACTTGCTGAGCCAAAATTAAACGTAACTGCATTTCTTTTAATACCAAGCTACGCTGCATTAATACGGGACTTGGTTGTTCGACTGATTCGACTTGAATCCATTTTTGCCAAAAAGAAAGACCTTTTTGCTGCTCTTTAGAACTATAGGGCTTTAATATTTCTTTTTCTAACAATTGATCGATCGATTGCAGAGTATTTTTCACTTTATCAGACTGCAACTGACGCTCTGTCACATATTGCTTTAAGGTCTCACGGTCTTTTTGAATCACCTGATGCAAACTCATGCGCAGTGCAGGTGCCAAGCTCAACTGATCTAATTGTTGATCTAATTGATTTAATTTTTCCAAGGCGACAACAAATTGTTGTTGCTGCATGGCAAATTCAACCAAATCAAGTTGCTGGCCCACAACCAACATCGGCTCAATGCTATGGGTCGCCTCGGCAGTGATTGAAGCATTCGATGTCGTTGCAGCCGACATCTCGGTCGTTGTGCCGTTCAACTGGCGTTTCAAAGCCACGACCTGATCATTCAAACCTGCATTGCGCTGTTGCAATAAAGTTTGCTGTTGCATCAGTTCGGTTTGTTGAGCATTGACTTGAAATAGGTCAAAACTGAGTTTAGCCAACCAAAGTACGGCGACAATGACCACAACGACAAACAACTTCTTCATGTATTTCCCTGCACGACTTGCACATGCTGCAATATGTGTGTCGCGTTTAAATCTTCGAGTTGAATAATTTTAAAATCTTTGTTCAGTGTTATACGACTTTGCTCAAGTAGCTCGAACAACCTTACACCTAAAACTAAAAAATGTGCATGGCGCAGTACTGATAAATGCGACTGAATCAGGTCAAGCCAATTGAGCCAACTGGCCTCACTGGTGATCAACATACAATATGGAGATGACAACTGATGTTCAGAAATGAGTGTTTTTACTTTTTGAGTTGTCTCTTCCGGTAGATGCCGTTCGTATAGCACAAAATTGAGAACCTGAATGCCACGTGCTAGCAACTGCTGCATCATAAATTGACGACCGCCTTCACCGCGCCAAAATGCAACGCAAGCCCCAGTCTCCAATTGTTCTAAATGGCTTAAGGTGAGCATTCCCTCCGAGGTTTCCACCTGCGGTACGACACTGTGAATGCCATAATCAGCTAGCTTTGCTGCAGTTGCATCACCGACTGCAACCCATTGAATATGTTCGAGCTGATCAAGTGAAATGCCTGCCTTACGCAAACCCTGCATTCCAAAGGTAACCGCAGAAGGGCTCACCACAACCAATACATCCGCAGCACTCAACTGGGCGTAGCACGCTGCCAATGCTTCTGACCATGCCCGTGGCTTGAGCTCAAGTAATGGAAGCTCAGCCACAGCAACACCCGCAGAGCGCAGCGTCAAGCTAAGCTGCGTTGCACGATCTGCTGGACGTGTATTGATAAAAAGCATGTATTAATACAGTGCCTTTAAAATTTCACCTGCACCTTGGGCTAACAAGTCTTGTGCCAATTTGACACCGAGCTGTTCAGCTTGTTCAGGAAAACCTACTTGCTGTGCTTTCAACAAGGTTTGACCGTCAACACTACCGACACGACCTTCCAAATGAATCTGACCATTTTCTAAGGTTGCATAACCTGCAATCGGTACTTGGCAGCCACCTTCTAGATATGCATTAAATGCACGTTCTGCGCGTACACAGGCATTGGTCTCTGTATGCATTAAGGGCAAAATTAAATCCAATACAGTTTGATCTTGGCTACGACATTCTAGGCCCAATGCACCTTGTCCAACTGCGGGTAAACTCACAACAGGCTCAAGAGTATGACGAATACGCTCTCCTAAACCCAGACGCTTCAACCCTGCACTGGCCAAAATAATCGCATCATAGTTGCCCGCATCGAGTTTAGATAAACGCGTACCCACATTGCCACGCAGATCAATAATTTCGAGGTCTGGACGTTGTTTTAAAATTTGGCATTTGCGGCGCAAGCTCGATGTCCCAACCTTCGCACCTTGTGGTAAATCATCAAAACTGTTATAGGTATTTGAAACGAAAGCATCTAATGGATCTTCACGCTCACAAATCACGGCCAAGCTTAAACCTTCAGGCAATGCCATCGGCACATCTTTCATCGAATGAACTGCTAAGTCTGCACGACCATCCAACAACGCCGCTTCTAATTCTTTTACAAATAATCCTTTTCCCCCAATTTTGGCTAAAGGGGTATCTAGAATCTTGTCACCTTGGGTCACAAAAGTCACCAACTCAACTTTCAAATTTGCATGAAGTGCTTCTAAGCGTGCACGAATATGTTCCGCCTGCCAAAGTGCAAGCGGGCTTTGTCGAGTTGCGATCTTAAGGATATTCATAAATTTTAAAATACAGTCTATAGGGCTATTATTCTAAACTTAACTTGCTCAGTTGAAAATGCAAGCTTAATTCGCAATGTGCTTCAACCCTTGCCCTATAATTTTTGTATTCGCTCGCGTAAATTCGGTAAATGCCGACGGCTGACCGCCAAGCGCTCGTCTAAATCTCGACAACGCACTTGATATTGCCCTGAGCTTACAACCTCTAAACCATCTAAAAAGCTCACAGACACCAAGGCATTGCGATGAATGCGTATAAAACGATCACCAAATTCATGCTCTAAATCTTTCAGCGTTTCATCAATGAGTACGCTGCCATTTTTGTGCCGAACAGTGACATATTTCTGATCTGCAAGAAAATAGTAAATATTTTCCACAGGTACCAACTCTACACCACGATAGGTCTTTGCCGCGATTTGATGGCGGCTGATTTTAATTTCGTCCATATTTTCTTTTTGTTTTATCGTGCTCAATTGAGCTTGGGTTAATTTAGTTAAATGATCTAAAACCTGCTGCAATTCCTGTTGCATAACCGGTTTTAGTAAATATCCCTCTGCATTCGATTTAAATGCATCAAGTGCATGATGATCATATGCAGTACAAAAAATAATAGCGGGCATGGGGTCTAATTCACGCAACAATTTCGCGCAAGTCAACCCATCCATTTCAGGCATTTGTATATCTAGTAAGATGACATCAGGCTCGAGGCTTTGAGCCAAGTCAATCGCTTGTTGACCATGTGAAGCTTTCGCAACCACTTGATGTCCAAGTTGAGTGACTAAACGTGACAATCGCTCTACTGCTAGAGGCTCATCATCACAGATTAGGATGTCCATTTCTCCTCCTTATCTCGTTAACGTCATTTATTTTTATTGGTCAACTGAGATTTCTATTTATATTGATATTGCACCACAGTCGTATACATTCCCTCGCCTGCGTAGGTTTGAAAAGTGACATGCTGACCATAATATGCCTCAAGTCTCTGTTTCACGTTTTCGATGGCAATACCATTCCCCTGACGTAATTTAATTGTATCCTGTGTATAGGGATTTGTAATAACGATATTAATTTGATTTTGTAATATTTCAATCAATATATTTATCGTACTCTTTGTCAAAATCTTTTCAACTCCATGAAAAATACTATTTTCTAATAAAGGTTGTAAAGTTAATAGTGGAATTTGTACTTGAGCGTATTGTTCAATACCTTCTAGTTTCCACTCCACCTTAAGCCGATCACCTAAACGCATTTGTTCAATGGCCAAATAACGCTGACACAGATCGATCTCATCTTTGAGACTTACCAACTTCAATTCTTGAAAACTTGCACGGAACAATCGAGATAAATTCAGTAGCATTTGCTCCGCTTTATCTGGGTCAATCGCAATCAAGCTAATCACATTGTTTAAGCTATTAAATAAAAAATGTGGATGAATCCGAGCTTGCATAGCCTGAATGCGTGAGTTTAATTCACTATGATGTTGTCGACCCCACTGTTCTCTTAAATATAAATATCGAAAACAAAATGCCCCAAGCAACACCCCATAGCTCAGATTTAAAACCACACCAGCAGTTAAAACGTCTGCACTCAAACCAGCTAAACTGAAATTTTCACCAAAATAGATCAAAACATTTAAAGTTATGGTAGTGAACAGCACCAAAGCTTGCAATAAAACAAACCCGCCAAACATGAGCATTTTCATGCTTAAACCACGCGTCTTACTCTGCAATAGCTCTGAAAATGCAGCAAATGCCAATAAAATCCAGTTAATAAACAACACATGCTGCATGACACTGGAAAAACTTAAAACATGCCACGATTGAGCTTGGGCCAAGGCCAAGACCAAAGCCACAATATTGCCCGCAAGAAACAGCTCCCACAGATAGTGCCAACGGCCCATTTTTCCTGAAAATACAGAAATTGTCATAGACCTAAACCTTGTCTAAAAGTTTGATCAACTTGCCCTTCGGCAACTGGGTTCGAATTTGCTATACTCTTGCTCAGTTCTATGCTTTTTATCTTATTGAGCCGACATGACCACATCTTCTAATTCCTCAAATCCGTCACAAGCCCAAACTTCAGGCATGTGGGGCGGTCGTTTTTCCGAAGCTACTGACGCTTTTGTTGCTGAATTTACAGCATCTGTACAGTTTGACCAACGCTTTTATAAACAAGATATTGCAGGTTCAATTGCACATGCAACCATGCTTGCAAAAGTTGGCGTTCTAACTGAACAAGAGCGTGACGATATTATTAATGGCTTAAACACCATTAAAGCAGAAATTGAAGCGGGTAACTTCGAATGGCGCATTGACCTAGAAGATGTGCACATGAATATTGAGTCACGCTTGACTCAACGTATCGGTATTACAGGTAAAAAACTACACACCGGTCGTAGTCGTAATGACCAAGTTGCAACCGATATCCGTCTGTATGTTCGCGACGAAATCGATGCGATTTTAGAATTATTGAAAAAATTACAAAAAGGCATCCTAGGCTTAGCGGCGAAAAATACCAATACCATCATGCCGGGCTTCACGCATTTACAAACTGCACAGCCAGTGACTTTTGGTCACCATTTAATGGCATGGTTTGAAATGTTAGTACGTGACTCAGAGCGTTTAATTGACTGCCGTAAACGGACCAACCGTATGCCTTTAGGTTCTGCTGCACTTGCTGGAACAACCTACCCAATCGACCGTGCATTCACTGCAGAACTACTAGGTTTCGAAGCTGTCGCTGAAAACTCTTTAGACGCTGTATCTGACCGTGATTTTGGTATTGAATTCAATGCTGCAGCATCACTCATCATGATGCATTTATCACGTATGTCAGAAGAAATGATTCTTTGGACATCGGCTCAGTTCAAATTTGTGAACATTCCTGACCGTTTCTGCACTGGCTCTTCAATCATGCCGCAAAAGAAAAACCCAGACGTTCCTGAGTTGATCCGTGGTAAAACTGGCCGTGTATATGGTGACTTGATGAGCCTATTGACCCTGATGAAAGGTCAACCATTGGCATACAACAAAGACAACCAAGAAGATAAAGAACCACTATTCGATGCAATCGATACTGTTCGTGGCTCACTCATGGCATTTGCCGATATGATTCCTGCACTAGTGCCAAACATTGACATCATGCGTGAAGCAGCGCTGCGTGGCTTCTCAACTGCAACTGACCTTGCCGACTACCTCGTTAAAAATGGCGTGGCATTCCGTGATGCACATGAGATTGTGGGTAAAGCAGTTGCTCTCGGTGTTCAAGAAGGCAAAGATCTTTCAGAATTAACCCTTGAGCAACTTCAACAGTTCTCTGACTTGATTCAAGCCGATGTCTTCGAAAAAGCATTAACACTTGAAGCATCTGTCAATGCACGTAACCACATTGGTGGTACTGCACCTGCTCAAGTTGAAACAGCAATTGAACGCGCGCATGCACGTTTAGAAAAACTTTACGCATAACTTTTTCAAGTTAAATGGAGTATTGATATGTCTCGACAAGTGTTTTGCCGTAAATATCAGGCTGAAATGGAAGGTTTAGACTTTGCACCATTCCCGGGTGCGAAAGGACAAGAATTGTTTGATACGGTATCTAAACAAGCTTGGCAAGAATGGCTAAAACACCAAACGACGTTGATCAATGAAAAACGTTTAAACGTGTTTGAAGCTGACGCGAAAAAGTTCCTTGAAGAGCAACGTGAAAAATTCTTCAGCAATGATGAATCTTTAGAAAAAGCCGAAGGCCTAAAGCCTGAGTAAAACTTAAAGCGTTGCTTTAAGTTTTACGCAAGACAAGCGAAGCGCGTAGTTTCAAATGTCATGAAAGAGTCCAAAGGGGCTCCTATTTTTATACTCTGCCACGCCGCAAGACAAGCAGCTATGCTGCACGTAGGGTTGAATTGAAAAGAATCTCCAATCTTGGGGATTCTTTTTTATTGCTCTAAAAATTACGCAAGACAAGCGAAGTGCGTAATTTCAAAATAAAGTCTGAAAGGACTCTTTTTTTTGCTTCGGAGCACTGCAATTTCCGCAAAACCAAGATGACGTCTGTGTAAGCTTTCATTCAGAAATGATCTTCATCATTGCTGGAAAATCTTTTATCCATTGATCAATTTTATTTAAACTTAAATAAATGAATTTATTATTTAAATAATGTTAATTGTATTTTTATCATTACATATATCGATTTTTATTGTTTAAATCCAAACAAAACCTACCAAAGTTATTGGCCAATTTGTATCAAAAATTATTAATGTAAATTTGTGATACATTTCTCAATAAAACACAACATTACACTACAAGAAACTCCATGTATTTCTAAATCTGCTTTCCTATAATAGCAATCAAGGAGATGGAAACATCTTCCATAATAGCGATAAGTAACCCCGATTTTCCTTCCCAGATTTCCCCCAAAATCTGGGAATTTTTTTATCCAAAATTTGCGCCAACGTCTCACATTTAACGTCAAGCTCTAATCAAATGAAGCGCTGTTCAAACTAGACATACCCTCAATTTTTTTAAAAGCTCGGCAATAAAAAAGCCCCGATAACGGAGCTTTTAATAACTTACTTTTAAATCAAGGTTGTTTTAAATACGGCCATGCGGCTTTCAAATAAATAAACATCGACCATAGCGTTAAAACAACAGCTGTATAGAGCAATCCATACGCCAACATTTCTAGGGGCTGCCAATTCAGCAAAAATACTGAAATCGCAATCATCTGGAATGCTGTTTTATATTTACCAACGGTTGAAACCGCAACACTGGTACGCGCGCCTAATTCAGCCATCCATTCACGAAGCGCAGACACCGTGATTTCACGAGAAATAATCACAATCGCTGCAAAGGCCATCGAAATGGTCGGTTGCCATTGCACCAAAACGATCAACGCTGTTGCAACCATCAATTTATCTGCAACAGGATCGAGAAAACGTCCAAATGCTGAAGTTTGATTTAAAGTTCTTGCAAGGTAGCCATCAAACCAGTCAGTGACAGCTGCGATCACAAAAATAGCAGTCAGCAATATATGACGTGACATGCTGGCAGCATGTTCACCCACGCCCATTGCAGGTGGCCAGTACGCCACCAACAAAAACACAGGAATTAAAGCAATTCGTGCCAATGTTAAAATATTAGGAATATTCAGGATTCGACCTGTTGTCATAGACACCCCAGTTTTCCCCTCATGCACGATGAAAATGCAAAATAATTTGAGGATTTATCCATCGTTAGTTGCACTCACTTTATACGAAATGCCCCGCAGTGTCACTAGGCAAACACCGTAACAGTCTGTCGCGCAATCGCAATCAACTGGTCATTTTCATCCCATAAATGAGCATATTCTGTAGCGTAGCCATCCGCGGCATAGTCGGTAAATACTTTATATTTAAACCAATTATGTAAGTTTGATTGCAAGAGATGTACATAGGTCAATGTCCACGTTAAAGAACTAGCAGGTGCCATGGTTTTGTACATAGGCAGTACACCGGGCGGCCACATATCCATCGAGACCAGCAAATCAGCGACGGTCATCTTACGGTTATCATGGCGTTCTGGATTAAAACGCATCCAACCACTAAAGTCAGGCTTTTTGCTTGCAGTACACGGATACTGCCCATCTACCCAGGCCAAATCCATTTGCTGAAAGCACTGTGGTGCAAGTGGATGATGTTCGGCTATCTTTAAGCTGCTCACTTCAGGAAAAACGGGTGCTTGACGCTCCTGATTGACGACAATGCTTGATTCACGTGGAACACCAAAGCTCGCCAATAAAATGCTTTGTACGGCATCATCTTGCCAAAGTCGAACTTCAATGGTGGTGACGGATTTGCCCTGTCTTAAAATTTCCGCACTTAAACGCACGGGCGCCAATTGTACTGGCCCAACAAAGGTCACATTACAACTGAGTAAACGTCGCTGCGGATCTGCAATGATGGCAACGGCTTTGTGCATCATCATGCCAGCCACTAAGCCGCCATAGATCGTACGTCCTTGCAACCATCCTTCTGGGATCTCAACCCATTCATTGTGTTCAATATGTTGATACAACTGTGCGAGTGACATCATCATCCCTGATCATATTTTTGATTTTTATATCATTGTATAAAAATCGAATGATGTGAATGATCAGTGACTCATGCGTCAATGATCATTTTGGCAAATTCAGACTTGATGCGTCAACGATTGGGGCTAGTTCGCTCTATTCATGCAGGATTTTATAAATGGTGCGCGCCATCACATCGCCTAATCCCGGTACAAGTTTTAAATCATTTTCCGAAGCTTTGAGTACCCCCTGAATGCCACCAAAATGGGTCAACAGATCCCGACGACGTTTTGGCCCTAAGCCCGGAATCACCTCAAGTACCGATGAGCCACGCTTTTTATCTCGTTTCGCTCGGTGTTTGGTAATAGCAAAGCGGTGGGCTTCATCACGAACCTGTTGAATCAAATGCAGGGCTTTATGGTCTTCGGGCAATTGAATTTTTTCACCATCGGTAAAGTGCAAAGTTTCCAAACCTGGTTTACGCCCCTCACCTTTGGACACCCCGACCATAAAGGCATCGAGCTCGAGCTCCTGCATGACTTCCATCGCCATGTGTAATTGACCTTTGCCTCCGTCAATTAATAGCAAATCGGGCAACATATGCTTTTTATAGCGGCGGGTCAGTGCTTGACGCATGGCAGCATAATCATCGCCTTCGGTAATGTCATTGATGGAAAATTGGCGATAGTCGCGCTTTCTTGCACCGCCAGCATCAAAGACCACACAAGACGCGATAGTTGCCTCCCCCATAGTGTGAGAAATATCAAAACACTCAATACTGTCAATTGGTCGCCCAACGACTTGCTCTAACTGATGAAAGCGCTCATTCAATTCAAAATGGTCAGCCAGTTTACCTTTAATTGCATGCTGCACATTCATCTGTGCCAATTCTTGCCATTCGGCACGAGTTTCTCGCACTTTATGTTTGATTTGAATTTTTTTATCAAAGTGCTGATGTAGTGCATCTTCCATGTCTTTGCGATCTGGAATATCGACATTGATGATGAGTTCAGTTGGAATCTCATCTGCAACTTGAAAGTAGAAATTGGCAATGAAGTCCGAGAGCATTTGACCTAGATCATCACCCTGCATATCAGGGAAATAACTCTTTCCGCCGAGCATTTTGCCATTGCGCACATGCATGATTTGCACACAGGTCACACCGGCTTGATAAGCAATGGCAATGATATCTGCCTCGCCTTTGACTTTATAAATCGCTTGCTGAGTTTGCACATCACGCAGCAGCGCCATACGATCACGATAAAAAACCGCCTTTTCAAACTCGAGTGCTTCGGCCGCAGCTTCCATTTTCCCAATCAGCTCTTGATTAAGCTCTTTAGTGTCGCCTTGTAAAAACCGAATCGAGTTATTGACATCTTCTTTGTAATCTTCGGGTGAGATCAAACCCACACAAGGCGCGGAACAGCGTTTAATTTGGTATTGCAAGCATGGTCGTTTGCGCTGCGAAAAATAGCTATTTTCACACTGACGCACATTAAACAGTTTTTGCAGCACCACCAAAGTATCACGCGCGTTATAAGCACTCGGATAAGGCCCAAAAAACTTACCAGCTTGATGCTTACCTTTCCCACGTCCTGCGGCAATTCGTGGATAGGGTTTATCGGCAGAGATAAAAATATAAACATAAGACTTATCATCACGCAGCATGATGTTATACGGCGGACGATGCAACTTAATCAGGTTTTGTTCGAGCAATAGGGCTTCCGTTTCAGAACGCACCACCAAACTTTCAATATCATAAATACGGGCAACCAAAGCCTGCGTCTTGGGATGCTCAATGGTTTTCACAAAATAACTCGACACACGATTTTTTAAATTCTTTGCTTTACCCACGTACAGCAACTCACCATCTTTACCCAGCATGCGGTAAACACCGGGTAGAGTCGTCATATTGGCAAGAATTTTTTCAATATGTTCGCGTGCGTTTTCGTTCACTTTTGCCTTGTTCCGTCTTCGATATTGCTCTTTGACATGATGTGATGCTTTTACCTACATTTTCAAGCAATCCCGCAAATTTATTGTTGCTCATAGCAATGATCTGATTGCTAAAAGCTATTAATGCAAAATTCTAAATTTGCTATGCTCGAAACATCACGCTTTAGGAACATGATGCATGACGAACGCCAATCCCGCCATCCATGTCGTACACCCGACAACTTCGACGCAGAGCACTGCTGAAAAAAACCGTTTGATGGGTAAGCCGCGTTTTCATTTTGAACCGCATGACGTTATGCAACGCTTAAAGCAACGGATCATTGGACAAGAAGCAGCATTAGACGAAATTGAAAAAATGCTGCATGTGGTCAAGGCTGATTTTTCCAGTCCTGAACGACCGCTCTCCGTAACCTTAATGCTTGGACCGACAGGTGTTGGTAAAACCGAAACTGTGCGTTTAATCAGTGAAGTGATTTATGGCCGACCTGATGCCTTTTGCCGTATTGATATGAACACGCTCGCACAGGAACATTATGCGGCTGCCATTACTGGTGCGCCTCCGGGCTATGTCGGTTCTAAAGAAGGCCATAGTTTATTTGATGAAGTTTCCATTGCAGGTAGTCATACCCGACCGGGCATCGTGCTTTTTGATGAACTGGAAAAAGCGTCAACCGAAGTGCTTCGCGGCTTAATGAATGTGCTAGATAGCGGAAAATTAACCCTAACCTCGGGTACAAAAACAATCGACTTTCGTAATTGTATGATCTTTATGACCAGCAATGTCGGTGCACAAGCGGCACAGCAATATCTAGATAAGTTAAATTTTTTACCCGAAAAAATACAGAAGGTTTTTCTCAAACGCGTGCCGGTCAGTAGCATTATTGAAAAAGTCATGCAACGTAAATTCGACCCTGAATTTATTAACCGTATTGACCGTGTACTGCAATATCAACCCGTTCAAGATGATGCCTTGCCCCGTTTGGTGGAGATTGAACTGGAAAAACTTAATCAACGCCTACAACATCAAAAACGCAGTATCAAACTCACAGATGCAGCCAAAGCACATTTTTATCAGAACCATGATATTCGTTATGGCGCACGACATTTAGCACGAAAAATGCGGGTCGAGCTTGAGCCTATTTTGGCGGTGTATTTTTTGAATCATCCCGAACAAACTAAAATACACCTAGATGCACAACTTGGACAATTGGTTATTATTAAATAATTCACTGGTCTTTAAAAGGCATGCTCACATACCTTTATTCAGCATTCTTATATTTATTGGATTGGAACACCAATCGCTTTAGCAAAAGCTTGCGGATCTTTCGTTGAAACCATGACAAATTTGGTTTTGCCATCTCGAAGATATTCAATTTTTAAACGTTTAATGGAAAGCGCAGGTGCCGCAGACAAATCCTGACTTGCACTGATGCGTTGGATATCCTGCAAAGGAATCTGCCAACGTAGAAACATGCTACGGATGTTTAATTCTGTAGCGGAAATTTGATAACGTGTATTGAGTATTGGCCACCACAGCAGTAACACCGTCAAAATATACACCGCGGTATGAAGAGGATATTGCTGCATCGTACCTTTGGCTTGCATGGTGAGTAATAATTGAATGAGTAAACCGCTCATACAAACAATAAATGCCACCACCCACCAATCTTTTTTTGAACGAAAAACTTGCATCTTATCCCCCATCAACTGCTTTTATTCTATACAAGATTTTGCAGGATGCATCTGCTATTTCAGCTTTTATTTTTGCAGGAAATAAGCGTATTTATCACATTATTTTCAAGAATATGGAGAACCATTTCGCTCAAGTACCGCTATTCATCTATTGTTATTTTTGGCGTTCTTTACGCTCGAATCACGCTTCTTACGGCAAGGGTGGTTCCTGCAAACGTTTATAATTCTTTTTCTCTTGATACATTTTAGCATCGGCTTGTTGTACCAAGCTCATGGCATCTACATAGCCTTGCTGATGGTCTGTTTGGCACAGCCCAATACTTAAACTTAAGCCTGCTTCCATTTCAGCCACCGCTTCTAATAAACGCGGGATAAAACTCCCTTCCACATGCTTTTCACTGCAACCAGGCAAGACCAAACAAAATTCGTCTCCGCCATAACGGAAGCAATGATCATCTAAACGTGCAACCGACTTTATGGCCGCAGCAACCGTTTGTAGTACCTGATCTCCACGTGGATGACCTTGTTCATCATTGATCTTTTTAAAATCATTGATATCAATAAACACTACTGTTACGGGTTCATGATTACGCTGTGCGGTATATAAAATACTGGTCAATAAGGTCGATAAATGCCGGACATTTAACAGTCCTGTTAATGGATCGCGCTGTGAAAGTTCTTCCATTTCTTGTGCACGAAACTCTAGCGCATGCGCATACTGTTCCATTTTTTCACGGGAGATCTTCACCTCATTAATCAAACTCCATACATAGGTTTCCACCACCAATGTAGTGTCGAACATAAAGAGCTTTTCCAAGGTGTTAATAATCCGCTGATACTGTTCCGTATCATTAAAGGTACGCTGAATTAAGCGGAACAACATAGTCTTTAGGGTATGCACCGCAGAGAGATACAATTTCGGCTCTACACCTATACGCTTATGAACCAAACCAATCCGTAAACGGTTATTCACATAAGCGCTGTCATAGCGTCCCGAAAATAAGTCCAATAAATATTGGTGCTGCGCGCGTTGCAAACGCTTCAAGGTATCAAGATCACCAATCAATGTTGCAATTTCTGGAATTGAGGTCTGATTTTCATAAAATTCATCGACCATACTGTCGAGGATCGGCGCCACAATTCCACCAATCGAAGCCAGTTCCGCCAGCTCTAAATCAGTCAAGCCAAGCAACTGTTTACGTCGTTCTATATCTTGCATCGAAATATGCATTTGATGCATCAATGTTTGGTTGGTTGCTTTCATGAATCGGATCCCCTTCCCGCCAAATCAATCCCTTCAGGCGTTTACACAGGGTTTCTATGCAGTAGGTCTTCATGCCTGCATGCAAAGCTTCCACCGTTTTCACCCTTGGGTTTTGGCTATCATTGATGATGACACTTTTCTTTCAGCTCAACGGTTTTGCATGGGCTTAAGTTTGGACGTCAACATCATATTCCTCGTCTATTGGCTCACTTTTTCTGGCTTATTCTGGTTCTGGCTTATTCTGGCTAACGCTATTTCTGCTTTTGGCTGATTTGCTCTGCATGATTATTTTTATTCTGCTTGCACGATAACTGATATTTCGCTGACTGTCAGCATAAAAAAACGCCCCTAAGGGCGCATTTTTTCAATATTTATTCTACTTTTAAAATAAATATGGACGTACAAAAATCAGGAAAAACAGCCCCAACATCAGGAACCACTTTAAAAAGTAATACAGTGAACGATTGGTTTTTTTCAAGGCTTTGGCTTTTATGCGAATTTGATAGACATAGCCAAACACTTTATTTAAACCACCCGTTTTATCACCGCTTTCATTGGGTGAACTTGCAGCAGTCATAACATTTTTACCAAACCAATGGTTAAAAGCTTCCATCCACTTCGACTTTAATGGCCGTTCAACGTCTGCAAAGAAAATGATCCGGTTCTGATCCGTTTTATTTTCAGCATAGTGAATATAGGTTTCATCAAACACCACACTCTCGCCGTCACGCCATGAGTACCGCTGACCATCGACATCAATAAAACAGCGGTCGTCATTGGGCGTCAATAAGCCCAAGTGATAACGCAATGAACCGGCATAGGGATCTCGATGACGGACTAAACGACTGTCGGGCGCCAACTCGGTAAACATCGCAGCTTTAATGGTGGGTAGGTTTTTTAATAAAGCCGTAGTTTTTGGGCAAAGTTCAGCAGCCGAAGGATGGGCTGAGTCATACCATTTTAAATAAAAGCGTTTCCAACCTGTTTTAAAGAACGAGTTAAATCCAAGATCATCATAAGTACTCGATGCTTTGATGCCCCCTTTTTCATACAAGGCCTTGGCTTCATCACGAATCATTTCCCAGTTTTCATCTAAGACTTTTAAATCTTTAAAATGCTGCGTGTCGATATAGGGTTGACTCGGCACTTTTGAAAACATGTACATGAGAAAATTGATCGGTGCGAGCAATGTCGAATGATCAAAAAACTGACGATAAAATGAATGACGGACTTTACCGCGTTGCTGGATATAAAACGCAGAAATGACAAAGACCGCCAGGATAATCCACTTAATCATATGAGGACCTGGTGCTAATAAGCATTGTGCTTAATGAAAAATTAACTTTTTTGAGAACGCGGCGAGTATAGCATAGTGCTCAGTGATGCCTAAATAAGCAGCATAGAACACTGTGTCTCAGCAAAGATGGATGACAATGTTAAAAGTGAATTGACCATTCTGCCGAAAAATACACTTGCTTTTTTCTTGAATTTTTCTTTTGCATCTCAATCTATAGCTTACATTTATAAAAAAATGTGAACTGAAACATAAGCTTCAACATATTTAATCAGAGCGATAGCGTTTAAAGGCAGATCCAAAGGCTATTTCCAAAAGAAATTTTGATGACCCTAGCGTCACGGCTTGATACAACTTGTTATGTTCTTTTTAGATATAGTTATCGTAAGATTAGCGAGGCATAAAGTGTACGCAGGAACCGCGTACTCGCTTCACAACATCAACTTAGAAGTCCTCCAAAATAAAGGAGATCAGGCATGATCCACGCTGGCAATGCCATTACCGTCCAAATGCTTTCGGACGGAATTGCAGAATTCCGCTTTGACTTACAAGGTGAGTCGGTCAACAAATTTAACCGCGCAACAATTGAAGATTTTAAAGCTGCAATTGACGCTGTTAAAGCAAACGGTGACATCAAAGGTTTAATCGTTACTTCAGGTAAATCTACATTTATCGTGGGTGCAGATATCACTGAATTCGGTGACAACTTCGCTCAAGGCGAACAAGCGATTGTGGATTGGGCATTGCCTGTTCACGACATCTTCAATGCGTTTGAAGATCTAAACGTTCCTAAAGTTGCTGCAATCAATGGTATGGCATTGGGCGGCGGTTTTGAAATGTGCTTAGTGTGTGACTATCGTGTGATGTCAGATGCTGCACAAGTTGGCCTTCCAGAAATCAAACTGGGTATCTACCCTGGTTTTGGTGGTACGGTTCGTTTAAGCCGCGTGATTGGTATCGACAATGCGGTTGAATGGATGGCAATGGCTGCACCGAAAAAGCCAGCTGCTGCGCTCAAAGACGGTGCTGTTGATGCAGTTGTTGCTGTAGACAAACTACAAGACGCTGCAATTGACCTTGTGAAACAAGCAATTGCTGGCCGTGTAGACTGGAAAGCAAAACGCCAAGAAAAATTAGATCCTGTTAAATTGAACATGCTTGAACAAATGATGGCATTCAATACAGCGAAAGGTGCAGTGCTTGCAAAAGCAAATCCTGCTCAATACCCAGCGCCAAAACTTCTTCTAGACTCATTACAAGCAGGTGCAAGCCTTCCACGTGATGAAGCATTGAAAATCGAAGCGCAAGGTTTTGCTAAAGCGGCTGTAACTCCACAAGCAGGTGCGTTAATTGGTTTATTCCTTAACGACCAAATTGTGAAGAAAACTTCGAAGAAATATGAAAAAGGTGCTCACCCTGTCAACCAAGCCGCTGTATTAGGCGCGGGTATCATGGGTGGTGGTATTGCTTACCAAGCGGCAAGCAAAGGCACACCAATCATCATGAAAGACATTGGTAACCCACAATTGGCGTTAGGTATGTCTGAAGCGAACAAATTGTTGACTAAACAAGTTGATCGCAAAAAAATGACTGCGGCGAAAATGGGTGAAACTCTTGCGCGCATCCGTCCGACTTTAAGCTATGACGAGTTTAAAGAAGTGGACATCGTGATTGAAGCAGTTACAGAGAACCCTAAAGTTAAGGGTATCGTACTTGCTGAAACTGAGAAGAATGTTCGTGAAAACACGATCATTGCTTCGAACACATCAACCATTTCAATCACACGTTTGGCTGAAAACCTAGAGCGTCCTGAAAACTTCGTAGGTATGCACTTCTTTAACCCAGTTCACATGATGCCATTGGTTGAAGTGATCCGTGGTGAGAAAACATCTGCTGAGGCAATCGCAACGACTGTGGTTCTTGCTCAGAAAATGGGTAAAACACCAATCGTGGTTAACGACTGCCCAGGCTTCTTGGTGAACCGCGTATTGTTCCCTTACTTTGGTGCATTTGACCTTCTATTGAAAGACGGTGCTGACTTCCAACAAGTCGACAAAGTCATGGAAAAATTCGGCTGGCCAATGGGTCCTGCTTACCTCATCGACGTTGTGGGTATCGACACAGGCGTACACGGTGCGGAAGTAATGGCAGAAGGTTTCCCTGACCGCATGAAGCCAGACTACAAAGGCGCAACTTTAACCATGTACGAAAACAAACGTCTTGGTCAAAAGAATGACGTTGGTTTCTACAAATACGAACTTGACCGTAAAGGTAAGAAAGCCAAAGTGGTTGATCCAGTGGCTTACGAACTTGTGGCTTCTGTTGCAACTGCGGAAAAACGTGAATTTGACGCTCAAGAAATCATTGACCGTATGATGCTGACGTTCTGTAACGAAACTGTTCGTTGCCTAGAAGACAATATCGTAGCGACTGCTGCTGAAGCAGATATGGCGATGATCATGGGTGTAGGTTTCCCTCCATTCCGTGGTGGTCCATGCCGTTACATCGACCAAACAGGTGTCGCTGAATACGTAGCGCTTTGCGACAAATATGCGTATTTAGGTAAGGCTTATGAAGCGCCACAAATGTTGCGTGACATGGCTGCAAACAACAAAAAATTCTACGGTTAAGGAGCAACGTGAATGGCTACTTTAAATCCACGTGACGTTGTCATCGTTGATGGCGTACGTTCAGCAATGGGTAAAACCAAAAATGGTATGTTCCGTAACGTACGTGCTGACAGCTTATCTGCTGAATTAGTACGCGCGCTTGTTGCTCGTAACCAGTTTGATACCAATGAAGTTGAAGACGTAATCTGGGGCTGTGTAAACCAAACCCTAGAGCAAGGTATGAACATTGGTCGTAACATTGCGTTATTGGCTGATCTTCCAAAGACTGTTGCAGGTCAAACAGTGAACCGTCTTTGTGGTTCTTCTATGCAAGCAATCCACACAGCGGCTGCGCAAATTGCAACCAACCAAGGTGATATCTTCATCATTGGTGGTGTAGAGCACATGGGTCACGTTGGCATGATGCACGGCATCGACATCAACCCAGAAGCGTCTAAGCATTATGCAAAAGCGTCTAACATGATGGGCTTAACGGCTGAAATGTTAGGTCGTATGAACGGTATATCGCGTGAAGAACAAGATGCGTTTGGTGTTGAATCACACCGCCGTGCTTGGGCTGCAACACAAGAAGGTCGTTTCAAAAATGAAATCGTGGGCGTTGAAGGTCACGATGCAAATGGCTTCAAAATTCTGTGCGATATCGATGAAGTGATTCGTCCTGATGCAAACCTTGAAGCGTTCCAATCGTTACGTCCAGTATTCGATCCGAAAGGCGGTACAGTAACTGCTGCAACATCTTCAGCATTGTCTGATGGTGCTTCTGCAATGTTGCTGATGTCTGCTGAACGTGCTCAAGCTTTAGGTCTTAAGCCACGTGCTGTAATTCGCTCTATGGCAGTTGCAGGCTGTGACGCTGCGATCATGGGTTATGGTCCTGTACCAGCAACTCAAAAAGCGCTTAAACGTGCTGGCTTGTCAATTGCTGATATTCAAACGTTTGAATTGAACGAAGCATTCGCAGCACAAGGTTTGTCTGTTCTTAAAGGCTTAGGCATTTATGACCAACAAGACCGTGTGAACTTGAACGGTGGTGCGATTGCATTGGGTCACCCATTAGGTTGTTCTGGTGCGCGTATCACAACGACTTTGCTGAACGTCATGGAACAGCAAGATACACAAATCGGTCTTGCGACAATGTGTATTGGTCTAGGTCAAGGTATCGCGACCATTATCGAACGTGTTTAATGTTTAGTTAAATACTGAGATAAAAGAAACCCCGCTTAATGCGGGGTTTTTTATTTGTTAACTAAACTCGCATGAATAATACTAGAAGCCCCTTCTCCCTCTGGGGTGAGCAGCATGCACCACAAGAGGATGAGGGGAAATTTTTCATATAAATCCTCTCCCTGAGCGGTATTCTGCGCAAGTCTCCTTAAAAGGAGAGGGAAATTTCATAGTGCAATAAATTTTGTTCAAAAATCTTCAGCAATAAACCGTGCTAAACAAACCGTAAAAACGCCTCAGCATATTTTTAAAGTTAATACGTTAATTCTCGATTTTCAGCGATTTTTGAATTATGGTAAGGCCTGAACCAAAACTTAAATATGCATAATAATGATAAATAAACGACTTCACTACCTCTTAAAGATGAGCTGCCTAAGCACTTTTATTTTTCTTACAGCTTGCGTTACAAATAATCAAATCGGTGAACTCTCCCGTGATCTGTTTCAAAAATACGAAACAAAATATGCATGGAGAACAATCCTTGAAGATGATGTGATCGCATTTGGCAAACCCGCTAAAGCAATACCCAATGAACCAATCGATAGCATCGTAGTCGCAGGCAATAAATACAGCTATGTGATCAATAAAGGCGGTGCTGATTTTATTCAACTGATTAGCCAACTCAATCCACAATATATTCGTCTCCATCGAGAACTTGACTTTAATTCTCCGAGCCCGAACAGCACTAAATTTAGCGGAAGCTTTAAATTTTATTATGCGCCTCCCAATGGAACACTAAGTCCTACGGAAAGGGCATTATTCAACCAATATGGCGTAGCACCATGTGATTGTTCAAAGGCAGAACAGCAAGATCATCTCTTTAACTTAGAAATTGCAGGTACGGTTTACCCAAAAGTTGCGAATGCCGCAGATTTAAAGCCCTTAAGCCATCCATATAAGATCCGTATCCAGCATTACGAAGACCAAAGTGGCTATGTCAAAAAGTCAGGGCAGGAAAAATTGGCAGAATTACCACTATTGCCTTTAGCACTCACAATCGACATCATTCAATTGCCTTTAAAAGCTTTAGGCTTTATTTATCAGCCTTAAATCAGAGTATGATCATATTCAATTGGTTGAATTTTCTAAGTACACATACAGCCTGAATAGCTCAAAAACTGGATCCCATTTTTTCAGTATTAAGTAAAGTAAGTGTTGAGTTGATCCCCAACTCTTCAACTCAACATTCTACAATTCTAGGCTTAAATTTTCTGCGCCAACAAGGTCGCAAAATGCTGTTTAATCCGCTTTCCATTAGCATCCACCCGATGCAGCTCACCGACATTTTCATTGTATTTCACAATGTTCCAGCCTTCATACAACGCACTTAACTCCCCTCCTTTAAAGCTAAATGGAAAGTCAGGCTGCGCAGGGAGATCAGGTGTATCCATTGCGCAAACAATCAGGTTATAGCCATTGATATTTGTGGCTTGCTGCATCTGCTGAATCAGCGGCTTCACTGTATTGGCCTCTAAAAACATCATCACCACGGTACAGCAAATAAAGTCGTATGTACCTGTAATGCTTGGGTCAGCGTTTAGATCACGCTGCTGCACATGAATATTTTCAATGCCTTCCGCAGCGATTACCTCTTGCAGCTTGTACAAACTGTGTGGGTTCACATCCCATGCATCCACCTCAAAACGCTGCTCAGACAGCTGACTTAAGTACAGCGAATTACGCCCCTGCCCACAGCCGACATCCAAAGCTCGACCACCTTGCAAATATGGTGTTGCTGCCAAAATCTCTGAATGTGTTGGGCTGAGCTGATACTTCTTATAAAAATAATCCTGTGCTAAGCAATAAAAACTTAACTGACATTGCACATCGTCACTCGCAGAGATAATCTTGTGCCACGCCTGCGGTTCTATAAACGGTGGTGGCTGGTCTGGACTAAATACATGCGTGGAAAGAATATTTCCAGACGCATCTAACATGGCAAAATTTACTTCACCTTGCAGCACGGTGAGTTTTGCCCATGTGCCTGCTTTGGTATTGTGCTGATTTTTAAAACCTTGTGGAATCGACTGCTGCGTCCACACAGGGAGCTGTTTATAACAAATAAGCTGCTGCATCTGTAGTTTTCCCTCATGCGACGTTATTTTTATGCCATACCAATGGTGAAAATATATATTCACCATAACGCATTTAATAGTGATTTTAAATCAGCTTTGAATTGAAAATTTCGAATGCCGTGCAATGCACGCTGTTCTTGTTTGTTTTTCTGCGTAACACCATGTTATCCGTTTGTAATATTGGTGGAATATTCACGCAATCAAATCCCTCACTCTGTGCCGTATAACCTAAGCGCTGTTGATAAGGCATAAAATTTACAATGCCTTATTTTAACTAAGTTTTATAGAGTGATGACTATGAACGCGATCAAAACTACTTTAGCTGTTGCTTTAGTTGCTGCTACAACTTCTGCTATGGCAACTACTGCTGTAGAACAAAAACCTGCGACTGCTGTTGAAGCTGTAAAAGCTCAAGCTGCACAAGCGAAAACTGCAACTGTAGCTGCTGCTCAAGCAACTAAAGATGCTGCTAAAACTCAAGTGGCTGTTGCAGAAAAAGCGACTCAAACTAAAACTTTAACAGTGAAAGAAACCACTAAAGCAAAAACTGCTGACATGAAAAAAGCAGTTGTAGAAAAAACAGCAACTAAAGAAACTGCAGTTGCAGCAAAAGATGCAACTGTAGCAAAAACTGTAGCGGCTAAAGACGCTGTTGTTGCGAACACTGTTGCAGCAAAAGACGCGACTGTAGCAAAAACTGTAGCAACTAAAGATGCTGTCGTTGCAAAAACTGTTGAAGCAAAAGATGCAGCTGTAGAAAAAGCAACTGATGCAAAAGAAGCTGTTGAAACTAAAACTGAAGAAGTAAAAGCTGAAGCGAAAAAAGACTGCGCTAAAAAATGTGCAGAGAAAAAAGCTGAAGCAGCTAAAGCTGAGAAAAAAGGTTTCTTTTCTTGGTTCAAAAAAGCAGCTTAATCGTTGATTAAATGCAAAAAAAGATGCCTTCACGGCATCTTTTTTTTGCCCATTTAGACTGCAATACTGCTTTCTGCCAACGGAATAATCTTTTGATAAACAAACTGATTTTTCCCTTGTGATTTCGCCTGATATAGGCAGGCATCGACATGCTGTAGAGTCGTGGAGTAATTGGACAAATTCAGCTGTTGAAACTCGGCCAAGCCCATACTAAAGCTGACATCTAGCCTTAATTGATCTTTTCGAAACGGCACATGTTCGCAGCGTTCCAAAATTGTTTCACACAACATTTTACCCTGCTCCAAATCGGCACCTTCGAGCAAAATTAAAAATTCTTCACCGCCCCAGCGACTGATAAAACTCGCGCGTGGACTACAATTTTTTAAGATTTTTGCCAAATGCACCAAAACACAGTCCCCCATTTGGTGCCCATATTGGTCATTAATTTTTTTAAAGTTATCGACATCGAGCAAAATGACACAGCCTTTATCAACCGCACCCTCTATAAATATTTGTTCTTTAAAGGCATGGCGATTTTTCAGCCCCGTCAACTCATCGCAAAAACTCACACGTTGCAAAGCCAAATAAAGGCTTTTATTTCGTGCATACAGCTCACAAATAAACAGAAAAATGATCAGATAAATACCCAATGCCAAACGATAAGAACTGATCCGCGAAAGCATATGTACTTGTGCATCTGACCAATATTCCCCAGCCAATGGCATGGCACCATACCAGCCACAGATCAGCGTCATTAAGCCAATCAGCCAGCAAAAAGTTTTGAGGTCGTATTTGATCGCGTAATAACACATCAATAAAGGCAAGACCATGCAGGCATAGAAGATCTGATCATTTGAGATCACATATTGCACTGCCAGTGCCACGATCAGATAACCATAATCCACCCACGGCACATTCATCCAACGCTGAACACCAAATAATAAACACACCACAGCCAAACTTGTTGCAAATTGCTCTAGAAAATAATCAACAAAGGCAAAGTATTGGTTGTCCATCTGAAAGCATGCCACGAATAATAGACTGCCTGCAAAAGCACCCACGATACTCGGAACAGTTAGCATCAAGGTTCGTTTAAAGCGGCGCTTTTTTAAATGGCTCAGTGCCAAATAGGCTTTAATAAATACCCAAATTTGAAATGCCGAAATCGCACACAGGAGAAATTTATCTTCTAAAGTTTTGGCGGGATCGACCATCAGCGAGGCCACAAAGATCGCACTAAAAGCATAGAGCACGATCAGTAAGTCGTGGCTTAAATGCTTCCGCATTAAAATCATGCCATAGGCCGCGAATGCATTTACCACCCAAACAGGGCTAATAAATAATTCATAGGTATAGCCTATCGACACCAATGAAACCGCACATATGGCAAGCCATAGCAGTATTAATTTTTTCATACGCTAAAAAAATCGTCTCTAAAAATGGCGATAAACCTTTCATTCAAAGCCAATCGGTCTAAGGTTAGAATGCTTGCAAGTTCAATACAGCTCAGCTTCTTATGCGATATGGGCTGCTGGCTAAAAATTTATGTTTAAATTTTCGGCGTATTTTAAGTGATTTAAGTCACACTATTGATTAATAGTTGTATTAAATTTGCAATTTAAACAATCAAAGACTGTTTTAAAGCCAATGTTTTTTGCGTTATTCATGCTAGTTCGGAACTCAGTTCCCAAAATGATGCTCGATAACAACAAAAAAGCCATCCGCTAAAGGATGGCTTTCACTTGCATAACATGTCTCGAAGCTGTGCTGAATAATTTGAATGAGAAGGACTTATTTTAGTATTTGTAATTGTTCCATCAACCAAGCCATGTATTTATCTTGATCCATAAAGTCAGGCGCCGTCCCTGTATCCAAACTATAAAATTGTTGATTAAATTCAATCACAATCTGTTCAGTCAGATGCCAATCTTCAATCATGCGAAAATACTGACTGAAGAAAAACCGGTTCTTGCCCCAATTGTTTAGACTTTCCAAACGTGGATATTGGCGGTTCGCGATAAAGTCGATATAGACCTGCTGAATATCATCAAAAATCTGAATAGCTCGCATGAGCATGGACCTCTATATGATGTAAAACCCTGCTATAAGCCACTTTATCGCGCAAATTTGAAAGAGTGATGACAGTCAGTTAAAGCTTTTGTTTCAACTCTGAACGGTTCTTTTGGCGGATCTCATCCATTTGTGCATTGAGCGCTAACATCTCTGTATAAAGCTGATTAAACTGCTTTAAAGGTGCATCTTCATAGAACATAAATAATTTATTTTTCTTTTCCCATTTATTGGCTTTCAGCACAACAAAAATTTCATCAGCCTTCGCCAAGCTTTGCTTTTCTAACTCAAATAAAGCATGCGACTCTTCACTATCACGACTGTCTCTTAAACTCTGGGCAATTTGCTGACGAAACACCTGTTTGACCGCCAACTGTTTGGCCTGTGCTAAACCATTTTCCTCTTGCTGTGAGGTTTTTTGTTCATAAGCATCGACCACAGCATGCACCTGTTGCAGCATTTGCTCAGTCTCTTGATATTGGTTTTTTTTATCTTGCAACAAGCGATCGATGTCGAGAAATTTATCCCAATTCAGTGCTTTAAGATCACGAATATATTGATTTCGCGCTTCTGCACGCTGCAGCATTTGGCTCAAAATAAAATCCGACATGATTTTATAATCACCCGTTAGCCGTGCATCTGTCACATTAAGTTGTATCGGTTCTTCCCAGTGCTGAGCTTGCTGAAAAATTTGCTCGGTTTTTTCGCGCAAAACCGTTTCATAGGTCGAGAGTTGCACAGCTTCTTTTTGCTGTACTGAATATTGATAAAACATCCATCCAAAGACCAATACCGTAGCACTGGCTAAGACAACAAAGATACGCGGCATAATGAGCTCCGAATGCCCTTTTATTCAGTTTAACCAAAAGTTTGAAGATTGACGATAAAATAGCCATGCTTTTTAAGGAGGCTATTTGAAAGCATCAATATAGAAAGTCTTAAATTGCGCATGTCATCAAAACGAAAATTCATGGATAAAACATGAATTTTCGCCTTCAATTTGCTGTAGAGATGTATTCGATTATGGGGTCTTGATCGGATTGGTATTTAACTGACGGTCAATATTGCCGAGATTGATTTGATCACGACTGATTTGCACATTGGTCGAATTTCGGTCTATCCCAAAGGGTTGCAACATAATATATAAACCATTGCGTGGGTCAGAAGACTGCAAACCTGCGGCAATATCTAAAACATGCTGCTGCATCAAAGGCGATAAATTCGACATATCAGGCACTGCTGTGGCAGGCAAGACATCTACATTTGACACGATTGTTGCATCGACACCTTTGTTTTGCGTATCGCGCTCAAGTTGCATCACCCGTTGCTGTAAGGCTTTACGGCGATCCACCTGCTCTTGATACTCAACAATGCCCGTCTCTGCACGCATTTCACGCTCTGCCATAATGGTTAAAGCAGGCATCTGAATAGCTTGTTGTTCGGTATCCTCAGCTTTTGTAATGGCTTTTTCCGCAGCCAAAGTACTCATAGCCGTCATTGCTGCACTAACAAAAACCAAAAAGGAAACAGATTTAGGGAGATTCATCATGTTCATTCCGAGAGATTTAAAAATAGAAAATTGAAAAAATTTATACTGCTATTATTGTACAACAATTAATCAATTAACTAGATTTAACCCCGACAAACGGCACGAAAGTACAGCCGATTCAAACCTCACGTTGCTCATTCTAGACTTAAGATTTCATCCTTTATCTATCTATATTGCGGCTACTTTTTCTTTTTTATACGGTCCCGATTCTTAATAGCACAAGAAATGACAAAGCAAACTCTTGCTGCGGATGACGGCTAAAGAAGTCGTTCAAAGCTGCACACGGTTGATGTGTTGGATGTTGCTGTTGATAGTGTTTTAATCCAGACCATGTTTGCAAATAGTCTAAAATTTGCTGTGCACTCCACCTATAATTTAAAAACAGTTGAGGTGTCGCTAACTCCTGAAATGGAAACGGAATACTGCGATATTCTTCGTCGATGTAACGACGTTCAGCATCCCAATAGCCTTTTAAGGTGACAAAATACAGATCCTGTAAAAGCTGGTTCAATTCCGCATGTTCAAATTGAATCAGACCATAGCCCACAATGGCGATGTGACCATGGGGTTTCAATACTCGTCGTACTTCTGCATAAAAGGCAGCAAAATCGAACCAATGAATCGCTTGCGCAACTGTGATTAAATCCGCTGAATGGTCTGCAAGCGGACAATGTTCTGCGCTGGCTTGCTCATAACGCACATTGTCTAATTGGTGTGCGTGTGCCAATTGTTCAGCACTCAGATCTGTCGCTAAAACCTGTTGAAAATAGGGTGCTAAACCTTTGGTAAATTGACCTGAACCTGCACCGCAGTCCCATGCCAGTTCACGCACGGCAACATGCTGCAAGATGCTATCGACGACTTCAGCAGAATAACTTGGACGTGCTTGTTGATACAGCGCACTCCCTGTAGAGAAAAGATCTTTCATTGCGGGGATTCATTGGTCGTTTTTTATCAGTTTAATCGAATTTTTAGGGTCGGAAACTAGCACTTAAGTCATAGCTTCAGCGATAAAATTTGAGCTTCAAATATTTACTCAATCACGTGCTGTATATAAAAACTGGTCTGTGCAATCGGGCTTAATTGATCATTCATTTGATAATATTTCACATCATAGTGCCCTGGCTTCCAGCCAGCGACAGGACTAAAACTGACCCAATTCTGTTCACGCTGAGCACTAATCCGTTGAGGCATAAAAAACAGCACTTCTCCAGTAGATTGATCGCTCCAACGTACAAAAACCTGCTCATTATTCGGAGTTTTTCCTAAAGTATCAAAGTGAGCAAACAACTGCTGCTCTGCATAAATGTCACGCGGCAGTACATTTTCAACCCCGTATTCTTGCTGTGCCATAACCGCGGCTCGTCCACTCATAGGCTCATGAGGATTATTTTTTGCATCAACAAATTCGCGTACAAGATGCTTCGCAAATTCGCGTTTGTTTTTTATTGCCGATAAATCATAGCTGGGAAAAGCTTGTTTTAAATATTGATCCAACTGTTGTGGTGTCGCCTGATCAATGACGGCATTCACCTGAGTCATTTGATTTTTAAGTTGCTGTTGTAATTCGATATTATTTTCAGACTGCTCAGGTATATTCTGCTGAAGGTTTTGAATAAACCTAATCCCTGTCTGATCTCTATTACTTTCTATAACTGTAGGATCATCAGATACAGTATTAGACGGGGCTATTAAATAGCCCAATCCAAAACAGACGAGTCCAATCAACATTGGCACAATGAATTTCATCAGCATTAATTACACGTAATCGTTTCAGTCACGTTATTCGCCAGCGTGATTTTCAAACTTCCATTTGTAAATAATGCCCCCTGATTCACTTCTTCTTTAGTTCGATTACTGCCTGACAATAATCTTAATCCTTCTGATGTACAGATTCCTGTCTGGGTATCATTTGTTAGCTTTAATACACAGCCTGCTGTTGTCACTTTATGGGTATTTGCTACAGGTTGAGTACATATTGCCGTGATCACATTTGTAGACGGTGTTTTAAGATCACACGCTGAACAATCTCGACTTGCACTACCGCATGCATTTGCTGCTTTTTCACTGCGGCAAATATAGGTTTGAGTACCAAAAGTAAATTCTTTTTCATAAGATGAATTAAAACTCCCACTGCTTCCACCACCACATGCTGTTAATAAAGCACTTGTCATTACAGTTAAAGCCATTAACATTTTGTTCATATGCATTGTCATACCTTTTATTTTTAAAAATTTTTTTAACTATTAGTCAAATTATATTCGGTAGATTGTAGCAGTTAAATTGTGTAAATGATAAACAACCGAAAAAACAACAGGCAAAAAAAAACCTCAAACAATGGTTTGAGGTTTTTTCGAATATGGTGGCGAGACCCAGGATCGAACTGGGGACACACGGATTTTCAATCCGTTGCTCTACCTACTGAGCTATCACGCCGATGCGGTGTATTAAGCCGTATCTCAGTCAATTAGTCAATCATATTTATAAAAATATTTTTCGTATGCATATTTTTTAGGCAAAAAAAATCCCTGATGGGATCAGGGATTGATAAACTGAAAAATCAGTTTTGAATATGGTGGCGAGACCCAGGATCGAACTGGGGACACACGGATTTTCAATCCGTTGCTCTACCTACTGAGCTATCACGCCGATGGGGCGTATTAAACAATTTCAGTCTCATGGCGTCAAGCATCCGTTGCACTTTTTTGTGCAAATGTTTATTTTTAAATCAATATTTCACATTATTTGCTTATTTTTTGAGTGCTTTTAAATTTCCACAGCTGAAATTACTGTGACGACAACGTATTTATCCAACAAAAAAGCAGCTCAATGGCTGCTTTCAATTGGGGGACCAGTTATTCAGCCGCAGTAATTTTACCAATGTGCGCCAAACAGCGATGTATCGCGCCACAACCCGGCTCAAAAGTCTTCACCCCTTTTTCTTCTTCCATACGGGTAGCCTCACTGACCAAGCGCTCTGCAACACCACGCCCACGATTTGCAGGGTGTACCACAATATATTCAAGGGTTTTGCTTTCACCTTGGCCTGTACACCAAATCGCGCCAATCAATTTTGTATTAAATTCTGCAGTATAAACTAAGGTATACTGAGCTAAGTTCTGCTCAAGTTGTTCAATCGCATCGGAACCGTCGCTAAACTCAGGGCTGGTGTCATACAGTCGCTCAAGCTGGCTGCGCACTTCATCATTTTCCAAAGAAGTATAGGCATGTACGGTAATAGGCATTGATAAACCCTCCTGAGCAATCTAATATGCGGTGACTTTTCGTCACAGCGAAAATATTTTTACATCAATCATTTTGACGTATTTGAGGAACGTGTCTATGACAGATCGTATCAGTGAAGTGGTAAGAAACACCAACGAAACCAAAATTCGAGTTCGTGTGAATCTTGATGGTACTGGTCAAGGCACTTTAAACACTGGTGTTCCATTTTTAGATCATATGATTGATCAAATCAAGCGACATGGTCTGTTTGATATTGATATTCATTGTGATGGCGATCTTGAAATTGACGATCATCATACCGTAGAAGACTGTGGGATTACACTTGGCCAAGCCTTTGCTCAAGCACTGGGCAATAAAAAAGGTTTACGTCGCTACGGTCACTTCTATGCGCCGCTGGATGAATCACTGAGTCGTGTTGTGGTTGATTTATCTGGCCGTCCGGGTCTTTGGATGGATATTCCATTCACTCGCGCACGCATCGGGACTTTTGATGTGGATCTTTTCTCTGAATTTTTCCAAGGTTTTGTGAACCATGCGTTAATGACGCTGCACATCGACAACCTAAAAGGCAAAAACAGCCACCACCAAATTGAAAGCGTATTTAAAGCCTTTGCCCGTGCATTACGTATGGCGTGTGAAGTTGACCCGCGTGCCGAAAATACTGTTGCGTCTACCAAAGGAACATTGTAATGACCCGTATTGCCCTTCTTGACTATGGCATGGGAAATCTTCACTCAGCAGCAAAAGCCCTCGAACACGTGGGTGCAACTGTTGATGTCACCAATGATCCTAAGCTGATTGCACAAGCAGATAAAATTGTGTTCCCCGGTGTGGGAGCAATGCGTGACTGTATGCAAGGCATGCATGATGCAGGGATTGATGAAGTCGTCCGTAAAGCGGCATTTAATAAACCTGTGCTTGCGATCTGTGTCGGCATGCAAGCCCTAATGCAGCATTCCGAAGAAAATGGCGGTGCAGATGCATTGGGTATTTTTGAAGGTTCGGTTAAACGCTTCCCTGATGTAGAGGGATTAAAAGTGCCGCACATGGGCTGGAACCAAGTGCATCAGGCAGACCCAAGCCACCCGATGTGGAAAAACATTGAGCAAGATGCACGTTTCTATTTCGTACATAGCTTCTATGTAGAGCCGCAAGACTCAAGCATAGTCGCTGCTACCTGTGACTATGGTTTGGAATTTTGTACCGCAATTCACAAGGAAAACTTGTTTGCGACACAATTTCACCCAGAAAAAAGTCATACAGCCGGTCTGCAATTGCTGAAAAACTTTGTGGAATGGGATATTTAAAATTCCTTCGCCGCAAAAAGCCCGCTCCTTGCGGGCTTTTTTGTACTGTTTATTTTTCATCCTTTTATTTTCTACATATTCATTTTAGAATTTGCCTACTTATAAAAATACCAAAGCCTAGGAATAATAATGAATACATTCACATCTGACTCACCGACCCAAGCCAGTGGCCGCTTTAGCCGGCGCGCATATCTTGCATGGAATCTACTTCTCGGCATTATTTTTACGCTAATTGCTGTTGTAGTCGGCCTGCTCATACCCGGTGCGCAAAATGCGTTGACTGAGGGTGCAATGTCGACGCCACTCATGATTATTTTCTTTATCATGTATGCCATCGTCATTTATTACAGCGTCATTTTCTTAATCCGTCGTTTACATGACCGAGACCATTCTGGATGGCTTGCACTGCTGATCTTAGTTCCTGTAGTGAATATATTATTTGCGCTCTATGTGTTATTTGCACCGGGTAATAGCGGTAGTAATAGCTTTGGACAACCACGCCCGACCAAAGGCTGGGAAACAGTGCTGGCTGTTTTGTATATCGTGGTGTTTATAGTCGGGATACTTGCTGCGATCATGATTCCGTCTTACCAAAACTATGTGATCCGCTCTCAGCAAACCACGATTCAACAACAATAATGATAAATCATTAAATGCCGCCTAGATCGCTCTAAACAGCAATACATCTACTCAAACAAGCTCACACATGTGGGCTTTTTTTGTACTTTACCTTTATAATCAACGCGCTTTTTATGTTCAGGATCAAATCCTGTACTTTTTCACATTTTTATGTCGTTTTTAGCTCAATTTTTTTGCGGCTAAAAATGAATGATAACTATACTTTTTACGATAATTTAAGATCATTTAATATGAATAATTCACCCAATATAAACTCTGGTTGGAACCGTGACGGTCGTTTTAATCGCATGTCTTTTATCGGTTGGAATGTCTTCTATGGCCTCATGCTGAGCATATTGATGCTACTGATCGTCAGCATGATGCCCAATACCCTCAATGCCCTAATAGCTCATGCTGAAAATCCAATGACGCAAGTGATTGGATTTATCCTAAATATTTTAATGCTGATCCCTTTGATGATTTTTTCAGTGCGTCGTTTGCATGACTTTAATCTCTCAGGCTGGTTTGCACTCTTAGAGTTGATTCCGTTGCTCAATATCGTTATGTGCATTGCGCTGATGCTCATCCCCGGGTCTGCAAATGCCAATCAATATGGTGAGCCACGTGAATCCAAAACATGGGAGGTGGTCCTCGCCTTTCTCTTTATCGGTTTATTCTTACTGATCTTGGTAAATGTATTATTTACTGCGCGTTTTCTGTTTTAAGTTACTGTCTTTAAGCCTCTTGGTCACTGTGTTTAAGTACCCTCGTCACTGTCATAGCAACGCGCTATGACAGGCCGATGAGTCAATGGCTCATGCTCAACGCCACATCTCGGTATTTGCATTTCCCTACTAAACGCTCTAGGCTGCAACAACAAGCCTTTGAATTAAATCATAATGACTGATGCTCTACTGACACCTATTTTGCCAACAAAAGAACAGATTAAAAATTTTCCATTGTTCCAAAATTTAGTGCCAGAGCAGATCCATGTCATTCACAATGCAGAACAATGCCAACACTGGGCCGATGAATTGCAGACGACTGCCTTATTCGGTTTCGACTCTGAATCTAAGCCGACTTTTCGTAAAGGTGAGGTCTCTACCGGTCCACATTTAATCCAACTCGCTACGGCGCAACAGGCGTGGTTGTTTCAAATGAACGAATGCACTTGGGATTTTTTAAAGCCGATCTTGAGTAATCGTGATCAAATTAAAGTGGGTTTTGGCTTAAAAAATGATGCGCATTTATTTCGTAAAAAAGGCATCGAACTGAATAGTGTATTGGAACTCTCCAAGTGCTTTGCTTCTTTTGGCTTAAGCCAACCTTTAGGTTTAAAAAATGCCATGGCACTGCTTTTTCGTGTGAATTTTCCAAAATCTAAATCGGTCAGCACCTCGAATTGGGCCAAAAAGCGCTTAAGTCCGGAGCAAATTCGTTATGCCGCTGCCGATGCCTATGCCCCTGTTTTGGTCTTTGAAGAATTATTACAACGTGGCTTATTACCCAAAACCATTCCCAATACTTCTCTCAAACTAAGAATTCGTCCGCACATGAATTTATAAATCCTTAATTATTTTAATGATTTAATTTATATTCAGCGATGTAACCGCTCTGTAACTGGATATTGCCCCAATCTATGGCATGACCAAGTGCAAAGATCGGCTGAAGAGTGCCAATGAATTTGCAGTTTATTTGCGCTAAAGATTTGAACAGTACCTTATTGCCTTAAAAATAGTCACAGCACAGTCTAAAAACAATAAAATCGCACCTTTTAAGTACATTTATATCTTTGATTTAACTCATTTTAATTACATTAATATACATTTATATTTTTATTCAACTAAGGTTTTGATCTCTCTAGATTTTCTAGCAGAATTACATGATTTATCTCATTCTTTCTATACTTTCATAATTTGTTTTCATCAATCTCCTTTTGCTAAAAAAAGTCTGCCAAATACATAACACATCATAATTTAAAAACTTGGAGAACCTGACATGTTGAACTTATTTACAGGAAAAATCAGCGGCGTACTCAGCCTGACTTTACAAGGGATCAGTAAAGCAGTTGGACTGGTTTTAAATAGTGTTTTGGATACAGTAGACAGCGTATTAAAGACCGTTAATAGCTTAACAGCGCCCTTAACGGATGCACTGACTGAACTACCACTGATTGGTGGGACCATCGAAAAAGTACTGGCAGTTGAAAATCAGTTGGTCGACACCTTAGACGAAGGCTTACATGCGGTAGCCGATCAACTGGCGACGGGTGATCTTCTTGGTGGGGTGCAAACCGCTCTCAATGGCGTAACTGGTGTGGTCGGTCAAACAGTAACAGAAGTCGCGGGCTTAATAGATCATATTGCTGGTGTTGCAGCACCAATCACAGACAGTCTTGCTGACGTTCCAGTATTAGGAGGAATATTGAATGCTGTCGGCGAAACCACAGAGAATTTGACTGGCTTATTGGCTGAAACGGGCGACTATGTAGCCAGTATTGATCCTAGCGAATTATTAACAGCCGTCCTGAATGATCCATTAGCAAGTGTGGGTGGTGTCGTGCAAGATGTTTCAGGCACTTTAGATACCTTACTGGATGACATTGTACCGATTACATCGATTGCCACTGAATTTCCTGTAGTGGGTGATCTTGTTCAAGTGGTCGGTGAAAGTACCACAGCCCTCAATCAAGGCTTATACGATGTCGGTAGCTTACTTCAATCCGTAAACAGCGATTTATTACAAACAACCGCTTATGTTTAATGACTAAAAACGCTAATACACAGCGCATTTTTATAGACCAACAATAAAATCCAATCCTTTATTTGCACTAGCCTGACCTATGTCAGGCTTTTTTAATTCATCAATTCTGATATTAGCATTTAGTGAATAGCCGTTTATTTGATAAGATTAGGTACAAATTCATTCTTAATTTGATTGAGCAAGGAGCGAAAGCATGCTGATCATCCCTGCAATTGACCTGAAAGATGGCAAATGTGTCCGTTTAAAACAAGGTCGTATGGAAGACGATACCGTATTTTCTGACGATCCAGTGGCAACTGCACAGCATTGGGTAAATGAAGGCGCGCGTCGCTTACATTTGGTAGATTTAAACGGTGCTTTCGCTGGTACACCGATTCATAAGCCTGTGGTTGAAGCGATTGCTAAAGCACAGCCTGAATTGCCAATTCAAATTGGTGGTGGTATCCGCTCTCTTGAAACCATTGAACATTACCTTGATGCAGGCGTCTCGTTTGTCATCATTGGTACAAAAGCGGTAAAAGAGCCTGAATTTGTTGAAGAAGCGTGCAAAAAATTTGCAGGCCATATCATTGTTGGTATCGATGCCATGAACGGCATGGTGGCAACAGATGGTTGGGCAAATGTCACAGACGTGAAAGCTACTGATTTGGCAAAACGCTTTGCAGATGCTGGCGTATCGAGCATTGTCTACACCGACATCGCACGTGATGGCATGATGCAAGGTGTGAACGTTGAACAAACCGTTA
Source organism: Acinetobacter sp. YH12045 (assembly GCF_013419925.1). Classification (NCBI taxonomy): domain Bacteria; kingdom Pseudomonadati; phylum Pseudomonadota; class Gammaproteobacteria; order Moraxellales; family Moraxellaceae; genus Acinetobacter; species Acinetobacter sp. YH12045. The sequence continues at coordinate 183,233 of NZ_VOZE01000004.1, read as the reverse complement.
ACCTTGCAACCTATTCAGGCTTACCTGTTATTGCATCGGGTGGCGTGACCAACCTAGACGACGTGCGTAACTTAAAAGGCCAACCGGGCATTTTAGGTGCGATTACCGGTCGTGCAATTTATGAAGGCACATTGAACCTTCGTGAAGCTCAATTACTGCTTGATCAACAAAGCTTGTAATTTACCCGAGCAGAAAAGAGGTCTTCGGGCCTCTTTTTTTATTTCTCCTCTTTGAACATTCAAATACACATGCCAACCGTCCAATCTGCTTGGAAAGCCAAGTTTCCGCAGCTCGCACTCATCCTGATTACCATGATTTGGGGCGCCAGTTTTATCACCGTGCAATACGGTTTAAATTTTAGCAGTCCAGTGCTGTTTGTCGGTCTACGTTTTGCCGCAGCAACACTGGCTGTGAGTCTTTTATCACTCAAATATCTTAGACACTTTTCTCAATATGATGTCATTGCGGGCGCAAGTATCGGCGCGGTGATTGCGATCGGCTATGCGACGCAAACAATCGGCCTGCAAAGCATCAGCAGCAGTGAATCAGCTTTTTTAACAGCGCTGTATGTACCGCTGGTGCCGATTTTTATGTGGCTCTGTTTTCGGCATAAACCGCATGTGATGACATGGCTGGGGGTAAGTTTGGCTTTTGTCGGTTTGGTCTTTTTAACTGGTAATGGTTTTGGCGCCATTCAGCTCAACTTTGGACAAATCATTACGCTGCTCGGGTCGATTGCCATTGCCTTTGAAATTATCTTGATCAGTTATTTTGCACCCCGCGTCAATCTGCGCAGAGTGACGGTTCTACAATTGGCATTTGCCTCACTGTTCTGTTTTTGCTTTGCTCCAATGGTAGGTGAAACCACATTGCCCAAATTTGAATGGCCATTAATCGCTGTACTGTGCGGATTGGGGCTGGCCAGCGCCGTGATTCAACTGGTGATGAACTGGGCGCAGCGTATGGTTGATCCTGCACAGGCGGCAATCATCTATGCAGGTGAACCGGTTTGGGCCGCAATCATTGGGCGACTTGCGGGTGAACGCTTAACACCGCTCGCTCTCATTGGCGGACTGTGTGTAGTGCTTGGTGTGATTGTGAGTGAATGGCGGCCGAAATGGTTAAAGAAACGCTAATTTCTGCATCCTCTATTAGATCAAAAAAGCGACTCATACGGTCGCTTTTTTGATGCTAAGATTTTTATTCCAAAAAGTTCTGAACTCGCATTAGTCATACATCGGTCGGTTGTCATTGACACGGATTAAACCTTTAATCGCGCGGTACACAATCCATAACCAAGACAGTCCGATTACCGTGACGCAGAAGGTACTCGCTCCCAGTGCTACACCTGCAAAAGCATTGGCATTATTGCCAGTAAAGAACAGAAAAATAAACGGCACGAAAGCAATGATGTTCCAAATGAGATACCACCAAAACGTACGAATCTGCCAAGTAAAATGGCTTTCAAAAATCGTACCGCGGACGTCACTGCGTTTGACGTAATTGATAATCAACGCGAGGACCGCAAGCAAGCCGGCAGAAAAAATCGCCACAATATAAAGAATATACAAAATAATCGTGAGCAGGCGGTTTGGATCTTTATCAATGGAATAATTCATTTCGCTCTCCGTCATGATGATTTTGCGGATCATTCCACCCTAAATATGTAGGATATTAAATGGTGAAATTAGCCATAAAATCAGTAATATGTTAAAGGCTATAGTACAGAAATATATTTTTCGAAACGGTTGTTTTTGTGTTTTATGCCGCAAACGTTGCTGAGCTAGCCATGCCGCCGGCCACCCACCTAAAAAAGACAAAAGATGCAGTGTATTTTCTGGCACACGTCGGTTGCCCATTTGTGCAGCTTCTTTATCCTGCGCATAGAACCAATAGGTCAAGACATTAATAATACTCACAAAAAGCAGCACCATGCCACTGAGTAAACCCGCCACAGACAAGCCCGCCAAGGCGAGGATATAAATGATGCACAAGATTTGCATCGGCTGTGCCTGACGCGGCATCTGCACCACATTTTTTTTATTGGGACGTTGTGTAGCTTTGGTTTGTGAGGCTTTTAAGTAATGCACTTGCTGCGCACGAAAGCGTCCGCGTTCGTCTAAGATCACAGCATAATCCAACGCGCAGCCCACGATTGGTCGTGGGCCGGGACGGGAAAAGTCTTTAATGTGCAAAAATACGCGATCTTTGGTGCTATCGTTCGGTTGAATGAAGCCGTAGCCCTTATCATCAAACCATTCTACTAAGCGTCCTTGATCACGCATGCTTTTCCCTCTCGTTGTTTTTAAAATTTATGCTGTGACGAATTTTAATCGTTCAATCAGCATATTACGCATTTCAGCAGGGTTTTTCTGCAAAATATCATCCCCTGTACGGCCTTCTGCCGCATTTTTCTGTGCCACCTGTAAACGCATCATCCAGAAACGACCCGCCGCCATTGCCAAATATAACTCTAGACATGATTTTTCATCTGCGGTTAATGGGCGCACGCTTTCATATGCATTTAAAAAGGCAATGGCTTTGTCTTCATTCAAATGCACATCCGGATATTCAGTACAAAAGTCATTTAAAGTAATAGCAATATCAAACAAGAGTTCGTCTTTATTTAACTCATAAAAGTCTAAAATGCCGTTGAGTTGATCGCCTTCAAATAGAGTATTGTCACGGAACAGATCAGAATGAATAAAACCGGTAGGACGGTCTGGATACATCGCCGTTAAGATGTCATATAAGCCCAACAGATTGTTAAGTAACGTGGTATCTGCTTCATTTAATGTTGGACGAATATCACGTGAAACTTGTAACCAATAAGCATGATCACGATATTCTGCACGTTCCAAAGGGAAATCTTGTAAAGCCACATGCATTTTCGCTTGGGCTACAGCAATCGCTTCTGCTTGCGCTAAGCTCGCAGGCATGGGATGTTGACCTTGCATGCGTGGCGCAATCTGTGCAGGTTTATCCTTTAAGCTATGAATCGCTTTACCTGAATGATTCAGTGGTACAGGCACAGCTAGACCAGCCTGCCCCAAGTGTTCGAGTACAGGCACCAGTTCCCCTGCACCTTGCTCGTCCATCTCTTCAAAAACGGTTAATACATACTGCGTGCCATTTTCGCAAACAATAAAATAGTTGGTATTTTGAATACCGCCTTGAATCGGAATCAGGTCAATCACCTCCAGTCCATAAGGTGCTGCAAAATCCTGAACTTCCTTTAAAGTCAAAGTGGTATAAACCGACATAGAAAACCTGCGAAAAAACTTACATATTTTTGATAGAATAACCGCTCCGACTACTAAGGTGTAGCATCTAAGTCGCGAAGTTTCATAATCGGCTGTTATTTTTGGAAAAAATTATGCTTGCTAAACGTATTATTCCTTGCCTCGACGTGGACAACGGTCGTGTAGTGAAAGGTGTTCAATTTCTTGATATTCGTGATGCAGGCGATCCAGTTGAAGTTGCACGCCGTTATAACGAACAAGGTGCGGACGAAATTACCTTCTTAGACATTACCGCAACCTCAAATGGTCGTGATACTACTTACCGTACAGTAGAGCGTATGGCTGAGTCTGTATTTGTGCCATTAACAGTCGGTGGTGGCGTGCGTAAAGTAGAAGATATCCGCTTGTTATTAAATGCCGGTGCGGACAAAGTTTCGATTAACTCTGCGGCTATTTATAACCCTGAATTTGTACAAGAAGCCTCTCAGCGTTTTGGCGCACAGTGTATTGTGGTTGCTATTGATGCAAAAAAAACCGGCGATAATAAATGGGAAATTTTCACCCACGGTGGTCGTAAAGAAACAGGTATTGATGCTATTGAGTGGGCTGTAAAAATGGCTGACTTCGGTGCGGGTGAATTATTAGTAACCTCAATGGACGCAGATGGTACCAAAGCGGGTTATGACCTTGAACTGATGCGTAATATCAATGACCGTGTCACCATTCCAACCATTGCTTCTGGTGGTGTCGGTAATCTACAACATTTGGCCGATGGTATTTTAAAAGGCGGTGCAGATGCGGTGCTTGCAGCCTCTATTTTCCACTTCGGTCAACACACCATTCCTGAAGCGAAAAAATATCTAGCAGAACAAGGCATTGAAATGCGTCTTTAATTGATTCATTTTCAATGAAGATTGAAGAAGAGCGATGATTCGCTCTTTTTTTGCTTTGGTGTTTTTGATGCAACTCCATTGATTTGTAGCAGAGTATCGTCTATACAATTCATCCACTATAGACATAAAAAAAGGAGCCTTGTCGGCTCCTATAAACCAAGAAAAACTACAGCACTTGGTCTGATACTTAAAACAAATGAAAAAATATACATAGCAACTTCATCAATCAACTCGTCGTGTACAAGCCTTTTGATGTTTTAAATATAGGGCATTTACACGGCATTTGATTGACAGTAGATTCATAATTTATTGACAAATTGCGACAGCTCAATTGGATGGCAAAGCTTGTTGTCAAAACGCACAGTGCATTCATATTAGACCGTTTCAAGCAGTGCAACTGGCTTTTCACGCTCAGCCACCCACTTTGCAGGAAAGACCCGATTGACCCAGTGTGACAATGGCTTGGCAATCGCTGTCGGTAGTAGCACACCCAGTGGATTCTGTTCCTGTAATTTCGCCGACGAGATCACCCGAGTTCCTAAAATATAATCAAACCACGGCTTAGTCACACACCAATTGGCATCCTGATTTGAGTTCATATGGTGGTCATAGTGCCATGGAATCTTTTTCATCGCCCACTCTGGCTCAAGATGTGCGCGACGATGGATATAATAATAATTCCCTGCGCAATACAGCACAGACAAACTCATTCCTTTGGAAATGGGATAAAATAGCGGGACAAATACGGCTGAAACTGCCACCAGTGACAATATTTCATTTTTCGTGCGCCAGTTCTGTACACCTTCAACATAGCCATGATCATGAAAATCTGTTTTTCGAACTTCACGATGATGTTCCCAATGTGATTTCATACTTTTCGGTACTGGACTAAAACGTGGCTTACCTGACCGATGTGTGCCATGCAAAACATATTTATGTGCGAACCATTCAAAGGCATTGGCGACGACCAACCCCGCAATAAAACCTTTTAACATGACCAATATCTCCTTTTCTTAGCTCCACTATAGGTAATGAAAAGGGCTAGATATTGACCGTTTTTTTTAATATTATTGACAAAACACGACAAAATTTAGAATTAAAAAAATATGCAACAACTCAAGGACTATACAGGATCGGTCTATGGAGGACTCGGCCATTTGCTCTATGCTTATCATCAAGCTCAAGGCATTGCTATTCCTGAAAAACTGAATAAAGTTCAAAACTTAGAGCGTTTTGATTATGCCATTTGGCGTGATTTATTGATGGATTTAGATCAAAAGATCCAAAAGCCTGCGCTGGGTTTAGAAATTGCAGAACATGTGCAACCCAAACATATTGGCATTATTGCGTATATTGCCCTGTCCTGTGAAAACTTGGGCGAAGCACTGCTCCGCTACCATGATTTTCATCGCTTAATCTTCGATGGCAGTCCATTGCTGATTGATATTCAAAATGATTTTTTCTCCATCGGTTGGAATGATTTACCCATGAATATGGCCAATCAATTGACCGATGAAATTGCGATTGCGTTAATGCTGCAGTTTCTAAAATTATTTATGCGTTTTGAAGATATCAATTTACACGAAGTGCATTTTCATAATCCTGCACCGAAAAATGTCGCTCAGTATGAACAATATTTTCGCTGCAAAGTTCGTTTTTCCCAAGAAAAGTCGAAGGTTATCGTTCCCATTCAAGAACTGTCTCGCCCTTTTTCCCAAGGCGATCAGACCTTACAAAAACTGTTGATGCAACAAGCACAGTCTTTATTAGAAAAACTGCCGAATACCACGCAAATCGACCAACGCTTACAGCAAGCCATCTTAATGGGTTTGCAAAAAAATCAGTTCCAAATTGAACATGTCGCTACGCAACTCAATCTTTCCGTCCGACAATTACAACGCCATTTACAACAACAAGGCAGTACCTATCAGCAACGTATGCAGGAAGTCCGCTGCATGATGGCTGAAGAATTTTTAAGAGACCCGCATTTAAGTTTGCAAGAAATTGCGTTACTGCTGGGTTATTCAGAACAGAGTGCGTTTCAACGTGCGTTTAAACAATGGCGAAACTTAACCCCACAGCAATGGCGCTTATCGCAAATTGAAGCAGCAAGTTAAAAATGTGACACAGTTATCATTTTAATGTTGTGATTTTCAGCAAAATCCATTAAATCTATGCATATTCAATAAATGAATAAAACAACACTTCACAACTAGATTGCACTCATGCTGAGTGAAAGATTGAAAATCTATTCCAAATGACAAAAACAAATGGAGTTTTAAATGAATAAATATTTAGCAGAACTGATCGGTACCTTTTGGCTGGTCTTTGGTGGTTGTGGTAGTGCGGTCTTGGCTGCAGCCTTTCCTGAACTTGGCATTGGCTTCGCTGGCGTGGCACTGGCCTTCGGTCTAACCGTATTAACGGCTGCTTATGCGCTGGGTCATATCTCAGGCGGACATTTTAACCCTGCAGTGAGTATCGGCTTGTGGGCAGGCGGTCGTTTTGAAGCAAAAGAACTGGCTCCATATATTATTTCTCAATTACTGGGTGCAACCCTCGCCGCATTTATTCTATTCATCATTGTACAAGGTCAGGCCGGATTTACCGGTGTCGGCGGTTTTGCCACCAATGGCTATGGTGAGTTATCTCCTGGCAAATACTCTATGCTCTCAGCGTTAGTTATTGAAATTGTGCTGACGGCTGGCTTCCTGATTGTGATCATGGGAGCAACAGATAAACGCGCCCCTGCTGGCTTTGCCCCAATTGCGATCGGTCTTGCGCTTACATTGATCCATCTCATCAGCATTCCCGTCACCAATACTTCAGTCAACCCAGCGCGTAGTATGGGTGTCGCATTCTTTGCTGAAACTGCTGCGCTGTCACAAGTTTGGCTGTTTTGGGTAGCCCCAATCATTGGCGCAGTGATTGGTGCGGTCATCTATAAACTGATGGCAAAAGACGCATAAATAGAAAAATACGCCACAAAAAAAGCTCACAACCTGTGAGCTTTTTTTCATTCATCCCGAATTGAGCATTGCGTCCTTCGACAGCCGATGACACAGCATTAAAGAAATGGATTTTCCACTTCGTTTTCTTCACGGCCCTGCGCTATTTTTTCAGCTAAGTTGGTTTCTGCCTCAAGCGTGGTCACCACATCATTGAAAAATGCCTGTAAAGCTTTCGCTGCAGCTAAACCAGCTTGGTCTTTCGTCACCTGTAAGTTGCCATAAATATTAATTCGATCTTGGCCATTTTCTAGTGTTAAGTCATGAATTGCATGCGACGCTGTGTCATTTTCAAATGCTTTAAACATGTTGGATATCCTTCTTTCTTTTTGTAGTGATGCAGCAATAGAAATACGTGAAAAAGATTTCAACTGCAAGCAATGATCCTCTTCATCACTCGCAGTTCAGCGCTATTAGCTGCTCGATTATTTCAAAATCTGTAGCAGATATTGCAAAATTTCTTCAATCAATTGTTTGACCAAGGCATCTTGATTGTTGTCATTTTCACTGCTTGCCATGGATGTCTCTCCCACAGAACCACCACTCGATTTAAACTCTTTTTGCAAACTTAAAATCTTGTCTTCTGCGACATCTGCAGCACACTGGCTTTCAGCATCCCAATGCAGATAAGCGATGTCTTGATTTGCTTTGACTTGGGTGGCTTTGAGTGGCAAACGGTAGGTATTACGCTTTTGGTCTTCGGTTAATTCTGGAAAGAAATTAATTCCAGTCAGTTCTTCTAGCGCACAAATACTCATGACTTTGACTGTCGGTGCCGTATCACGCAAGGTATTGTCTGCATAGTACACGCCTGCAACACCTTTTTTCGGCAAATAGATCGCCTTATAAGTAGCGGTCGGCACGATGACCCCTTGCCCGATGGTTTTTAATTTTTTCGCACTATATACCGGCCCCGTTACCACATAGACATCTTGCTTTTGTTTGGTCACTATCGCCCGTGTGGCTTCTTCTAACTCACGCCACACTTGCTGATTATTTTTGGGCGCTTGCGGCACCATATTGGCCAAAGAAAAACTGTCTAACTGCGCAGCTTTATTGGGCATATCGGCATTTGGCGCCATGTGTCCACGGTCATAGCCTGAAGATTTATAGTCTGAAAGCAAAGCCCGATATTCAGACGGCACGCGAGTCTCTTCATGAAAGTTATCTTCACGCGGAATTTTTTGACTCAGGCGTGCGGGGGTTAATGCTTCTGCAACCCAAAGCGGTGTCTTGGATATCCCTGAATACATGACATTAAAGCCATTAAAACACAGTGGAAAACTGTTTTTATGTAGGCTTTCACGGACCAAATAAGGTGGCACTTCACGATAAAATTGGTCCAAACAGGCGCTATTTGAAGTGCTGCTCATAGAAACAAGTTGTTGAATTTTTTCTTGCCCGAAAGCAATAGCAAAGCTTCCTGTTGCCACCAGACCCAACAGCACTTTTATGCCATTTTGCCCAAATAACTGTGAAAGCGGATTTGCTGAATTGCGTTTCTTTTTGACCATGACTTACAACAATGACTTCTAAAAGGACTATTTTTCCGCAGCTTAGCAAGGGTGCAAATTTTAGTACACTTTTCTTTTTTAATTTGCTTAACAATCACACAAATATTGTTTAACAAAGCAGCAGTTGATGTAACTTTATGTCGCAGTTGTGCAGTTCTTTATAGGAGGTCATGAAGCAGTTGCGTATGTTTCATTGAATTCGCCTCAAGAATTATGACAAGGTAAAAATACGAAAAATTGCGATAAAAATATACGGAGTGATTATGCATTCTAAAATTTTAGGTTTAGGTTTAATTTCAGGTTTAATGAGCGCAGCAGCATTTGCAGAGCCGCCGATTCAACCCGGTGATACATTAGAAAGCTTATCTAAAGTCAAAATTGTGACCACCGTGAATGGTCAACCTGGTTCCATTCAGGACTTGGTGTCAAGTGGCCAAGTTCAATTGGTTGAAGCTCCTGCCGGACAAGTCAATGCCGCTGCAACAGAACAGCCCTTAAACCCTGAACAGACTCAGGCAAACCAAATCGATCCGAATGCCCCTGCAGTCCCTGCAAATGCTGAACAAGCAGTGACGGAAGCGGAAAATGCACTCGCAAATGAACAGCAAAGTGTAGCTGCCGCACATACAGAGCAGTCCGTTCCAACTGAACAAACAGCAGTGGCCAATACACCTGAAGCCGCGGTAACTGAAGCACCTGTGGAAACAGCACAGCAAGTACCTGAAGCCGTATCAGCGGATAACAACGCTGCACCCGTCATTGCCTCTTCTGCAGAAGCGCCAGTGAATGCCGATAGCGCATCGGCTGCATTGCCTGAAGCTCCTCAAGCACAACAAGATGCTTTTATGGCAGCACCTGAGACTCAAAGTGTAAATCCTGGAGATACATCAATTCAAGCCAACCCAGAAGCACCTGTTGCTGACGAAGCCATCCAAGCTGCGCCTGAAGCCTCTGCAGATGTAGACGCGACAATCAACTAATCAGCGTATTTTCAAGGATGAAATAACGCAACATCTTCATTCTGTTGCTTTGCTCGCATACTCCTCCCAGGAAAAAGCAACAGAATGATCTCTATGTCTTTGGACTAAAAAAGTTTAATTATTACAGATAAAAAAAAGCCAGAATTGATCTGGCTTTTTCGTGTCTAACTTTTAAATCTATGCCTAAAAGTTCAATCTACGTCTTAAATTTCAATCTGACTGCCCAACTCAACCACACGGTTGGTTGGAATTTGATAAAAATCGCTGACTGGACTGGTATTTCGCTGCATAGAGATAAACAACTTTTCTCGCCAAGGTGCCATGCCTTCACCCAAGGTATGAATAATACGGTCTCTGGAAATAAAGAAACTGATTTGCATTAGATCAAATTCAAAGCCCAATTCACGATACGCATGCTCCAAAGCGGCAGGAATATTCGGCTGATCTTTAAACCCATAAAACATCGTGATTCGATAGAATCGATCATCTAGTTTTTCCGTGATCACCCGCTCATTTTCGGGTACAAATGGCACATCTCGGGTGTTGACCGTAACCATAATATTGCGTTCATGCAGAACTTTGTTGTGCTTAATATTATGCAACATGGCATGAGGCACGATCTCAGGCGTTCCTGTCAAGAATACGGCATCACCTGGAACAAACTTGGTTTCACTACCCATGCTGACACTGCGAATAAACAGGTCAATAGGCAAAGCATCTTTACCGAGCCGATTGAGCACCAATGCCCGTCCATCTTTCCACGTCATTAAAATCGTAAACAATACCGCACCAATCAGGATTGGAACCCAACCGCCCGCTGCGATTTTTAATGATGTCGATGCAACAAAGATCAAATCAATCAATAAAAATGGCACTGCAAATATTGCCACTTTCCAAACGGGCCAACGCCATAAACCATAAGCCAAAACTGAGATCAAAATCGTACCGCAGAGCATGGTCATGGTCACAGCTACGCCATACGCACTGGCCAAATTCGCACTGTTTTCAAACAGCAAGATCAAGATCAGCACCGAGATAAACAATGCCCAGTTAATAAATGGCAAATAAATCTGACCACGTTCAACTTCAGAGGTATGTTTCACTGTCAAACGCGGCAAATAACGCAATTGAATCGCCTGATTGACCATAGAAAACACCCCTGTGATCACCGCTTGAGAGGCAATCACCGCGGCCGCTGTCGCCAAAGCAATCATTGGATACAATGCCCATTCAGGGATCAGCATATAAAATGGATTGGCTAAAGCTTCAGGATTACGCAGTAGCAAGGCACCTTGGCCTGCATAGTTCAACAGCAAGCACGGCATGACCACAATAAACCATGCCAAGCGGATTGGGAGTCGGCCAAAATGCCCCATATCGGCATAGATTGCCTCACCACCTGTCATCGTCAATATGACCGCACCCATGGTCAAAAACGCAACATAGGGCTGCTGTACCACAAAATTGAAAGCCCAATGCGGACTGATCATGGTCAACACAAATGGCGTTTGCGAAATACTCCATAGTCCAAAACCACCAATGGATAAAAACCACATGAGCGTCAAGGGACCAAAGAATTTACCCATCGTGCCTGTGCCATGGCGTTGCACTAAAAATAGCCCCGCCAAAATACCGATCGATAAGGGTTGCAGCCATTGGTTAAACATCGGCGTCGCAATACTTAAGCCTTCAATCGCAGATAACACAGAGATTGCGGGGGTAATGATCCCATCACCAAAGAACAAAGATGCCCCAATAAAGCCAAGGGCAATCAGGTAGATTTTTTTGTTTTCGGCAATTCGTGTGGTTCGTAGATTCAAGGCCAACAGCGACATAATACCGCCCTCGCCATTGTTATCTGCGCGCATGATGATGCTGACGTATTTAAAACTAATCGTCAGCATGATGCACCAGAAAATTAGGGACAGAATACCCAGCACAGACGCTTCGCTAATCGCCAAGTGTGCTGTGAGGAAACATTGGCGCAGCGCATATAACGGGCTCGTCCCAATGTCTCCGAATACTACGCCCAAAGCTGCCAAGGTGATGGCAGGCAATGCGGCTTTTTGTGCAGTACTTTGCATATAATTGTCTTCAATTTAGACAGGATTTTTGCGAATCATAGCACCGCTCAAGATGTTTTTGTCTAATTCAATTGTTTCTCTTGGCAGAATATATTTTTTTCGCTATTATCCACCGCGCAAAAGGTGAAGTGTCCGAGTGGCTGAAGGAGCACGCCTGGAAAGTGTGTAAACGTTTATAGCGTTTCGAGGGTTCGAATCCCTCTTTCACCGCCAGAATAAACTGCAATGCCAAGCAGAATGAAGGTCTAAATTGATAAAATTTAGGCCTTTTTTAATTTTATTGTTCTCAATATTAAATATTTCTACCTAATTGATCTTTAAACTTTTTGGCTTAATGACATCACAATATTTGAGTCCTGATTGATGGATTTAATTCACACGTTTTTTTCCTAATGCACGACTTATGGATTTTTTATTAGCAGTAAGAAAGACACGTTTATTTACAAATACAAATTTTATATTCTAAAGACAATTACTTAAGCCTATGCTAAAAATTAATCATCCTCTCAATATAGGCACTATTCAAAAAATTATTCATTAATTTAAACATCATAGAACTGAAACGCGATTGCGGTACTTTTAACTTGATCAACGAAAAACTTAAAAAACACCTTTCATATATCACTGCTATTCCGGAGAGAACATGAATAACAGCCAGAACTATGTTAAGCAGATCAAGAACGCCAAACGTGGTGGCTATACCCCAACCCTTGCCAAAGACATCAATAAACATAAAATTCAAAAAGCACAGCGTCTGATTGACGAATGGCGAAAGCTCGCCAATGAACTCCGCCCCCAAATGCAACTGGAGATGGCATATACACTTGAAGAATGCGCACAGGATCTAGACCAAATTTTAAGAATGAAATAGCACTCAACGTTCATCCATCCTATTTTTTCGCCCACATCTTGTGGGCGAAACATTGCCTAATTTTATTTCTCTGGTTTTTAGAGCCAAACATCGGTTGAATGCTGAATAAATCAAACGTATAAATTACATTCGATTTGCTGTTTTTTTAACTTGCACCACTTCAAAAAATCTGTAGAATGCATTCCACAACGCCGGCATAGCTCAGTTGGTAGAGCAACTGACTTGTAATCAGTAGGTCCACAGTTCGAATCCGTGTGCCGGCACCATTTCTTAGCCTCGCTTTTTAGTGAGGCTTTGATGTTTTTAGAGCCGCTTTTTTATGGCTTCCTCGCGCTAATCTGCACATAACGAATCAGCCCGTCTCGATACAACTTTTCGCACAATTTTGCCGTCATCTTGATTTTGAATTGATCCACATGACTCAGGCTCATCTGACTTTTTTGTTCTTGAATATAATCTGCAAAACCCTGAAATACGAATTCGCTGATATCTTCAATCTGGATATTTTCGAAACCTGCCTGTTGCACTTGGTGTTGTAAATTTTGTTTTGAATTTAAATTTTTCAAATTCACATCTGCTGCTTTCAACAGACTTTGATATTTCAATCGTTGCAATGAATTTAAATTCAAAAACGCATCAGACAACATTAAATAGTGAAAAGCAAAGCGCCCTTTTGAATTCAAAACATTAACAACTGATAAAAGCAATAAATTCAAATCACTATGATACGCAGCATCAATACACAGCACCGCATCCATACAGTTTTGTGGATAAATATTTTTTAAATTCAAAAATGAATCTTGTTGTATTTCGATTTTTGAATTTAAATTTTTTTGGATTTTTTCCACACATTCGGTTTGCAATTCGACTGCGGATAAGTTTTGAATTTGAAAATGTTCCATCCAAAAAACCAAGCTCGCGCCCTGCCCACAACCAAGGTCTAAAACACGATCTGTAGATTTTAATTGAATGGATTCGGCAAGATGGAAAGCGAGTTTTTGACAGGCTGCAGGATAGGATGATTTTGCATCATCCCAATAGCCCAAATTACTCCAAGCAAGTTCCGCATCATCTCCGAGTAGTCGACTGTTAATCGCATATTTATGGCTAGGGATGTGCTGACGAATTGCTTGAAGCCATTTCATGTTAGTAACCGAGTTGAGGGGCAACCTCCACTTTAGGTTTTAAACCTACAAACGGCAATGGTGCACCAAAAATTTCTGCAATATGCATAGCAGATGTTACCGCAGACTCTAAAATCGGCAGACCATCGCAAGACCATGAGCCACAAAAGAAGACTTTACGCTCAGGGGATAAATGTCGTTGCTGTAACTCTTTATTCAGCGCCACCGTATGTGAATCCACCACTGCGCGTGTCAAACTGACCGAAGAGATCACTTTTTTAGGATCAATCGGTGTCACTGGCTGCCAAGTTTGGAACACTGGAGTTTTACCCACCAAGCTCGGCTCGATTGAGTTCAGCCACACGGTAAATTGCTGACGAGTAAATTTACGATCCATCATATAACTTAGTACAGACCAATCTTTGCGCTTCGGCGGCATCACGGTTTGATCGGTGTGAATCACCAACTGACCTTGCTCAAATTTAAATTTCTTTAAGAGCTCAATATCATCAGCAAACTGGGTTGGATCTAAAAATTCTTCCGTTTTGGTGGTTGGTGTCGCAACAACCACGCGATCGAATAGATGATGTGCTCCGGCCTCAGTTTCCACCAAGACTTTATCGTCTTGCTCGTGCACTTTGGTAATTGCCGTACCACTTTGAATATTTAAACCTTCAATCAGCTTATCAACCAACGCAGGTGTACCACCTTGGATACGCAACAAGGCATCACCATTGGTCAATTGACGCAAAAAAATCAACAGCGGTTTCGCAGGCCATTCGCCAATCGTTTTCGGGTTACAGGTGCAAATGGTATACAACACAGGCATGACCGCACCATGCCAAAATACTTCTTCAATTTCATTTTTATTAATGAACTCTGCAAGCGTGATGTCCTGATTTTTTGATTTAAAAAATCGAGTGATCGCGGCTTTGAGTTGCAACATTCCTTTGACTAAACGCCAGCCATATTGTTGTAAGCCTTTACGGTTATTAATAATTGGGAAATTACCAATACGGCTACGACTGGTGGTCAACCACGTTTCTGTACAATCTTCAAAGAGCCAACTGCATGCCATATAGGTACGGACAGGGAAAGTTTTAATTCCTAAATGGGTCGCCAAACTTAAGGTATTTTTCCAGAGGTGTGGATTCATCACACGCAAAGGGGCATCGATTAAGCCGCCTTCAAACTCAGTGCTGTGGCTATCCATACCACGACCAGGCAGAGCTTCGAAAATTGTAATGTTATGCCCTGCGTCTTTAAGAATTCTTGCGGTAGCCAGCCCAGCCATGCCACTACCGATGACTGCAATTTCCAATTTTCTTTTCCATCTATAAAACACAGTTTAAAAGTATGACTGATCAGAACTTAAAAATAGCTATTAAAAAATACCAGATTCGCACTTTTTGTATGGATTTCAGTACAGCCGTTTTTAAGTTAAATTTACAAATATTTACAGTCAAAAAGCACACAATTTAAGCTTTGTTTTTTAAACATATTTTTCTTTAAAATTTTAATTACTCTATAAAACCAAACAATTAAATTAACCATTTTTATAACTTTCGGTTTACTTTAAAGCCAAGTCTCGCTAAGATGCGCCACATAAGAAAGTGATAAATTCATCACAATTTATAAAAAGTAAAATGATATTTAAATCATGACAACTATAAATACTACAGCGCTTAATAAAAAAGCCTCTGACTGTTCAGAGGCTTTTTTTTCGGCTATTTCAATGTCATGAATTTCGCTTAAGCTTCATGCGCCACTGCAATTTCACCAAATTTTCCGTTATTGAAATCATCAAAGGCTTGAATGATTTCAGCTTTGCTATTCATCACAAATGGGCCATAACCTTGAATCGGCTCATTTAGTGGCTCACCGCTAAGCAACAAAAATTGTGTGTCCTGCAACGCTTGTAGCTGAATGGCGATATCGTCTTTGGCAAACATGACCATCGAACTGTCTTGAACTTTATGGCTTTCATTCACCACAACTTCACCCTTCAAGACCACCAAAATGGTGTTATGCCCTTCAGGTACATGTAAGGTGGTTTCATATTGAGCTTTTAACTCACCATCCCACACATTCACTGGACTAAAGGTCTGTGCTGGCCCAAGGTGACCACCCATTTCACCGGCAATCACCCGAATATGCCCTGCACCTTCATCCATGTCTATGCGTGGAATATCTTGGCGCGTGATCGCTTGATAACGAGGCTGAGTCATTTTGTCTTTTGCCGGTAAATTCACCCACAATTGAACCATCTCAAAAAGACCACCTGCTTGAGCAAATTCAGGCGAATGAAATTCTTCATGTACCAAACCCGAACCTGCGGTCATCCATTGCACATCGCCCGTTTGAATTGTGCCGCCACCACCACTTGAGTCTTTATGAGTCACTTCACCGCTGTAGGCGATAGTCACGGTTTCAAAACCACGATGTGGATGTGAACCCACGCCATGCTGTGCAGTGGTGGGATCGAACTGATAAGGTGCCGCATAATCCAAAAGCAAAAATGGGCTAATGGCCTGACCTAGACGATCATAGGAGAATAAGCTTTTGACTGGAAAACCATCACCCACCCAATGCATTTGCTGATTACGATAAACACCAATTACTTTTTTCATTTCTTAGCTCCTATATTCATACGATAGGATGAACATAGCGCTTATTTTAAGCTTTGAAATACTTGCTGACCATCATCCAAATAGCATTATATATCTCAAATATAGAACAATAATCAGTAATACAATCTAAAATTTACTCAAAAACAAGCATTGATTTGGAAAATATAGGGGTTTAAGTCATATTCAACAATGAATTATCCCAATATTATGATTGTTTTTCTCATTTAATCCCATTCCATTATCCCATTTTTATAGCTATGCTAAATCGAGTTAACACGCAGACTTCATCTGATCCTGCGTACTTGCAAACAGGAAAGAGGACAATAAAATGGGCAAACCTTACGTTCGTTTAGACAAAGACAATGCCGCGGTACTTTTAGTTGACCATCAAACGGGTCTACTTTCATTGGTTCGCGATATTGATCCAGATAAATTTAAAAATAATGTGCTCGCACTTGCTGCAGCTGCTAAATATTTTAATCTTCCAACAATTCTCACCACCAGTTTTGAACAAGGTCCAAACGGGCCATTGGTTCCAGAACTCAAAGAAATGTTCCCTGACGCACCTTATATTGCACGACCAGGTCAAATTAATGCTTGGGATAATGAAGATTTTGTGAAAGCAGTCAAAGCAACCGGCAAAAAACAATTGATTATTGCCGGTGTAGTGACTGAGGTTTGTGTGGCATTCCCAACCTTGTCTGCTTTAGAAGAAGACTTTGACGTCTTTGTGGTGACCGATGCTTCAGGTACTTTCAACCATTTAACCCGCGACTCAGCGTGGGAACGTATGACGCAAGCGGGTGCACAGCTCATGACGTGGTTTGGTACCGCGTGTGAATTACACCGTGACTGGCGTAATGATATTGAAGGTTTAGGTGCGCTTTTCGGCAACCATATTCCAGACTACCGTAACCTCATCAACAGCTATACGCAAAATACTGAAAAGAAATAATCCTCCAGTAGTAAAAAGCGGCTTCGAGCCGCTTTTTTATACCTGATGTATAAATTGACGTATGATAATTGGAATTGAAATAATTTTTCACTGCATAAGGTGATCCATGCATTCATTTGATGACTATTACTACTTTTACTTGGTGGTGAAACATGGCGGTTTTAGCGCTGCAAGTGAAGCATCGAATATTACAAAATCAAAATTAAGCCGACGCATTTTAGATCTTGAAGCCAAATATAATGTCACCCTTATTCAGCGTTCTACCCGACACTTTAAGGTCACGACATTAGGCCAAGAATTGTATGAAGAATGCATAAAAGTGATCGAACAAGTCGAATGTGCGCATCAGGTGCTCTTGAAGCAAAAAAGTGAACTTGAAGGCTTGGTTAAAATTAGCTGTCCACCAGTCATGATGGAACATCAAATTCGCCCCTTGTTAAATCAGTTTTTAAAAGATCATCCCAAAGTTCAGGTCGAACTCGAGCTGTCTAGCCGCCGTGTGGATGTCTTACATGACGACATTGATTTGGCGATTCGCACCAATTTTAGTAAGAATGAAGACTCGAGTATTATTGTACGTGACGTGATTAAAACCGTGCATTGCTTAGTGATTAGTCCTGAACTTTTACAAGGACGCGAGTTAAAGCATATTACCGAATTGACAGAATTTCCGAGTATCGTTTTGGGCACACAGAAAAACCGCTATCAATGGCATTTGCATCATACGGGACAGCAAGAACAGATTGAAATTGCCTTACAGCCTCGGATTAAAAGCAATGACTTAGCCGGTACTTATTATGCAGCACTCGATGGTTTAGGCATTGCAGACTTACCCTATTTAACCGTGCAAGCAGATATTGAGGCAGGTCGTTTAATTCACCTCTTCCCCGAATGGTGCTCAAATGTCGGTACGGTGCAATTGGTATATGCTTCGCGCAAAGGTCAACGCCTAGTCATGGAAAGATTAATTGACTATTTAGTCGATGGAGTTCGTGGCTATGCTCCAGAACATGATGGCTATTTAGTCTAATGATCTAAACCACAAAAAAGCCAGAACTGAGTTCTGGCTTTTTTAAATCTACGGTTGGATCACCAAATTAGATTTTACCCACTAGGTCGATCGATGGTGCAAGCGTCGCTTCACCTTCTTTCCATTTTGCAGGACATACTTCACCTGGGTGTGCATGTACATATTGAGCAGCTTTTACTTTACGCATCAATTCAGAAGCATCACGACCAATACCACCTGCATTGATTTCAACGATTTGGATTTTACCTTCAGGGTCAATTACGAAAGTACCACGGTCAGCAAGACCATCCGCTTCAATTAAAACATCAAAGTTTTTCGCAAGTGTCCAAGTTGGATCGCCAACCATTGGGTATTCGATTTTCTTAATTTCTTCAGAAGAATCGTGCCAAGCTTTATGCGTAAAGTGTGTATCAGTAGATACTGAATAAATTTCTACGCCCATTTTTTTGAATTCAGCATAGTGATCAGCAAGATCGCCTAATTCTGTTGGACATACAAAAGTAAAGTCAGCAGGATAGAAAAACACCACAGACCATTTACCGTAGAAGTCTTTTTCTGAAACTTCAATAAATTGACCGTCTTGGTAAGCGGTAGCGTTAAATGGTTTTACTTCAGTATTAATTAAACTCATTTGATATTCCTCTAACTCATTTCAGGGATTGCTTATCTGTTGAAGCTAGAATACGACTTATCAAATCATAGGTAAAACCGAACTTTTTTATAAAAACTATCGGATTTTTAGATTTATTATTTATATTAATATTAGATTTTAATCGACGCTACCAATCAATAATCTATTCGCTCAATGCTGAACACAGTACTGGCAAACATTTAAATACACATAAAAAAACCCTCAAGATTGAGGGCTTTTTTTGATGATGATCTACCGTTTTAAACGCTGTGTTTAAGGTTCATTAAAACGGTAAGTCGTCATCTAAATCTGCTGCTGCAGGAGCCGGTGTCGGTGCAGGCTGTTGTTTTGGCGCAAAACCACCTGGGTTGTTATTGCCATAGCTGTTGCCTTGAGCCGGTTGGTTATTGCCATAACCGCCTTGGTTTGAGCTATTACCGTAGCCACCTTGGTTTTGGTTATTGTTATAACCACCTTGTTGATTATTAAAACGAGGCTGACCAAAATCACCGCCTTGACCTTGTTCGCCTTGTTGGCGATTATTGTCAAGCATTTGCATTTGTTCACCACGAATTTCAGTCGTGTAACGCTCTTGACCGCCTTGATCTGTCCACTGACGAGTACGTAATGAACCTTCAATATACACTTTAGAACCTTTGCGCAAATATTGCTGTGCAATTTCACCTAAGCGGTTATGTAACACAATACGGTGCCATTCTGTTTGCTCTTTACGTTCACCTGTATTTTTATCTGTCCATGAATCACTCGTTGCAATTGAAAACTGAGTGAGAGAACCACCATTTGGGAAAGTTTTTGTTTCAGGGTCACGACCCAAAGTACCAACTAAAATGACCTTATTTACACCACGCATCAGACGTATTCTTCCTATTTGTTTCTATTATTTACTTTATAAGAGTTATGCTTAAATGGCTACCTCTTTCCCTAACAAGTGCGTTAAATGTTGTCGCGCAGATTCATCCATCTGCTGCTTATCCACTTTTACATAAGCCACTTGCTGGTCAGACATCACCACAACTTCTTCAATACCACGAATTGCTAAAAGCTGAGAAGTCCATTCATCCGTTTCTTTATCTTCAGGCAAACTGAAAACCATAGACGATAAATAACGCGGTTGAGCCAACCCAAAACTAATGATCAACCATAAAATGGCTAGCCCTGTCAGGATGCCCCATCCCATTGCCGTATCATTTAGCAACAGAAGTTGCCCACCAATCATACCACCAAAAAATGCCCCCAGAAACTGACTGCTGGCGTTCACCCCCATGGCAGTCGCTTTGGATTGAATTGGAGCTGCTTTCGATAACCATGACGGTAATAATGCCTCCATCACATTAAATGCGATAAAGAATAAACCTAAGCCTGTCAGCAAAATATATTTTGATTCGAAACCAAAAATTAAGATGCCCAATCCTAAAATAATGCCACCAATGGCGGTCAAGAAAATGCCGCGCATTTTGCGATATTTTTCCGCCAAAATAATACTTGGAAAGGCAAAAAACAGGCTCACGACCAAAAGCGGCAAATACACCAGACCATGCGAATGCAAGGGAATATTGGCAAAGTCAATCAACTGAGACGGCACATAGATAAACATCGCTGTGAGCAGTAAATGCAATGAAAAGACTGAAACATGTAAACGATTTAGATCAGGCATTTTCAGTACTTGCTTTAACTGCGTCAGATAACCTTGTTGAAAATTTTTATGATGACGCGTTACTTTCGGTACCAATAGCAACATCGCAATCGCGGCAAGTCCCATGATGGTGGTCACCCAAAATAAACCCGAGATGCCGACTAAACCTGTGAGCCAAGGTCCAAGGCTGAACGCGACCACAAAGGACAGACCGATACTCATCCCCATCATGGCCATGGCTTTAGTACGCTGTTCTTCACGTGTGACATCGGCTAACAAAGCCATCACTACGGCAGATACAGCACCACCACCGGCAATCGCACGCCCGATAATCACGCCATAGATACTATCGGACATTGCAGCAATTGCACCGCCTAAAGCAAACAACAGCAGCCCAATTACCACCAACGGTTTACGACTATAACGGTCTGCAATTAGACTAAACGGGATCTGTAAAATCGCTTGAGTTAAACCATAAACACCCACCGCTAAACCAATAAGTGCTGGTGTTGCCCCTGCATATTGCTGACCTGCCACAGAGAAAACAGGAATAATCATGAACAGCCCCAGCATACGTAAGGCGAAAATACTACTCAAAGCAAAAGTTGAGCGTCGTTCAAGAGCATTCATCATAGCTGGTTAAAAATTCATTAATCTTGGAATGGGATTATAGGACATTCAGCTTAAAGCGAAGCAGGATTTTTATTGATTTTAAATATCCTGATGATTGGACAAATAAAAAGCGCAGCTGACGCTGCGCTTTTTGGGAGATTTTAGGCAAATTTAAATTAGCCTAGATTTTCTTGACGCTTTTTATATTGAATTGAGGCAATCACAGCCCAAACAATAAATGCCACACCAATTAGGCCCGTTACCACTTCAGGGACATGAAGACCTGTGCCACTCGCCAACATAATGAAGGCCAAAGCACCAATCGCATAATGCGCACCATGTTCAAGGAAGATATAAGCATCTAAGGTGCCTTTATCCACTAAGTAAATGGTCATTGAACGCACGAACATAGCACCAATAGCAAGACCGAGCATAATGATTACGACATCAGAGGTAATCGCAAATGCACCAATCACACCATCAAAACTGAATGAGGCATCGAGTACTTCAAGGTAAAGGAAACCACCAAAACCTGCTTTGATCACGCCCGTCGGTACGCCATTTGCATCATGTCCAACCGCATTACCGTTTTCATCAACTTCAGGTTCACCACCCAATAAATGACTCAGTACTTGGACACCGATATACACCACGATCCCCCAGATACCCGCCATGACTACCGCTAGACGAGAGGCTTCGGCCACGTTTGCTGCCATTACCAATAACGCAATTAGGGCAATAAACACGGACATCGCAGGAACGTTTGCAAGATTGGCCAAACGGCGCTCTAGCCAACGGAACCAATGGGTATCTTTCCCTTCATCTAAGAAGAAGTTCAGGAACACCAACAATAAGAAAGCACCACCAAAGGCCGCAATTTCTGCATGATGTGCCATCAATTTTGCAGAGTATTCAATTGGATTATTCAATGCCAATTGCACCACTTCCATTGCGCCCATGTCAGCCGTTACAGCAACAATGACGATTGGGAAAATCAAACGCATACCGAATACAGCAATCACGATCCCGACGGTTAAGAAAATCATTTTCCAGAAATGATCCCAACCACGGAGTACCGATGCATTCACTACAGCGTTATCAAATGACAATGATACTTCCATCACTGCCAAAATTGCAGTAATGGTCAGTGCTGTCAGCATGGCTTGCACACCTGCATTTGGGCCATGATTCAGACCCCAATATGCAGAAATAGCAAGACACACGATCGTAAAGACGATTGAGAAACCAAAATGTTTCATCATGATAGATCGACCTATTCATTCAATAAGATTTCAAAATGAGGGAATACCCAGTTTGAAGCTAAGTTTATGGCGCAATTATGCCGCTTTTCAGGATTGAAACCAAAAATTATTCGTTACATTTTGAATAAACACTCTAAGATGGAGGCTCTCAATTACATCGCATCATGGTGTAGACCCGTCTTTCATTTTTAACGACAGGAATGTTCAATGCGTTTTTCTGAAGAAGTTTGGCAACGTAATACCGCGTTATATCAGCAGATTCTCCATCTACCGTTTAATCAGGAATTGGCTCAGGGCAGTTTAAGCCGCGACGCCTTTTGTCACTATGTCATTCAGGATGCCCATTATTTATTGGCCTATGGTCGTGCACTTGCAGTATGCGCAGCCAAAGCATTTGATGCCGACGATGTGATTCAGTTTTCTGAAGCGGCAAAAATTGCCATCGTGGTGGAACGAAGTCTGCACAATGACTTTATGCAAGGTTTCAACATCAGCAAAGAACAGTTTGAAAATACTCCACTGACCCTTGCCTGCCATCATTACACTTCATTTCTAACAGCGACAGCATGGTCAGAAAGTTACCCTGTGGTCCTTGCCTCACTCCTGCCTTGCTTTTGGATCTATGCTGAAGTCGGCAAAGCCATTGTCAGCCAATCTGTACCGAATAACCCTTACCAAGCATGGATCGACACCTACTCAGGTGAAGACTTCAATACTGCTGTGCAAAACGTGATTCAAACTATTGATCGAGTGGCGGCTCGCTGCGATGCAGATACACGTGAAAAAATGCATGCGGCTTATACGAACGGTGCAAAATTAGAATGGATGTTCTGGGACAGCGCGTATCAACAGCGCACATGGCCTGTAGAATAAACCTTTGATTTAAACTGTATAAAAAATTAAGGATCTAAAATTGCTTTTAGATCCTTTTTTAATACGGTTGGATTCGTTTTTTAAAATGATCCTGCACGATCATTTCAGGCATTAGCGTTTAAAACGATACCATCCGAGGAAAATCCCCATCGCGATAATCACCAAAAAAATCGCCAAACGTGCTTCACGCAATTCACTGCGCGCTGCTTTGCGTTCCTGCATTTCTTCTGAATGAAATTGTGATTTGATCATCGGATCAAGTTGAGCAATGGCCAATAAATCTTTGGGCTTTTCACCTTTGCCTAAAATGAAATACAGCCCTTTCACCTGCATTTCATTGAGTTTTCCCAGTTCAATATTCAGTTGAGTAGCTTGTGCATTATAGTCAGGCACCCAATCTTCTACGCGGGCATATACATGGGCACGACTAATATCAAAGATTGATACATCCTGCACTTTCTTGTCAGTTTGATCTTCCAGTTGTTCACTCAAATCGGAGAATTGGGACAGTACATAGTCTTTTTTCTGTGCCAACTGTACACCATCAAAAGCATACTCTTGTGTTTTTTGTGCAGGATTATTTTTCAACAATAAACCTTGCGGAACGACTTTAAAGTCCAGAACAGTATTGTCAGGGACTTGGTTGGTTTGCAGTACCATATAGACCACAGACCATAGCTGTTCATTTTGCCCGACCGCAGGCACGCTCACGCTATAACGCTGCTCGGCTACCGGGTCAATAAACTGTTCAAACGCGAGGATTTGACTGTCTTCAGCCCACAGGATTTGGCTTAAAAACATGAGGCAGATGATCACCCAAAATTGTTTTAACATTATTTGCTCTTATCATGATTATTTTCTATTCTGGCAGAATTATAATTATTTATTCAAATACTTACATTCAAAATCACATATTTAATGATTGGAAATTCATCATAATTTTAGCCAAATCTATAGTTTTATAAATGATCTAGAACCCATAAAAAATTGATCTAAATCAGCATCGATATGGGCTTTTGATGCTTACTGAAAACTATGCCATGCATAAATCAAAACAGCCGCAGCAAGCACCCAACTCAACGTTGCTACACTCAAACATGCCGTTAAACTCACACGTGTTGCGAGCAGGTACACCATCAATAAATAAATGAAATATGGGATGAGAGACCAGAGTCCAAACAGTGCAGTTTTTTGTAATGCGGCTGCACCCTGATCATTTGCCACAATGACATGAGCAATCAACGCAAAAGTCGGAAACAATGGAACCAAACCTGCAATATAAAACGCCTTACTTTTAGACAGCAAAGCAATTAATACCACAACAAAGGCACCCATTAAGCTTTTGAGAAATAAGGACAACATGGCATTCTATAGTTTCGAGAAAACTGCATTTTACGCCTTTTCTGCGATAGTCCTGAGATTTTCCAATGGATTGTTATGCGCATGACACAGGAGATTTAAACGATGAACTCAAAACAGTCACAGCGCTTTTATATTTATGCACCTTTACACCACAGGCTAGATGTAAAGCGCGCCTTTTGTTGCTCAGCCATTTGCTTAAACTGCGCTTGAACTTTTAAATCTTCAGCACTCATCAAATGTTGATTGTTTTCAACAATTGCCAAAACCAAATCAAACTGTTGAGGAATTTTTTCGCAAGCCAGCTGCTTTTTTTCAGCTTCTGTTTTGGCTTGACCTAATTTCGCAATATACAGATCAATTTTTTCACTTTCGGTATTCAGCGCCAAAGTTGCTTGTTCTAAGCTGTCATATTTTTGCGCTTTCGGTGTGTGGTTCGGGGTACATGCACTCAAAAACACACTACACATCAATAAACCCATCACACCTAATGTTGGATTGAGATGAAGTTGCCATTTCATGTTAAAAGTCCTAGATTGCTGATTTGCAGATGTTTTAGGGCATCGGCATAGACAGCTATATTTTGATTCGGCCATTTTTCTCACAAAGTCACGCATAAATCTAGGTTTAAATTACACTTGAACATTTTTCATGCGCTATCATATATAGGTTTTTCGATGAATATTTTAGGACCCCTTGCATGAGCCAAAGCCATATCCGTATTCGAGGCGCACGTACCCATAACTTAAAAAATGTGTCACTCGATATTCCACGCGACAAGTTTGTGGTCATTACGGGTCTTTCTGGTTCAGGGAAGTCCTCTTTGGCTTTTGATACCTTGTATGCTGAAGGTCAACGTCGCTATGTTGAGTCCTTATCTGCCTATGCACGCCAATTCCTTTCGCAAATGGAAAAGCCCGAAGTCGACTCGATTGAAGGCTTGAGTCCTGCGATTGCCATCGAACAAAAATCAACGAGCCACAACCCACGCTCAACAGTGGGAACAATCACCGAAATTTACGACTATTTACGTCTACTCTATGCCCGTGTCGGCACGCCGTATTGTCCTGAACATGACCTCCCGATGGTGGCTCAGACTGTGTCTGAAATGGTCGATACCGTCAAAGGTCTAGAAGAAGGCACGGCGCTTATGTTGCTTGCCCCTGTGGTCCGTGACCGTAAGGGTGAATACACCAACTTATTTGAACAATTACAAGGTCAGGGTTTTGTCCGTGCCCGTGTCGATGGTGAAGTTATTGATATCGACACACCACCCGAATTAGACAAAAAGAAAAAGCACACCATTGAAGTGGTGGTCGACCGTTTTAAAGTACGTGATGATCTTGGCAACCGGATTGCAGAAAGTTTTGAAACGGCTTTACGCATGGGCGGTGATATTGCCATTTTGTCATGGATGAAAGGCGAACAAGAAGACCGCGTATTTTCAGCCAAACACTCCTGCCCTGAATGTGAACGTGCCGTAGGTGAACTCGAACCGCGTCTATTTTCCTTCAATAATCCATTCGGTGCCTGTCCTGTTTGTGATGGTTTAGGCACACGCAGCCATTTTAGTGCTGAAAAACTCATTCCAAGTCCAGATGTATCAATTAGCCAAGGTGCGATTCGCGGTTGGGACCGTCAGCGTCCGTATTACTACAGCATGATCCAAAAAGTGGCAGATCATTTTGGCTATTCTTTGGAAACCCCATGGAATGAACTCGATGCCGAGACCAAAAAGAAATTCCTTTATGGTACAGGCAAGGAAAAAGTTGACCTCAGCTATATTGATGAGCGTGGTCGTTCGCACAAACGTGTGCAAGCCTTTGAAGGGATTCTACCTCACCTAGAGCGTCGCTACCGTGAAACGGAGTCGAACTATGTGCGTGAGGATTTAGCACAGTATTTATCAAATGCCGCATGTGATGCTTGCGGTGGCTCACGTCTCAATGAAATTTCACGCCATGTCCGAGTTAAAGATAAAACCATCGCGCAAATCACCAAGATGTCGATTGGCGATGCTGAAAGCTATTATCAAGATCTCAACTTAAGCGGTGCCAAAGGCGAAATTGCCGACAAGATTTTCAAAGAAATCCGTGAACGTTTGCACTTCCTAGTCTCTGTAGGGTTGAACTATTTAAGTTTATCGCGCTCGGCAGAAACACTGTCGGGTGGTGAAGCACAGCGTATCCGTCTGGCTTCACAAATTGGTGCGGGCCTCATGGGCGTGATGTATGTCCTCGATGAACCATCGATTGGTCTACATCAGCGTGATAATGATCGCTTGCTTGAAACCTTAGTTCGCCTACGTGACCTTGGTAATACCGTACTAGTTGTAGAACATGATGAAGACGCGATCCGTGCCGCCGACCATATTATTGATATTGGCCCAGGTGCAGGTGTGCATGGTGGTCATGTGATTGCCGAAGGGACTTATGATGAAATTTTGGCAAATCCAGATTCATTAACTGGTCAATATCTATCAGGAAAGCTCAGTATTGATGTGCCGAAAACACGAACACAACCGCCAAAACCTGAAGAACAAATCAAATTGATGGGCGCTGCGGGTCATAACCTAAAAAATGTCGACCTGACCATTCCTTTAGGGGTAATGACCTGTGTGACAGGTGTATCAGGTTCAGGTAAATCGACGCTGATTAACCGTACTTTGTTACCACTTGCAGCAACTCAATTGAACGGTGCAACCACACTGACTGCGGAAAAATTTGACTCGATTGACGGCTTACAGTTCCTCGATAAAGTCGTTGATATTGACCAAAGCCCAATTGGTCGTACACCACGTTCAAACCCCGCAACTTACACTGGTTTGTTTACCCCTATTCGTGAACTTTTTGCGCAAACCCCTGAAGCTAAAGCACGTGGTTATGCGGCAGGTCGTTTCTCATTTAATGTGAAAGGTGGTCGCTGTGAAGCCTGCGAAGGTGACGGCATGATTAAAGTCGCAATGCATTTCTTACCTGATATGTATGTGCCTTGTGATGCCTGCCATGGTAAGCGCTATAACCGCGAAACGTTAGAAGTTGGTTATAAAGGTCGTAATATTTCAGATGTCTTAGAAATGACGGTTGAAGATGCGATGCATTTCTTCGACGCTATTCCTGTGATTCACCGTCGTTTGGAAACCTTGAACCAAGTGGGCTTGGGCTATATCCGTTTGGGTCAGTCTGCAACCACACTTTCAGGTGGTGAAGCGCAGCGTGTGAAATTGGCTCGTGAGTTGGCAAAACGTGATACAGGTAAAACCTTGTACGTGCTTGATGAACCGACGACAGGTCTGCATTTCCATGATATTGCCAAATTACTCGACATCCTGCATGAGCTACGTAATAAGGGCAATACCATTGTGGTGATTGAGCATAACTTGGATGTGATTAAAACCGCCGATTGGATTGTAGACTTAGGCCCTGAAGGTGGTGCGGGCGGCGGTATGATTATTGCCGAAGGTACGCCTGAATTTGTTGCGAAGAATAAACTGTCGCATACAGCGAAGTTTTTAAAGCCGATGTTGAAGTAATTGAATCCTCCCCAACCCTCCTTTAATAAAGGAGGGAGTATTCCATTATTAATTCAGTGGAGTTCCCCCTCTTTTTCCTTGCGCCATATATGGCTCAAGGTTAGGGGAAGATTAATCTAAATGATTTTTTATAATGTCGTTCATATATTTTCTTTTAAATTCAGATTCTTCACCTATTTTATTCAATACCATTACCACCATGTCTTTCATAAAAAAATCATCGACTTTGATTTTGCTTAGCTTACGCAAACACGCAATAATCGTTTTATCTTTGTCTAAATAAAATTTTTCTTGATAGATATCTACTGTTAAATATTGATACCAATCATTTAATAAAAATTCATTTAACTTATGTTTATCCTCTTCTTCTTTAAAATAGTCATATTGTAAATAATGTGAAATAATTCCTTTTAAGTCCTTATCTTCCTTATAATTTTCCGCTAGTTTATCTATGTGTTCATAAAAAATATTATTTGGATAGCCCCATAGCCTGATCTCTTCATTTTTACGTGAAATAGCTTGCCCGAGATCGGAATCTAATACCTTTAAGACATCTTTCTGAAATTTTTGAAACTTTGGCTCATCATTTAAATATTCTTTTATAAATTCATAAGTAATCGCTACGTTGTATATAGTTTCCACTTGTATAAGATCACCACCTAATTCCGCTAAAAACGTAAAATCACTTTCATTTATTATTAAATTAAATCTTCTGTCAAAAATGTCCCATAGCTTATTTTTTAGAATTTGATTTTTTTCAGATATCAATTCAGAACTAGCTAAATCTTTTAATAAACTTAAATCCAGTTCATCTACTTGATCAAACCATTTTTTAAACTCACTAAGCCATACATCAGAGTGTATAAAATTGTACGAAATATTCTGTAATGCTTTATATGTTTTAACTTTCCGCTCAGACCAATCTTTTTGATTATCTTCGAGAACCAATTGGATATTTTCCCATTGAAACTCATACTTAACACCAAAATCAGCAATGAAATAACATTGTATAACTCTAATTAAAATAATTTCTTTTGTTGAGTAAGCAACTTCTGCAGGTAATTGCTCTAGAAAATGCTTATACAGTTTTATTACTTTTTGAAAAAATCTAAAATTATGAATTTCCAACTCATCTGCAAATTTCACCATCAAATTTATTAAAGCGGTATCTATTCCTTCTGCATTAGCACGTATCAAAGGCTCAACAGATGTAATTTTTATGGTTTCATCAATCAACTTTTCTTTATATTCAGCATATTTTTTCTTATTCTCTCCTTCAGCTTTATCTTCATCTAAAATCAAAACGACCTGACAATTTCTTTCTAGTTTCAGCTGATTAGCTAAGCCCATGACATCTTTTATATCGAGCTTGTTTGACATTCGTTCAAAGTCATCAAAACAAATAATGGCATCTTTAACTTGAGCATATAACATGGATTCAAAAATTCGTGCGGAAGAACTAATTCCATATTCGCTGCTCGTTAGCTTAACCTCTCTTAAAGCTGTAAGTCCCTTTTTGATGAATGTGGGTATTTCAAAGTTCTTTGAGGACTCTTGATTAAAGTAATTACTACTCATATTTGTGGATATAGCAGCTTTAAGATCAGATAAATTTTCTATACCAAACAAAGAAACATAAGCATATTTTTTATCAAAAAAATTCTTATGCATAAGCCTTACGGACAGTGGTAAATACTTCCTTTCCTGTTCTTTGATTGATTGAACTTTTAAAAAGCTATTCCAGAAGAAAGTTTTCCCAACTCCCCAAGACCCAGTAATCGCAATTGCGATCCCATTATTATCATTTGTTCTAAAAATATCTTCTAAACGTTGTTCTTGAGACTGGTTCATTGTCTTGAAATATTAATAACTTGTATCCTTTATATCTGCAAAAAACAATAAATTCAATCACATGACGGCGACATGGATGTCGCCTGTTTGACTGGGGCAGCACGGATGTGCCCTCAGGCAAACAAAAGCATTTTGCTTACTTTTGTGCTTTCAAAAGTAAGATAAATCCTACGCAATGGAAGCTAAAACCTAATGCAAAGCGAGGACGTGCCAACTCAAAATTCAAAAAATTAACGTAAATAATGAAACACACCCAACTTATCCAACACATCCAAAGTTAACTGCTTACGCTCTGCCACATCATCCCCTGCTGCCATCTGCAAATTCAAACTAAACGCCGTGAACTTACCATGACCATCATCCACCCAACCGGTATACCAACCGACTTGGGGCTCCACATCCATCCCCCAACCGCTCTTGGCATATAACTTTGCATCGCCACGACTCTCAATATAAAGCATGTCTTTGACTTGCTGCTGTACCGTGACATCAAACGGTAATTTCTCTGTCGCAAGCTGATACGCAAATTTGACTTCTTGTTCAGGCGTAATCTTTAACGGCCCAACCAACCAAAAATTATCCACCTGCTTGCCAATATTGGCATTACCAAAACCGACTCGGTTGACTTCTTGTTGCATTAACGCCAAACCTATTCGCCTTGCCAGTTCCTGATATACAGGAACTGCAGATGCTTGCATGGCTTCACCCAAAGTCAGGTCTTTTTCCCATGAGGGGAAAGCACGTTTTTCACCTTTCCATTTAAAAACTTCAGTAGCTGTCGCCTTCTGATGTTGCAAACCAATTAAAGCATTTAACATTTTAAAAGTAGATGCAGGAATGTATTCTGTCTGGGCGCGCTGTAAGTCATTGCCATAATGACTCAAACGCTGACCATCAAATGTGACAAATACCGCCTGTGTCTGTGCTTGATTAAATAAAGACGGAATTTCACTCAACCGTGAATTTACTAAATTGGATTGAGCGGTTTGTTTTAAGTGTTGAGATGAATCCAACATGCCTTCATTTGTTGTACATGCTGACAAACTCAGGACAGTCATCAACGATAGATATATTTTTTTCATTGCACTATTTTTATGGCGTTTAAAGTCCACAGTATAAGATGAAGTTCAAACCTGAATTGTGTACTTTTCAATAGTCTTGTATCTGTTGCAAACTTAGCATATCGACTATTTATTTTTAAACAAAACATCCTTATGATGACGCCTATCATGAACTCAACAACGAATAATTTTTAACTTTTTAAAATATAAAAGCATACTAACAATGAATAAATTTATCTTAAGTTTCAGCCTCTTATTATGTCCAATATATAGCTTTGCCGATGGCTATCTAAACGAATACATGGTGCTGTTTGTCTCACAAGAAGACCCTGATCTTAGCCCATGGAAAGATAAGCCGCAGTGTAAAGCCCTCAGTACCCCGACTTCACACAAAGGGATCTATGAAAATCGATATGTCTATGCCAATGGCAATGCCCTAACCACCATCTTTCTGAGCAACAGCAAAATTAAAAATGGTGAATGTGAACATCTAATTCACTTTCCAGATGGTATTCAAGGCTCAGGCGTATTTGAAAGTTTCTTCCCCAATGGCAAACCCCGTAGCCGCATTGCCTATAAAAATGGGGAGTACGAAGGCAAACTCGAGTTTTGGTTTGCCAATGGGATAAAAGAGCAAGAAAGTAGCATCATCAATGGTGAATCTCAGGGGGATTACAAAATTTGGCATCCAAATGGCCAACTGGCTTTTTCTCAAAATTATAAAAATGGTATCGAGCATGGCCTGCGCCAACGCTGGTATAGCGATGGTAAACCGTGGACCTATGCCAATTTTCAAAATAATAAACTGATTGGTGAGCTGAAAATGTGGTTTGAAAACGGCAAACTAGAACGCCAAGGTTATTATCGTAATGGCGTTCGTCATAACAGTTATAAAATTTGGTATGACAATGAGCAACCTGAAGCGGTGCTTCAGTACAATTTAGGCAAAATTACCCAAGCCCAGTGTTGGAATGAAGATGGTAGTCAAATGAACCAACAAGCCTGCAATAAATTATATAAAGATGAAGATTAATTCATTTGTCTGGCTAACTTTATGAATCTGCCAAGCTGCGTTTAGACTGAAACACGATCACGCCCCGCAGCTTTGGCTTTAAACAATGCTTGGTCTGCTCGCTCTAATAAATCGATCCAGTTTTCGGCCCCCACTGCCACACCAATACTCACCGTCACAATGAGATCGGCTTCGTCCTCTGCCAAATTAAAATTCACATTCTGAATATCGTGCCGTATAGTTTCGGCAATGTGTTGGGCTTTGAGCATATTAATCCCCTCGATCAGGACTAAAAACTCATCTCCACCATATCGCACCACCAAGTCGGATGAACGAATATGTTTTCGTAATTGATTGGCAACATGTTGAATCACCAAATCGCCGACAATATGCCCATAGCGATCATTCACCTGTTTAAAGTGATCAATATCAATCACGATCAGTGCTGTATGTAAAAAGCCTGAATTTTGGCTGTCGCGAAATTTAATATATTCATCTAAGGCAAAACGATTGGCGACATTGGTAAGTGAGTCAGTATTGGCAATATGTTTAAGTTGAAATTCAAAGGCATCACGCTGTTCCAGCATGTTTTCAATATGCTGAATGGCGTCAAATAAACTGAGATAACCTACTTTGGCAGGTTCAATCACGCCTTGATCCATTTGTCGGTGCCGAGCCAGTTTAAATAACTGATTACGAGCACGAATTAAAGGTTCAAACACCCATTTCTTGGCATAGAACATCGTTAATAATGCAGTCAGTAATGACACGAGCGAGACAAAAAGCGTGAAAATCAATTTATTTCGCGCTTCACGTTGTTCATCCGCAGCTACTTTGAGACTGTAATCTAAAATATAACTTTGCAATTCCACCACTGTGACAAATTTATTGACCATTGCATCAGTGAGCTGGGTGCCATCCATGTGATAACGCTGATGTTGAAGACTTTTTTGAGTCAAACCATCAATAATTGGCAAACCTTTATCTAAAAATTCCGTCCGTACCGCATGATGTAACTGTTTAAACTCGGGAGTTTTGTCATGTTCAGACTGCACGACATTGATCAATTCCCATAGATAGCGTGTTTGACGCTGGGTTTGTAAACTCCGCGCTAAATTTTGCTCTGGAATTTCCTGTTGAAATGATACCGCAGCCATAATATTTGATGCGACTCGTCCCGCCTGATCACGTAATTCTGCCAGTAATAAAATCAGCGTGTAATAATTCGATACACGAGTATCTTTACCATGAGAATGATTGACCAATTTCTGCATGGCAATATAGCTTTGATCCCAAGCTTGGAACATCGCCAAAATGGCATGATCCAATTTTTTAGCTTCACGTTGTTGTGTCGGCAGCGCAATATATTGATCGACCGTTTTGCGACCCTGCAACAAATATGGATATAAATTGGACTCTAACTGCTGGGCGATCGGTGCAAAGCCCGTTTCTTTTAAAACTTTCAGTGTATCTTGATATTGCCGATCAACGCCTTGACGATATTCAGCCAACTCAATAATTTTTTGCTCGCGCTGTTCACCTTGACTCGACATTGCACTGTTAGCTGGCGCACGTTCACGGGAAATTTGGTTGGTTAAATCTGCCACCATTTTCAGCATCTGAATTTCTTTCAGCGCTTCGGCACTTTTGAGGTAGTTTTGATTGCTGCTCACAATCAATGGAACACTGATAAATACGATAGACAAGACGATTACTAGCATCGCAAGTTGCAAGCGCTTACTAATATGCTCTGTTCGTAATGTTTCCATCTATTTTATGCCCCACACTTGTTGCATACCCCAACCCACTTCTCAACTAAACGCGGGAATATTTAAATTAATGACCAATAATTTATTAATTTGTAAAGTGAACATTTATAGCTCTAAATTCTATATAAATGTGCTTAATCTGTCACATTTTTATCACTTTAGAACGAGATAATTTGCTAAAAAACAGCAGCATATTTCAAAGCGAAATATTTTTTATTAACTTGTTTAAATAAATATTTACAATTGCAATAAATTGGTGCAGAATGCACCGTATTAGGGCACACTAGATTTCTTCCTCAGCAGAATATTTTAGTTTCCCGAAAATTTTGGCTAAAAAATCCTGATTTTCCTTGAAAATCAGGATTTTTTTTGTCTATATCACTTTAATTGAAAGATAAATAGAATTATTAACGCACCATAAAAGTGCATTTATTTCTACGAGATATTTGCTCTATATTTTATCTTTAATATAAAGTTGCATTTTTGAATAAAAAAAAGCCCAACCTTGGGGAAAGCTGGGCGAATAAAAAACAATAATGGAGAATCAGGGTCAAAGTCACACTTTTAAACCGTGTGACGACTCGATTGGCAAATTATGAATCAAATAAAACCTGATGTAAAGCCAAGTATTTCACTAGGATATTAAAAATATCACAAAGACACATATTTAAGTGACATATCCCTCAAACTTAAAACAAAAATGTCTATTTAATATACAAATAAGTGGTTTTAGCCCAACAATTCAGCAGTCAAAGTCCCGATTTATTACCTCAAATGCGTGAAAAGCGTTAGAATTTACCCACTACAATAAATGTTATTTTGAATTAAAATAACAATAATAATTGTTATTTTAGATTGAAAAGTTGTGTATTTTTTCAAGTGTATTTTTTTAATTAAGAATTTAATCAAACTTACTTAATTGTTCTCAATGATTTTTTTTGAGTGACTTATTAGTTAGAGTAAAAACTGAATTTCTTATTATGAAATAAAGATCTGAGTCAGAGACTGAATAATAACCTTTAGGATCATTGACTTAATATATTGTTACAATACAATGCTCAATGTTTAATCCATTTGTAACAACTGGTAGAAAATCATGAAAAAACTCGGTTTAGCCACTGCTTTATTATTAGCCATGACCGGTGCTCAAGCTTACCAATTTGAAGTTCAAGGCCAAGCAGAATACATCGACACAACTGCAAATGACAAAGATTTCATTGGTGGTGTTCAAGGTACTTACTACTTAAAAAATGTTGACTCTACAAAAGGTCCTTTAGCAGAAGCTGCATTCTTAAACCAAGCTTCTAACGTATCTGTTGCTTACAACTACGGTGAAGTTGGTTCACAAGGTGTTGACGTAGTTGCTCATAACTTTGGTGCTAAAGCTGAAGCTTATGTTCCAACTAAAGTTGTTCCTGTATATGCAAGCGCGTCTTACAGCCACACTATTTTAGATTCTAAAAACCAAGCATCTAAAGTATTAGAAGACAACGGCGACCGTTATGCATTAGAAGTTGGTGCGCTTCCAACTCAAAACTTCTTAGTTGCTGTTGGTTACACTAGCGTTGCTGACCAAGCTGCTGTTGACGCGTTCAACGTTATGGGTAACGGTGTTGCTAAAGCTGTTGCTGAAGCTACAACTATTGGCCAAGACCAAGACGCAATCACTGCACGTGCTAAATATGTTGGCGCAATCGACGACACTAACATGGCAATTGGTTTCGAATCAGGCATCATCTACGGTGATGACACTGCTTACCAATTCAAAACTGATCTTTTCGTAACTCCTAAATTAAGCGTTGGTGCTTCTTACGCTGAATCTAGCTTTGCTGGTACTCCAGACTCAGCTTGGGGTGCGAACGTAAACTACTTCATCACTCCTGCTGTTGCAGTTGGTGCTAGCTATGTAAATGCTAATGCTGAAGAAGTTGCGCTTGACACTCAAACTGTTGGCGTAAACGCTAAATTCCGTTTCTAATTCATATTAGATACTGAATACCAAAAAGGACGCATTTGCGTCCTTTTTTTATTCTGCCATTATTTGTCTTTGGGCTCATGGCGTTCCGGTAAATGGGCAATATATTGCAATGCTATTAAACGTGAAACGATGAGAGCCAAATACATCACCCCACAGAACATTTGAAGCATCGCCAACACCCGTGCAGGCGCGCTGACTGGCATGAGATCTGACAAACCCGTGGCAGACTGCAAACTAAAACTTAAAAATAATAGATCTAACCACGACTGCATACCCGGCTCTGCAGGATTTACAAAACTATCCGGATAAATCAACTGACAAATACTATAGAGAAAAGCAAAACCCCATGCGATGAGGGTAAATACTGCCCCGGCTGCAAAAAGTTCATCTTTGGTTAAATAGCGATCGGCAAACATATAGCGCAATAAGCCATAGGCTGCACTAAAATATGCGCATGCTTCAAAACCATGCGCAATAATTTGAATATTGGGATGATTTACACCGAGCATAATCAAAGTAGAAAACAATACGGCGCAGCCAACAAAACTCAGTCCTAGAATCGTAAACATTGGAGTTTGGCGAATCACTTTGGCAATGATCAATAGTACCGACACCCCAAGTACCCAAATTAGCGCACGAAAAGACAGACTTTCTCGGGTAATCGCGGTTAAAACCAAGATCAGAAACTGCACCAGTAACAGCCATGCTGAGGGTAAAAGTCTAAAGCTTTTCCAAAAATCTACAAAACCTTGCATTATTTTCAATCTCTATATTTTTTTCATGCGCTGAAATGATCGATCTGAAGCATCATCAACTGATTGATTTTAAATTAGCACGAAGTGAGTTTTTTTTATTGCAAAAATTTGTTGATCTTAATCTGAAAAAGCATCCATATGAGCACTGTTCTAGATGGGTTTCTTATTACCAAAGAGGTTCAAAAAACCTACTGTAAGTTTCAGTTTTCAGGCACATATTCAAAGGAATCTCCTGCGTGGTAGATTTCATTATGAAAAAACATCTCGTATTTGCACCCCTCTGTCTGCTCATGCTCTCTGCCTGTACACAAAACAGTCCGCTCCTCAAAGGCCATGAAAATTATGTGGGGACTTGGCAAAACAACCACAGTGAATTAGTGATCAAATCGTCGGGCGAAGTGACGTATTACCATCAAGAACATACTGAAAAAAGTATTGCCAACCAAACCTTCAGTGGTGCTGAACAGTCGCGAATAAAAGCCCATTTGAGCAGTTTTGGGGATCAGAGCTTTAGCATCGGTCAGGATAATTTCTCTCAACAATTCACCATTCAGCGCTCGCCTTATCAAGATGATCAAGGCCATTGGAAGATGTCGATCAATGGAGAAAATTATACACGCAAATAGGACAGAGATTTGTCCACAAACCACTGTTTCATATCATTCACTAAATATAAAAAAAGCCCCTTATTAGGGGCTTTTTAGGCGATTCAGATTAGTGATCTGAAGCACCAGAGATACCAATACCAGTTTGTGAACGTACATACTGTGCATCGAATGCTTTACGCTCAGCTTGTGCTTGTGCTGAATTATCAGTCACAGAGAACAACCAGCAGCAGATGAATGCCAATGGCATTGCAAAGATAGCAGGACCATTGAATGGGTTAATTGGTGTTTCAGAGATTGCGAATGTATCTACCCAAACTGCTTTAGACAATACAATTAGAATCACAGCAGTTACTAGACCAACCACACCACCAATCACTGCACCACGCGTCGTTAATCCTTTCCAGAACATCGACAATACAAGCACTGGGAAGTTTGCACATGCAGCTACAGAGAATGCAAGACCTACCATGAATGCAACGTTTTGTTTCTCGAACAAGATACCTAAAATCATTGCGAAGATCGCAAGACCTAAAGTCGCGATTTTAGACATACGAAGTTCAGATTCAGGTGTAGTTTGACCTTTCTTGAATACGTTTGCATACAAGTCATGTGAAATTGCTGAAGCACCTGACAATGTTAGACCTGCAACTACTGCAAGAATCGTTGCGAATGCTACCGCTGAAATAAAGCCCATGAACAAGTCACCGCCCAATGCATCAGACAAGTGAACCGCTGCCATGTTGTTACCACCAACAAGTTCTAACTTGCCAGTTACCGCCATTTTCGCTACATCAAGAAATTGTGGGTTGTTCGATACATAAAGGATCGCACCAAAACCGATGATGAAAGTTAATAGGTAGAAGTAACCAATAAAGCCTGTAGCAACAACTACTGATTTACGCGCTTCTTTGGCATCTTTTACTGTGAAGAAACGCATTAAGATGTGTGGTAGACCTGCTGTACCGAACATCAATGCAAGACCTAGAGAGATCGCATCAATTGGGTTGGCTGCAAGTTTACCTGGACCCATAATGTTTGCAGCTTCAGCTAAAGATACGTCATGTACTTTAGAGAAAACTTGGATCGATTGAGTGAACATTTCAGAGAAGCTGAAGCCCACGCCTTTCATGACCATGAAGGCCATGAAGCTTGCGCCAGAAAGTAGCATCACTGCTTTAATGATCTGTACCCAAGTTGTTGCCAACATACCACCGAAGATTACATAAGCCATCATCAGTAGACCAACGATCACAACCGCAATGTTGTAGTTCAAACCGAATAGCAGTTTAATCAACTGACCTGCACCCACCATCTGTGCAATCAGGTAGAACGCTACGACCACAAGCGAGCTTACTGCTGCAAGGGTACGGACAGGTTTCTCAGCTAGACGGAATGACACCACGTCAGATAAGTTGAACTTACCTAAGTTACGCAGACGCTCAGCCACCAAGAACAATACGATGGGCCAACCCACCATAAAGCCCAATGAATACAGCAAGCCGTCAAAGCCTGAACTGAATACCATTGCGGAAATACCGAGGAACGATGCTGCTGACATATAGTCACCGGCAATCGCTAAACCATTTTGGAAACCCGAAATACCACCACCGGCAGTATAGAAGTCTGCAGTGTTAGTGGTTTGCTTCGCTGCCCATTTGGTAATAAACAAAGTCAAGCCAACAAAAATTGCGAACATGATAATCGCATGCCAGTTGGTCGCTTGTTGCTGTGCTTCACCTAAATCTGGCCCAGCCATTGCCATGCTTGACATGAGCAGAGCAGGAGCCGCTAATACTATTGCTTTCAATGAATTCCATTTCATCTTAGTGCGGTCCTTTTTCTTGAGTAATTGCTTCTACTTCACGCATTGCTTCTGCGTTTAATGCATCCAACTTGTTGTTTGCAATATACGAATAAACACCACACAGTAAGAATGACAATACAATAATGCTCAAACCTAATGGCATACCAATCGTGGTCACACCACCACTCACGGATTGCATCAAGAACTCTTTGTTATAGCCTACAAGTAGCATGAAGCCGACATAGACCACCAACATGATGATCGTCAAAGTCCAGCTCAACTTACTTTTACGGCTAACCATTTCCTTAAATTTTGGATTCTGTAGAATTTGTTCTACCTGTCTCTCATCCATAATGTTCTCCTTACGCCGAACCTTGGCGCGCAATTTTCTAATTCGAATTATTTCGAAGCTAAACTTACCAATGTTCCTTATCTCTTGTAATTTAGACTTTGGTCGTTAAATTTTGAGCAATAACCTCCCTAAGCCTATGGATGCGTTATCATTAAGCGAGAATTAATATGCTGCAGGCTCTATGAATAGTTGGCTTATCGTCGGGGTATTGGCCCTTTACATCGCATTACTCTTTGTATGTGCATTCTTTGGTGAAAAGCATGCCAGCAGGCTCAGTACTCGCGGCAGAATGCTTCTCTTTAGTCTAACTTTAGGGGTTTACTGTTCATCTTGGACGTTTTATGGCGCAACAGGTGCCGCGGTTCGTGAGGGCATTATTTTCCTGCCAATCTATCTGGGGCCACTGCTATTTGTTGCGCTCGGCTATGATATTTGGCGACGTTTAGGCCGTGTCCGTCAGCATCATGCCATTTCATCGATTGCCGACTTTGTAGCAGCACGATATGGTAAAAGTGGCCCCTTAGCGTCATTGGTCACGATCCTTGCCGTGATTGCCATTATTCCCTATTTAGCCTTGCAGCTACGTGCGATTGCCCTAAGTGCAACAGTCATTTTAGAGCCGACCGCTGGTCTGACCGGTACCACCAATAGTGTGCTGTTTTTGACTGGTGTATTGGCGATTTTGGCCATGATGTTTGGGACACGACAGATTGCCAATACTGAACAGCACGGTGGCTTAATGTTGGCTGTGGCATTTGAGTCTTTCGTCAAGCTGTTTGCACTACTTGCAGTCGCATTTTTCTTTGTTTTTGAATCACCTGAAAACATGGCGCAAATCAGCCATGACATCAACACTACCTTTAAAGATGTCCAGCTCAAAGGTGTGCCAGAAAGCTTCTGGATTCAAACTTTATTGGCTGCTTTAGCGATTATTTGTTTACCACGTCAGTTCCATGTCGCAGTAGTTGAACTGAGAGATGAAAAACATATCCGTGGTGCTCGTCGTTGGTTTGCCATTTATCTGATTTTAACCATTATCGCGATCATCCCGATTGCCAGTTGGGCACTGCATGCAGCACCAGCCTACTTGGCAATCCCCGATGTTGCTGTGCTCTCACTGCCTTTAAGTTATAACCAAGACTGGTTGACCTTACTTGCCTTTCTCGGTGGTTTTTCAGCATCGACAGGTATGCTGTTGGTGTCGTCAGTGGCTTTGTCGATTATGCTCAGTAATGACTTGATCATGCCTGCACTGTGGCGTACACGCTTATTGTCACGTCATGACAAACGCCTACCACTCGTACTGAAATTCACACGTCGTGTATGTATTTTAGCGGTCATGTTATTGGGCTTCTTGTTCTTCCATTTCTTCAATGACATTGACCAATTATCGGTATTTGGATTATTAGCCTTCAGTGCTGTGGCACAGTTTGCACCGGCGCTAATTGGTGGTTTGTATTGGCGTGGCGGAAGTAAGCAAGGTGTATATGCGGGTCTGTTGGTCGGTTTTGGCATGTGGGCTTATACCCTGTTATTACCAACCGTATTGCGTAGCTTACCTGAACAATTTAAAACATTTACCGAAAATCTTTTAAGTCAGGGTCCGCTAGGCTTGAGTTGGTTACGTCCTGAAGCACTGTTAGGGTTTGAATCTTTCGATCCACTTACCCATGGAGTAGTTTGGGCGCTCGGTTTAAATATCACCCTCTATATTTGGATTTCCCGCGTCTTCCGTCCAAGTGTTGCCGAGCAAATTCAGGCCGAAAGTTTCTTTTATTATGAAACCAAGCCGCTCCCTGCTCAAAGTACATCAAACGACATCAGCTATATTCACCACGATGTGGCGCGTCTAAAAGTAGGTGATTTGATTACCTTGGCAAAACGTATTACCGGTGAAGGCCCAACCATGCGTGCCTTCAACCAGTTCTGCGCACAAAACAATGTCGTTTTAAATGAAAATAGCAGCGCCAACGGCATGTGGTGGCGTTTTACCGAACAGTATCTTGCAGGCACCATCGGTGCGGCATCTGCCCGTACCTTACTCACCACAGCCATGGTTAATAATGGTTTAGCACTCGGTCAGGTCGCCAATATTCTTGACCAAGCCTCACAGTGGCAGCGCTTTAACCAAAACCTGATCATGACCATGATCGACCATATGACTCAAGGTGTGTCCGTGGTTGATGAAAACATGTGTTTGGTAGCATGGAATAATCAATACCTCAAACTGTTTGATTATCCAAAAGACATTGTCTATGTCGGTTGCCCAATTTCAGACTTGATTCGTTATAACGCTGAACGCGGCGAATGTGGTCCCGGTTCAGTCGAAGAGCATGTACGTAAACGCATGCATTGGATGCAGGTCGGCAGCGCACACGAATTTGAACGGATTCGTAAAGATGGTCGTGTAATTCAGATGCGTGGTAATCCGATCGAAGGCGGCGGTTTCGTGACGACCTTTGCCGATATTACCGCTTTCCGTGAAAATGAAGCCTTGCTTGAAGGCCGTGTGCAAGATCGTACCCAACAGTTGGCAGACGCCCTGTCTGAACAACAATTGGCACGTGAGCAAGCCGATAAAGCCAATATGTCGAAAAGCCGCTTTATCGCTGCTGCAAGCCATGACTTATTGCAACCGATGCATGCTGCACGTCTGTTTAGTACAGCCCTCGAGCAAAGCGTACAAAATGATGATGATCGTAAAACGCTTCAGCAACTAGATCGTGCATTGCATGGTGCGGAAAGTATGCTCTCTGCCCTCTTGGACATTGCACGACTCGAAGGTGGAACCATTCAACCGAAACGTCAGCCTTATCCACTACATGACTTACTCAGCGACCTTGAACTGCAATTTAAATCGATTGCAGCACAGCGTAATATCAAACTGACCGTACACGATGCTCAGTTCTGGATTGACACCGACCCACAGTGGATTCGTCGTATTATCCAAAACTTCGTCAGCAATGCCCTACGCTATACAGCGCGTGGTCGTGTTGTGGTGGGTGTGCTACGTTCAGCACGTCTGGGGCATATTCGTATTGGCGTTTGGGATACAGGTCCTGGGATCGCGGAAGAACAGCGCATTAAGTTGTTCCAAGAGTTCGAACGCTGTGGACACACCTCTCCATGGGGCGAACAGGGTCTAGGTTTAGGTTTAGCCATCGTGCAACGGATGACCAGCCTACTCGACTATCCTGTGCATGTGTTCTCAGAACTTGGTCATGGTTCGTGCTTTATGATTGAAGTACCGGTGGTCGCTGCGCCAAAAGTGGTCGCTGCACCGACCCAAGCGGTTCCGCTGAAAACCAAAGCCTATAAGATTCTGTGCTTAGACAATGATGAAACGATTTTGGAAGGTATGTCGACCTTACTGACCAAATGGGGCTATCAAGTCTTTAAGGCCACTGAACCTGAACAGGCCATGGAGTTAATTCAACAAGAAAATATTCAAGTTTGGTTGGTTGACCAACACTTAAATAATAATAAGATCGGTCTCGACTTTATTTTAGATAACCGTCAGGAAAATGTCCCTGTGGCACTGATTACTGCAGATTCTGATCCTGAACTACCGCAACGTCTAAAAGAGTTAAACATCGTCTTACTGAAAAAACCGTTGAAACCGGCTTCACTCCGTTCATGGTTATCTGGTTTGAAGATTTCAAATCAGTAGCGCTGTTACAGGACATCTCTCTGTGAAAAATAGCCCATTTCATTCACATGAAATGGGCTTTTGTTTACCTTACTTTTACTTAAACTTACCTAACTGGCAAAAAAATTTGTCTCAGCGGCAAGATCATTCAAAATAGCCCCAATATTTCGTCTATTTATTAGCCATAAATATCAAATTTTGATTGCCTATGGCAAAAGATATCGAATGCATGAGTGAACACTTGTACACTTAGTTACAATTAAAAATTTATTTGATTTAAATCAGATTTTTACAAGCAAAAATAAAAACTAAAACTTTAGTCTTATATTTAGCTGCCGCCGTTCGTTTTAAAAATATTCATAAGAAGTTGATCAGTTTCAAGCCAATTCAAGAAGCGTCATAACTCAACACTTGAGAAGCTGATCTCCCCCGCATATTAGGAGTGATCTTGTGAATATTTCAGAAACAATGCCGCATGGTTTTGATCAAAATCTACAGTTTCATCGTCAGTATGGTGCCAATGCCATTTTGCCAGAGATCGATTGGCGTCAATTATTTAAGTTCAGCAAATTAAGTGATGTGCAAGTCGAAGCGCTAGAAACGCTCTATCGCAGTGCCGTTCCTCTTGCGTTACAGGTATTTGACGAACTGAATTTTGATGTCTTTGCACCGAATGCTTACAAACCCCAAGGCCTTGGCTTATTCGATCGACTGGCAGAACAAGAAGATCTACTGCTGCAAAATTTAGAAGCAGAATCCAATTGCTTAGGTTTGGACACCCGTCATCAGATTTGGAGCATGCTACTGCGCGGCGGTGCGGTATTGGTGTTCAAAGCTTGGCTCGGTAAAGTCAAAACCGACAAAAACCAGCTGGATAAAACACAGTTTGATGAATTATCTGATTTACTGTTTATTAAAACAGCGCCATTTGAATTGGCACAACGTTTAAATGTCGATGCCAACTCCAAGCAAGACCATATCTTCCTGATGTATGATAATGATGTTTATCTGGACCGTTTTAACAGCTTAGAAACTGCAGCCCTATTTGTGGATTTGGGTGTTTATGATGCTGCCTTTTTGAGTTTACGTGATGACCGTGTCGCGGATTATCTCAAAGCGCGCGGCTATGTGTCCGATGAACAAATTGATGAGCTGCAATGTGCGCTCAACCCTTTGTACTGTACCGATCTGACGCCTAAGCAAGACTATATTGCTTAAGTTGAAGTGGTTTGTTTAAGTCATTGTTAAGTTGCATTGCTCTATTGCTTTTAAACCACATGTAAAGGCCTAACAGCATTTACAACGAAATGATCTAGCGCCAGCATTAGTGCTTAAACAGAAAAAAAAGACCTCCATCTTGGAGGTCTTTTTTATGGAAAAAATCCTTAGATTTTCTTTTCTTCAATATTCAGTGCATTAATTGCCAATACAGCTTGGGTTCGGTTTTGTACGCCCAACTTACGGAAAATTGCCGTTACATGCGCTTTAATAGTTG
The DNA here is from genome assembly GCF_013419925.1 of Acinetobacter sp. YH12045. NCBI lineage: Bacteria > Pseudomonadati > Pseudomonadota > Gammaproteobacteria > Moraxellales > Moraxellaceae > Acinetobacter > Acinetobacter sp. YH12045. The sequence continues at coordinate 138,645 of NZ_VOZE01000004.1, read as the reverse complement.
CTTCAGACACATCCAACTCATAGGCAATTTGCTTATTCAACAAACCTTCTGCCACCATCATTAACACACGGAATTGTTGCGGTGTTAAAGACTGAATACGTTCTGCCAATGCTGTTTCATCTGCAGCACGTGGATCAAAGTTCATATTGGCTGGTAAATTTGGTGGCAACCAAATCTCGCCTTCTAAGACTTGACGAATCGCTTCACCAATGTGACTTGGATGCGCAGATTTTGGAATATAACCCATCGCGCCATGTGCAATCGCACGTTGAATAATCGACGCTTCTTCATGCGCAGAGACCACAATGATTGGAATCGATGGATATTGTGCGCGTATATGCACCAAGGCAGAAAAGCCTGAAGCACCCGGCAAGTTTAAATCCAATAACACAAGATCAGGCTCAGGGCCATTTTCAAGACGTTCATAGCATTCATTGACTGCTGCAGTCTCATGAATTTGCGCCTGAGGCAAACTATAACGAACCGCCTGAATTAAAGCATGACGAAACAGCGGGTGATCATCAACGATTAAAATATTCATAAGCAACGTGAGAGATCTTGTGCACAATGACCCTATTCTAACCACACATGCTATGTGAAGGATATGCAAGAACTTATTTTTTTGCATTTAAAATGTAGATTTTTCGCTTAAAATGCGTCTTTTTTCGCATTTTCTATAAATCTTTAAATCTAATCATATTTTCATATAAATTTTATCAACATAGTAAAAATGCTTATATCTAAGCATTATATGTTGAAATATCAACAGTTTAAAATTTGATATTTCACGAATCTTGTGGTTTTTCCAACATATCTAAAAATCAGATAACTTTTCTGATTTTCGTTATTTTACAGTGATCCACCCATCGGGATTAATAAAAGGCATTCCGAGAAACCACACTTTTAGGTTTAAAAAATGTCTCAAGTTAATCTACAAAAACCCCTGAATATTGTTGCTGTATCAGGTGGCCTAAACAATCCATCTAAAACCGAAGCTCTGGTACAAGCCATTGTTGATGAGCTCGGTGATGCGACTCCAATCAATGTGCATTTTATTAAGTTTAGCGAAATTGGCAACTTATTAGGTGGGGCAATTTACCGTAACCAATTACCACAACGTGTACAAGATGACCTTGCTGCTGTTGAAGCTGCTGATGCACTGATTGTTGGAACGCCAGTTTACCGTGCTTCATTTACAGGTCTGTTTAAACACTTCTTTGACTTTGTCGAACAAACTGCATTGGTCGATGTTCCTGTCTTGCTTGCAGCTTCAGGTGGTTCTGAACGCCATGCTTTAGTGCTTGAACATCAATTGCGTCCATTGTTCAGTTTCTTCCAAGCGCAAACATTACCAATCGGAGTCTATGCAACAGACCGTGATTTCACCCCTGAATATACCATTCATAGTGAATTACTCCGTGACCGCATTACTTTAGCCGTAGCACGTGCGCTGCCGATTTTGGAATGGGCTCCAGCCAAAGGTCAGCGTGCTGAAGTGGTGAAAGCCAAGTCTCAACAAGCCAACCAAAACTTGGGCATTAATAAGCAAATCGAGCAAGAAGAAGTCCTTCCTTCTGCAGCTGTTCCAAGTTTGGATGCCGCTGAAGCTCGACTGCATAGTAAAAAGCCAAAAACGCAAGTGGCCTAAACACCACAGCATAACAATTCGATCCCGAGGGTTTGCAAAATGTCAGTACAAGAAAAAAACATTACATTTGCGTATTGGGTACCAAACGTCAGTGGTGGTTTGGTGGTCAGTAATATTGAACAGCGTACCGATTGGAGCTATGACTATAACGTGCGTTTGGCACGAGCTGCAGAAAAAAATGGCTTTGATTATGCGCTGACTCAAATTCGTTTTACCGCAGGCTATAACGCGGAAAATCAACACGAATCAGTTAGCTTCAGTCATGGTATTTTGGCCAAGACTGAAAAGCTCAAAGTCATTGCAGCGATTTTACCCGGCCCTTGGAAACCGGCTCTGGCTGCGAAACAATTGGCGACCATCGATCATCTTACCAATGGCCGTATCGCAATCAATGTTGTGAGTGGCTGGTTCCGTGGTGAGTTTGATGCGATTGGTGAAGAATGGCCCGAGCATGATCAACGCTATGCGCGCTCTGAAGAGTTCATTCGTAGCCTAAAAGGTGTTTGGACGCAGGATAACTTTAGCTTTGATGGTAAATACTATCAATTTAAAGACTACACCCTATCTCCGAAACCGGTACAAAAACCGCATATTGAAATCTTCCAAGGTGGCAGTTCACGTGCAGCACGTGACATGGCATCACGTGTTTCCGATTGGTACTTCACCAACGGCAATACCCCTGCTGAGTTGAAAAAGCAGATCGATGATATTCGTGAAAAAGCCAAAGCTAACAACCATCAGGTCAAAATCGGGGTGAATGCCTTCATTATTGCCCGAGATACGGAGGAAGAAGCCCAAGCGGTGCTTCAAGCTATTATCGACAATGCCAATACCGAAGCGGTCAATGCTTTTGGCGATGCAACTCGTGAAGCAGGTGCATCCACAAAAGAAGGCGAAGGTAACTGGGCAAAATCTACTTTTGAAGATTTGGTTCAATACAACGACGGCTTTAAAACCAATCTGATTGGCACGCCACAACAAATTGCCGAACGCATTGTGGAACTCAAAAGTGTAGGTGTCGATTTGGTTCTCTCAGGTTTTCTCCACTTCATTGAAGAAGTGGAATACTTTGGCGAAAAAGTGTTGCCACTGGTTCGTGAACTGGAAGCTCAACAGCAGCAAGTTGTGCAGGCTAAATCAGCATAATTGTTGATGCAGTCACAGCTCATGTAATCAGCATAATAATCACAACCGGCTCACTTCACTTTCCTCCCCTAAGGCTCGGCTTAGGGGATTTTTTATCTCGAGTACCATTTAAAAACATGCTCTGATTCTAGAAAATGAGCTAATCTATAGACAAAGAAAAAGCCCGACATCCTGTCGGGCTTTTTCTATATGGATACTTAAGCATGACTCCTGTCTTGCTTCACAGTCCTGATGGTGAACACTTTGTTATTGTTTTATGTTCCGGAACGTCCTGTTCCTGTATAAGTTAATCTTAGGTAAAATTTAAAAGCGCGCATAGCGTCTAAAAACTTCGTTACTTGTACGCTTAAGCTGACAGGATTGTGCGCAATCGGTTAAGTTAAACCATAGATATTATATGGTTTTTTATAGAAATCGATTTTTTAGATAATTTCATTACCAATAGATACCCCCGTAATTCTGGTGATATTTCCAACAAAAACGAGGCAATAAACATGCAACTTGTTTGGTTTCGACAAGATTTAAGACGACATGACCATAGCGCACTGTGGCAGGCGACACAGTCTGGTCAAACGGTTGCATTTATTGCGCTTTCTCCTGAACAATGGGCAAGGCATGATGATGCCCCTATTAAAATCCATCGCTATCTTGCCCAACTGGAACTTTTGCGACAGCAATTGGCTGAACTAAATATTCCACTGATTATTCAGCATATTCCCTATTGGTCAGACATCGCCACTGAGCTATTAACCCTATGTACTCAGCTCAATATACACACTGTTCATGCACATATTGAACATGGTGTGAATGAACTTAAACGAGATCGCGAAGTACAACAGTTATTAGAACAGCAGCACATCTCTGTTGAGCTGTACCATGACCGCACCCTGTTTCCTGTTGGCAGTATTCGCAATCAATCTGGACATCCTTATCAAGTTTTCGGTGCATTTAAGAAAAATTGCTACGAAAAATTGAGCATCAGTCTGCCTACTTGTTATCCCGCTATTGAAGCCCAAGCGGCTCTCGAACCGCATCCGCTGTGGCAAAATCAATTTGATTTAACTCCTTTTTATCCCACATCGCTGTTAGCTACTCAAATCGAGCTTTGGCCGATTGGAGAAGATCACGCACTACAGTGCTTAGATGAATTTATTGAACAACATCTGCATCGTTATGCTGATGATCGGGACTTTCCTGCGCTCAATGGAACCAGTCGAATTGGCATGTATTTAAACTTGGGTATCTTGTCTATTCGCCAATGTCTGCAAGCCCTGTTTCGTGAACAAGGCGGCTATTTCCAGATCGACCACAGAGGACAACAAACTTGGCTCGATGAGCTGCTTTGGCGTGAATTTTACCAGCACATTTTATTTGACTACCCGCAAGTTTCTCAGCACCAGCCGTTTCAAACCAAAACCTTAAAAATAAAATGGCGCCATGCACCACAAGACTTTGCTGCGTGGCAATACGGCCAGACGGGCATTCCGATCGTCGATGCAGGGATGCGTCAACTACTGGCTACGGGTTGGATGCATAATCGGGTGCGGATGATTTGTGCCATGTTCCTCAGTAAGAATCTACTGATCGATTGGCGGTTGGGGGAGCAATGGTTTATGCAGCACCTTGTCGATGGTGACTTAGCAGCCAATAATGGCGGTTGGCAATGGTGCGCCTCGACGGGTACAGATGCTGTACCTTATTTTCGGATTTTTAACCCGATCAGCCAATCTCAGAAATTTGATCCGAACGGGGATTATTTACGTCAATGGCTACCTGAACTCGCAGATTTGGATGCCAAACAAATTCACCAACCCTTTGCCAAAAATCCTCAACTGGAATTGAACTACCCTCAGCAGATCGTTGACTTAAAACAGTCTCGCCTAGCGGCAATTGAAACATTCCGAGCAATGTAGATATTGCCAAGATCGAACTGCGACAGATCAAAACGCCGTACTGAAATGATCACTGTAAAGCATAGCCGAGCGTTCGTTTTGTCCCTACAATACAGAAAACGCAAATCATTTTAGAGACGCTCCCATGTATACAGGCATCGTGCAAGGTTTAGAAAAAGTCTTAGAGATTCGTCAAGGTAATGGCTTCACAACCTTGGTGATTTCAAATCATCAGAATTTTTTTCATGATGTCTTTATCGGGGCAAGTGTGGCGATTAATGGCGTGTGTTTAACGGCTACACATATTGATTTGGCAGCCAACCAAGTGCATTTTGATGTCTCTGAATTGACCAATCAACTCACCACGCTAAAAGCGCTCAAAGCTGGTGATGAGGTCAACGTCGAACGCTCAGCCAAAGTTGGGGCAGAAAATGGTGGTCATAATCTGTATGGTCATATCGAAGGCACAGCCACGATCAAAAACTTAGAACATCGTGGGGAAACCTTTCATCTCGATATTCACATTCCGGCAGGCAATATTAAATATTTCTTTCTCAAAGGTTTTATTGGACTCAATGGTTGCAGTTTGACTGTGAACCGTGTTGATCGTGCCAATAGTGAAATTTCAATCGATCTTATTCCTGAAACACTGCGCCTCACTACATGGAAAAATGTCCAAGTCGGTGATGCCGTGAATTATGAAATTGATCAAACAACGCGAACCTTAGTCGATACCTTAGAAAATATTCATCAGCGTTAAAATCGACTAAATGCACGTTGCAAAAAAGCCTCCAAAACGGAGGCTTTTTTATTGGCTCATTTGCAATATACGTTTAAGAATAAAAACTTGGATCTGGCACTTTGGCTGTGAGCACCCATTCACCGACCTCCTGATATTTATAATCAATCGGATCGTGTAAGGTCTGGGTACGTACATTGCGCCAGAAGCGGTCTAAATTCAGTTTGGCCGTCGTGGCACGTGCGCCCATCACTTGGAAAATATTTTGCGTAATGTATAGCGAGCTATTGGTGGCTGCGATTTTGGCAGTTGCAATCGCAATAGAGACTTCTCCACGTTGTTCCGCCGTCAAAGCTTCACCAATCTCCCAAGCCCATTGCAAACGCTGAACAGCTTTATCTGCCAATAAACGTACACTTTCTAATTGCACATAAAACTCAGCAAAATGCTTTTGAATAAATGGGTCATTCACTGCATTTTCAACCAATGATTTTGACCATGCTTTTTGGTTTTGAACCGTCTGTTTTGCTGTTTCAAAAGCCCCTTCTGCCACCCCTAAAAACATATGCACAAAGATCAACTGTGCAATCAAAGGACGTAAGCTTGAATACGGTGTACTCAAAGGCCCCGGGTTCAGTAGTAATTCATCTTTGGAAATTTTAACTTGTTCAAAATGGCTACTTCCACTGTCGGTTTGACGTTGTCCCATATTGTCCCAATCGCCGACAAAACTGACGCCTTCACGTGCTGTAGGAATCACCCCGATCAATAATTTTCCATCTTCATTGAAGCCAGAACACAGCAAAATGTCGGAATCCATGGAACCCGAACAAAAACTTTTATCGCCATGAAAAACATATTCATGTTCAGACAGTTGCGTCGCTGTAGTACGACGGTCCAAAGGGTTTAAGGTATTACCCCAAAATAAATGCTCACGTGCAGTCTGTTCAAACCACGGGCCATATTGCTCTGGCTGCGCGAACAACTGTACCGTTGCAATCAATAAATGATGGAAACCATAAACATGCGCCAATGAGCTATCCACTTGAGCAATGGTTTGAATGGTTTTAAAAATCGTCAGCCAATCTGCACCCTGTCCACCGTATTGTTTTCCAATGGAAAGTGCAAGCAAACCACTTTGACGAATCAAATCACGTTCAGCTTTGGGATTTCCCCCCTGCTTATCACGCTGAGCAGCCGTCGTGGCAAATTCTGCCGCCAGTTTTTTGGCAATATCGATCGGATCTTGAGTCAATGGAGTTGAAGCGTTCATATGTCTGTCTGATTATTCTGTTACCGTTTTAGCTTAACAAAGTAGAGGCATTCAGCTTATCTCAATGCCTGCAGTCTATATCTGTAAAATCTATATCTAATGAAATCTAAGTCACCAAGATTCAGGCGACTTATAATTTGATCATTTTATACGTCGTATTTAGGATGGATAAAATGCATCATGAACGTCCCTTCATCCTAATCAACTTTTATAGGAGAAAGGACGTTCATTATTGCTTTAATAATCCTTCATATAAGCCATAGTGAACTTTCATCAGAACGTGATCACTCACGCTCAAATTGTTCTTATGACTTCGGATAAACCGTAGCAATCAAATGTTCAACCACTTGAGGTTCTGCCAAGGTCGAGGTATCACCTAAAGAGTCCAACTCATTAGCCGCAATTTTTCTTAAAATACGGCGCATGATTTTACCAGAACGGGTTTTCGGTAAGGCCGGCGCCCAATGCAATGCATCTGGCGTTGCCACTGGTCCAAGGACTTTGCGTACCCAAGCCACCAGTTCCTGACGTAACTCATCCGTCTCAGCTGTCCCTGCTTGTAGGGTGACAAAGGCGCAAATCCCCTGTCCTTTAATATCATGCGGCATACCCACCACCGCAGACTCTGCCACAGCATCATGTGCAACCAACGCACTTTCAATTTCAGCCGTTCCCAATCGGTGTCCTGAAACGTTCAAGACGTCATCCACACGACCCGTAATCCAATAATAGCCAGACTCGTCACGACGTGCGCCATCACCTGTAAAATACGTCCCCGGATAAGTGGAGAAATAGGCTTCAATAAAGCGCTCAGGATCACCCCAAATGGTTCGCATTTGTCCCGGCCAAGAATCCTTAATCACCAAATTGCCTTCTACGGCACCTTCAAGCTCATTGCCTTCAGCATCGACAATCGCAGGTTGTACACCAAAGAATGGACGCGTCGCTGAACCCGGTTTTAAATCGGTTGCTCCCGGCAATGGCGTAATCATGAAACCACCCGTCTCTGTTTGCCACCATGTATCCACCACTGGGCAGCGGCTTTCACCTACCACGGTGTAGTACCAATTCCATGCCTCTGGGTTAATGGGTTCACCCACCGAACCTAGTAAACGCAGACTACTGCGGTCACTTTCTCGGACAAAGGCATCCCCTTCTCGCATCATGGCGCGAATTGCAGTCGGTGCCGTATATAAAATAGTGACGTTGTGTTTATCAACAATATGTCCGGTCCGAGCCCAACTTGGATATTGTGGTACACCTTCAAACATCACGGTCGTGGTGCCATTCGACAATGGCCCATACAACACATAAGAATGTCCTGTAATCCAACCAACATCGGCAGTACACCAAAACACATCATCTTGTTTTAAGTCAAAAACTTCACGGAAGGTACAATTCACATAGGTTAAATAGCCGCCTGTGGTATGCAATACACCTTTCGGTTTTCCTGTCGAACCTGATGTATACAAAATAAATAGCGGGTCCTCGGCATTCATGGGTTCAGGTGGACAAATATCATTGACCGACATGATTTCCATGTGATACCACAGGTCACGATCTGCTTTCATTTCGATCGGGTTACCTGTACGGTGCACCACAATGACATTTTGAACCGAAGATGTGCCTTCAATGTCGAGTGCAAGATCGACATTTTCTTTGAGTGGAATGGGCTTGCCACCACGCATCCCACAATCCGCAGTAATCACGACTTTCGCCTGACTATCATCGATACGACTTGCCAATGAGTCTGGTGAGAACCCGCCAAAAACCACACAGTGTACTGCTCCAATTCGGGTACAGGCCAACATAGCAATAGCCGCTTCGGGCACCATTGGCATATACAGCACCACACGGTCGCCTTTGCCCACGCCATGTTTTTTCAGCACATTGGCAAAACGGCAGGTTTCATCATGCAGTTCTTCAAAAGAAATGATTTTATGCCGTGAAGGATGATCACCTTCCCAAATAATGGCCGGTTTATGTGGATGTTCTTTTAAATGTCGATCGAGACAGTTAGCACTGACATTCAGTTCACCATCAGCAAACCACTCGATCTTGAAATCATCTTGCTTAAAGTTAGTATTTTTAACTTGGGTAAACGGTTTGATCCAATCGATCTTTTGCGCTTGCTCCGCCCAAAACTCATCTGGTTGTTCAATCGATTTTTGATAACGCTCAAAGTACTCCGACTCGTTGATGCGTGCGGTTTTTTTGAAACTTTCAGGTACTGGATAGATCTCTTTCATATTGTATTTTCCTTGATCTGATTCATCTCATCACGAGATGCCATGCCACATTTCTACTTTTATAATTCCTGCATCACAGCAGTATGACGATTAATTTTTAATCGCAGCAATCATGCTTTGGTCGTATTATTCTTTCCCATTTAAAGCACATCTATAAGCAAAATTTCAACAAAAACATGTTTTAATTCAGTATCTGACCGGTCCAATTAAACCTATACTGCAAAGGTAATTTTACTCAGCATTCCGCTTTTTTATTCTTCCATACACGTTGAGTTGACCCAAGCATGAATACCAATGACTCTTCTTTCTTTTCCCGTCAGACAACCACTACATCGGACAATCCCCTGAAACCTGATGGACGTTTTGGTCGACTGAGCATGATTGGTTGGTATGGCTTTCTCAATATCATCAGCTTTTTTGCCATAATCGCTTTAAGCCTTGCCGTGGGTATTTTCAACATCAATACCATGGCGTTAAATGAGCAATTTGTTGGCATATTCACCGGGGTATCTGGCCTCGCCTATTTAGCGATTATGATTCTTTACATTTATTTTTATTGTGTCTTTGTCGTGCGTCGGCTGCATGACCTCAATAAAGCCGGTTGGTTGCTACTATTATTATTTATCCCCGTGATTAATCTGTTCTTTATCCTATATTTATTATTAGCCTCAGGTACACCGACCGTAAATCAATACGGCGCGCCACGCCCTACTGCAGTTTGGGAAAAAATTCTGGCATGGTTGATGATTTTAATCAGTGTCTTGTCGCTCTTGGCTACAGGTAGCATCACCTCGTATATGATGGGTAGCGGTGAAATTGAATCGCCGACAGAAATCATTCAACAAGGCACTGAATATTTCTAAGCGACTGACCGAATCTGAGCCTGTCTGAATTTTGATACATCTGTTCGCAAGCCTGTAAATGAGGGTTATTTTCGCCACTAATTTCAGGCAAAATAGCGAAAAACCGGAACATTTGGAAAACTCGTGGCTGAAAAAGAAAATGCCTTGAGTGATGTCACTCAAGGCACGACTCAACTTTTGCAAGAGGCAACAGAAAAAACCGCACAAACTGTGCTGGAACATACCTCTAAATATAATGACGCATACTCAACGATCGATAAATTTGTCGATGGATTTTGGGAACGCCTGCCTTATATTTGTATCGCATTAATTGTTTTTACGATCTTCTATCTACTGTCTAAACTCTTTAGATTCTTTGTTCGTAAAGCGCTCACTGACCGTTCTTACTCAAAACAAAATCTAGTTTTGGTACTGAACCGTGTGGGTAGCTCAGCCATTATGTTCTTCGGTTTCCTAATTGCAATGGTCATTGCGATTCCTGGGTTCACACCGGGTCAGCTCATGAGTGCATTGGGGATTGGTTCGGTTGCAATCGGTTTCGCGTTTAAAGATATTTTCCAGAACTTACTGTCGGGTATTTTGATTCTCCTCGGTGAACCGTTTAAAATCGGTGACGACATTATTGTGTCAGGCATGGAAGGTACGGTTGAAGATATTCAGATCCGTGCAACCTTCCTACGTTCTCCAGATGGTCGTCGTATCGTGATTCCAAACGCGACTGTTTACACTAGTGCTGTAACGGTGAATACCGCTTATCAACGTCGTCGTTGTGAATTTGTTGTTGGTATTGGTTATGAAGATGACATTCAGAAAGCTAAAAATATTGTTTTGGCTATTTTGGACAAAGACCCAACCATCTTGAGCCAACCTGCGTTTACCGTAAACGTAAATGCTTTGGCTGATTTCTCAGTCAATCTGAATGTCCGTTGGTGGGTAGATACCACTGAAACCACCACTGCGAACTCAATCAGTGAAGTGCAAGAACACGTTATCCAAGCATTTAATCAAAATGGTATTTCAATTCCGTACCCTGTACAGGAAGTGAAAGTTTACCGTGGTGATCAAGCTGAGACAGAAGCGTCAACAGCTAAATAATCGCCCTAAAACGTACGGAATCACAGTTTCTGTCCGGATAATTCGGTTGCCTAAGCTGACTGCTTGGCAACCGTTTTTTATGAGCAAATCGACCTCATAAGGGATAAATCCACCTTCAGGTCCAATGATGATCGTACATCCATGTTGAATCCCTGCAGGCATCACATCTTCGACATAAGGGTGCGCCACATAAGCCGGATAGTCCGAGGAGATCATGCTCGGTAAAACATCCTCTATAAAGGGTTTAAAGCGTTTATACAATTCAATTTTGGGCGCAATGGTGTCACCTGCCTGCTCCAAACCCAACGTCACATAGTGATCGAGCTGCTGTAAAAATGGTGTCTGCCAATAGCTTTTATCCACGCGATAACTGTGCAGCAAAATGATTTTTTCTACACCTAAGGTGACGGCATCCATGATCAGACGGCGCAACACTTTCGGACGAGGCATTGCCACAATTAAAGTCACCGGATGCTTTGCAGGTACTTCTTCTTCTTGTAAGGGTTTAAGTTGAATGCGCTCATCACTGATACTGATGATTTGGGTTAAATAACGCTTTCCTTCCCGAATCCCGACTTTGAGTGTATCGCCCACTTGAATATCCACATGCGTGGTTAAATGCTCAATTTGACGTTTGGCGCTAATACTCCAAAGTTCAGATTCAGTTTGACGAGGATCAAGCAAGACGATGTTCATAAATAACCATATCAATTCACGCAAAGCATATGTCATTGAGGGCAGGCGACATGGATGTCGCCTGTGCGCTGAGGTACAGGAAGTACCTTCAGCGTACAGAGGATTTTTGCTACTTTTAATCCTTTAAAAGTAGATTATGCCTACGAATAGGATGTTCAACGATCACCATAAAATAAGGCCGTGATAAAACTTGCCTAATAAAAATTAATGTATCGCAAAATTAAAACTTAAAGGTACTGATCAATCACCTGAATATGCTTTTGCAGCGACCCGGTATTCTTTTGCATAATCAGCTGAGCTGCATCATTTAAAGCCTGCGCTTTCGCAGTATTTTGAATGATGTCAACCAATGCACAGGCCGCCTGCTCAAAATCCTGCACAACCACAACCGCATGGGCCGCTAAAAATTCATCCACAATGGTTTGAAAATTAAAATAATGCTGACCTAATACTGTCGGGACATGCAGCGCGATAGGCTCCAAAATATTATGTCCACCGCCCGGTTCATTTAAAGACCCGCCGACAAAGCACGCCTGACTCAGTGCCAGCCAAAGCCATAATTCACCCATACTATCTGCCAAATACACTTGCGTTTCAGGCTGAATCGTTTGCTTTAAACTGCGGCGCTGTGTGCGTAAATTCAGTTTCTGCGCTTCTACAAAAACTTCATCAAAGCGTTCAGGATGACGTGGTACGACGATACATAACAGCTCAGGCTGTTGTTGCAAAATCGGCTGCAGCGCTGCGAGTAGTTTTTGTTCCTCGGGCGCATGCGTACTGGCAATGGTGATGATTTTACGATCTTGCAAAGCCCAATCTTCACGCAACTGCGCTGCTTGTTGCACAAAGCTATCAGGCGCATGAATATCAAACTTGATACTACCGACGACTTGACTGGTATGCGGGTTTGCACCCAACTCAATAAATCGCGTTAAAGTTGCCTGATCTTGCGCCAATAATTGTTTCAAACTCTTTAGCATCGGCTGCGTCAAACTCGGGACTTTGCTATAACCCTTCGCCGATTTTTCAGATAATCTGGCATTAATCAATAAACACGGAACATTGGCCTGATCGGCTTCAATCATCAAATTTGGCCAGAGTTCAGTTTCGACCAGAGCCAACATTTTCGGTTGATATTTTTCGATAAAACGACGGACTAATTTTTTTTGATCTGCCGGCAAATATACAGCCTGAAACAGCGATTCATACGGTGCTTTTAAAAATAATTGTTTCGCACGCGCTTGTCCGGTTTTGGTGGTATTGGTGACTAAGACCGAATGGCCTGCTTTGAGATAATGTTCAATCAGCGGCTGTGCAGCGTTGGTTTCTCCTACGGAAACCACATGAAACCAAATTGCATTGCGGTTTTTAACCGGCTGAAATGGCCCAAAGCGCTCAAGACACTCTTGCTGATATAGTTGGAGATCTTCAGCACGTTTTTTGATGCGCCATTGATATAGCGGCTTAATCAGTGCCAAAGCTGCGTTATACCAAAAAGGAGTAGTCAAATTATTACGCTCAAAAACGGTTTGAATCGGCAGAATATATCAGAGCATTATCCACATGTTAATGGATAATGCGTATTCAAGTGTCGATTAATAGGTTGAACGACCTGAACCAAATTTATTTTTCATGCTTGGATAATCAATATAGCCTTCGGCAACATCTGTTCCAATCATGTTTTCCAACTGCAATTCATTCAATGCAGCATTCGCTAGCAAACGTTCAAACAAATCTGGATTGGCAATATAGGCTTTACCAAAAGACACCGCATCGGCTTTACCTGAGGCTAATAAATCTACAGCATCTTCACGGCTTAAACGCATATTGGCAATATATGGCACACCATTTGAGCGCTGTTTCAGATAATCACTGATACTGTCATCCGCTAGATATTCACGGGTAAAGAAAAATGCAATCTTACTCTGCCCCAACTGCTCTAAAGCATAGCCAAAGGTTTCACGTGGATCATGATCGCCCATGTCATGTTCATCACCACGCGGCGCAAGATGCACACCTACACGACCTGCCCCCCACACTTCAATCAGCGCATCCACCACTTCGAGCAATAAACGTGCGCGGTTTTCGACAGAACCACCATACTCATCTTCACGTAAATTGGTTTTGCTTTGTAGGAATTGATCGATCAAATAACCATTGGCCGCATGCAATTCCACACCATCAAACCCCGCTTCTTTGGCTTTGATCGCAGACTGTTTGTATTGTTCTACAATGCTTTTGATCTCTGCAATCTCTAATGGACGTGGCACGACATATTCGCGTTTTGGGCGAAGCAGACTGACATAACCCGCCTGTTGTACCGCACTGGCAGAAACTGGTGTATCACCATTCAAAAGATCGGGATGTGAGACACGTCCGACATGCCACAATTGTGCCACAATTAAACCTTGCTGTTCATGTACGGCTTGGGTCACCAATTTCCAGCCCTGAACTTGAGCATCGGTAAATAAACCCGGCGTCTGCAAATAGCCATTAGCTGCTTCTGAAATGACTGTTGCTTCTGAAATGATTAATCCAGCACTTGCGCGCTGTGCATAATATTCAGCCATCATCGGCGTTGGAACACGGTCAATGGTTGCACGACTACGGGTTAGTGGCGCCATTACAACGCGATTTTTGAGGTGTAAATCACCCAAAATGAGAGGAGTATTAAGTTCAGCCATATATGTCTCGCCTGACACTTCAAATGCGAAAAAAGATTTAAAGTGAGTTTTGCAGATAATCGATATATTGCTGAATGAGTTCTTCATTGCGTGAGAAATACGACCATTGACCATATTTCTCGGCTTGAATTAAGCCCGCCTGTTGTAACACAGACAAATGATTAGACATCGTAGACTGCGAAACATTACCGAGTTTTTCGATATTGCCGGCGCATACACCACGATTAAAGCCGCCGCATTGTTCTTCTGACAAAAACTGTTCTGGTGTTTTCAACCATTCCAAGATTTGACGTCGAGTCGGATTGGCAAGTGCTTTAAAAATTAAATCAATATCCATAATTTAAACGGGTTTAATTAAATAAAAATTTGGACAACAAAGTTCTATTCAGCATCTTGAACACACTATATCGTATTTTTTCGATTTTTATAGATATATTAATCAAAAACCGATAGAACTTTGTTTTCTATATAAATTTAAATTACAAACCTTGTTTAAGGCTGGCTTCAATAAACTTATCTAAATCGCCATCAAGCACTGCACCGGTGTTTGAACTTTCTACACTAGTACGTAAGTCTTTAATACGCGAGTCATCTAAAACGTATGAACGAATTTGACTGCCCCAACCGATATCTGACTTGGTGTCTTCCAACGCTTGTGCCGCATCATTACGTTTTTGCATTTCAAGTTCGTACAATTTTGCACGTAACTGTTTCCATGCATGGTCACGGTTGGCGTGTTGTGAACGTTGGTTCTGACATGCCACCACAATCCCTGTTGGAGCGTGAGTTAAACGTACCGCAGAGTCTGTTTTGTTAATGTGCTGACCACCCGCACCAGATGCACGATAGGTATCAGTACGTACATCAGCTGGATTGATTTCAATTTCAATATTGTCATCAATTTCAGGCGATACAAAAACCGCTGAGAATGAAGTATGGCGACGATTACCTGAGTCAAAAGGTGACTTACGGACTAAACGGTGTACGCCAGATTCTGTACGTAACCAACCATATGCATACTCACCTTCTACACGGATCGTTGCAGACTTGATCCCTGCCACATCACCATCAGACTCTTCCATCACTTCTGCTTTAAAGCCATGACGTTCAATCCAACGTAGATACATACGTAGTAACATCGATGCCCAGTCCTGTGCTTCAGTACCACCTGAACCTGCTTGAATTTCGACATAGCATGGGTTCGGGTCCATCGGATTACTGAACATACGACGGAATTCTAATTTCGCAAGTTCTGCTTCCGCTGAAGTTAACTCTGCTTGCACATCCGCAAGTAAACTTTCTTCTTCTGCTTCAACCGCAAGATCCAGCATCGCTTGGGCATCTTCTAGCTGAGTTGAAAGCCCTTCGAGCACGTTAATGACGTTTTCGAGTTCACCTTTTTCTTTTGCCATTGCTTGTGCACGGCTTTGATCATTCCAAATTGCTGGGTCTTCCAGCTCACGTAGAACCTCTTCTAAACGCTCTTTTTTCAGATCGTAGTCAAAGATACCCCCGTAATGTTTGACCACGGTCGTTTAAGTCTTTTAGCTGTAATAGATACGGATTAATTTCCACGTGAATTACTCTCAATCAAAAAATTTGGCTTAAATAGCCGCCTATTATATCACAGAGAATTTGCACAGATTCAGCCAGATTGATCATCCAAATCATTGACTTCAATGCACATAATATGAACAATACGCTCGCGTTACTATTTATTACATTTTATTTACAACAATAATGTTTCGAGGGTTTTATGAAAAAGACATTACTTGCACTAGGATTAGCTGTTATCACTTCATCAACTTTTGCTTATGATGGTCAAGTTGATGGCGGTTTTACTTATACAGATTGGGACAATGACATCGTAGATTCAAACGGATTGTTCAACTTACAAGGCACGTTATATTTAGACTCAGTAAACCCTAAAAATGGCCCATTAAACGAAGCTGCATTTTTAGGCCATAACAGCAATATTTATGCTAAATATAGCTATCAATATTTAGATACAAAAACAGTTGATGTATCCGATTATTTTCCTGTTTCAGGTCCGCTTGCAGGCAAAGCAGAATATGACAGCCACCATATTTCATTAGGTGCTGAATACTTCTTTGAACAATTCTACTTTAATGGTGAATTAGGCTACAAAGAAGAAAAAGCTGAAGTAAAAGTTGCTGGTATTTCAGCAAGCGAGGACTATGATTCAACAACATACCGCGCATTAGTAGGTTATTTACCTGTCTCTAACCTTTTACTTGCTGTTGGTATTGATGGCTATCAAGGCGACAACGATGAAGACGAAGACAACCGTTTTGCTGTCAAAGCAAAATATGTTGCGCCTTTGAACAATGGTCAATACATCAACCTGGAAGCAGATGGTGCTTTTGGTGATTTAGATTCTGTTACGATTGGTGCAGACTACTACTTCGACCAAGCTTTTAGCATTGGTGCGTCTTACAACATCGAAGATGATGGTGATGAAGACACGGATTACTTCGCTATCCGTTCAAAATACTTCCTTAACCCGAACCTAGCAATCGGTGGTCAAGTTGGTTTTGGTGATGACGTTCAAGCGTTCAACATCAATGCAACTTTACGTTTCTAATTTCGTTTGAATTAGAAATTTGCATAAAAAAGCACCTCTATTTTGCGGTGCTTTTTTCTTTTCGATGTAATATTTACTTTAAAAAAAGTCGAGTTGTTGACCAAACAACCCACAAATTCATATTATCTACACAGTTTTAATAAAACAAAACATTAATAATAATTACATATTTTTCAACACCTTAAATTATTAAAATTACATAAAATTACCGAATACACAGTTCTGCAACTTTGCAGCGATTGACCATCTTTAAAAATTCTCTAGACTAAAACTTGTAACAAAAAATGTATTAAATTTAGCCAAACAATTTAGAGGGGTAGTTTCCATGAAAAAACTCGCAATTGCTTCAGCACTTCTTTCTGCACTTGCTATTACAGGTACAGCTCATGCTTATCAAGCAGAAGTAGGCGCTTCAGCTGGTTACATCGACCCAGATAATGGAAGCTCTGGCAGTGAATTTGGTGTAAACGGTACTTATTACTTCAACCCTGTTCAAACGCGTAACGCTCCTCTTGCAGAAGCTGCATTCTTAAACCGTGCAAGTAACGTAAATGCACATGCAACTTTCGCTGACCGTGGCGATGTTGACGACAATACTTATGGCGTTGGTATCGAATACTTTGTACCAAACTCAGATTTCTATGTATCTGGTGATGTAAGCCGTAATAATGTCGAAGTTGACACTCCATTCGGCACAGTAGACAACGATACAACTTACTACGGCGCTGAAGTCGGTTATCTTCCTGCACCAGGCTTCTTAGTTGCAGCTGGTGTGAAAGGTTGGGATAACGATGAAGATGATGGCGTAGATCCAACTTTACGTGCTAAATACGTAACAACTTTAAGCAATGGTAAAGACATCAACCTTGAAGCGGGTGCAGCATTCGGTGATCTAGATGAATTCAATCTAGCAGCGGATTACTTCATCGACAAAACATTCAGTGTTGGTGCTGACTACTACAACAACGATGTCACTGATCGTAACGAAGTAGGGATCAATGCACGTAAATTCTTCAACCAACAAGTAAGCCTTGAAGGTCGTGTTGGTTTCGGTGAAGTTGGCAACAATGACTACAATTCATTTGGTGTAGCAGCGAAATACCGCTTCTAATCCATTGAAGTCAAAACCATAAAAAAACCGCTCTTCTGAGCGGCTTTTTTATTTGCCTGTAAAAATAGAATTTATTGAGCCAAGTGTAGAACTCTCAATTGAACACTGACATTTCCTCTAAATTCATTTTTATCGAGTTCGTAGACCAAGCGGATTTTATCTTGCATAGGATTAAATTCATATTTTTCTGCCGCATTAAATGCAATTGCGTCCACCATTAAGCCATTATCTAAAGCAAGTTTTAATTTCAGATGCACATCTTTCAACCAACGATAATCTAAAACTTTAAATAGGCCTTCATAGACCGGTGCAGGGAATTTTTGTCCCCATGGACTTAAATTTTGCAAAAGATCGACGGTTTCGACATTAATGGCCGAATCAGGCAATTCGCCATCTGTCCAAATAGTGGCCTGAAATAAATTTTCATCTTGCGCAGCGATGAGTGCTTCAAAAGCGGTTTTAAATTCAGAAAAATGCTGCTTTTGAATGGTTAGTCCTGCCGCGGCAGCATGTCCACCAAAATGACTGACCAAATGCGGATGTAATTCAGCAATACGCTCAATACTGTCTCGAATATGAATACCTTCGATAGAACGCGCAGAACCTTTAATATGTACGCCATCCTCATCTGCGGCAAAGACGATTGCAGGTCTATGAAATTGTTCTTTCAAACGCCCTGCAACAATCCCAATCACCCCTTGATGCCAATGCTGTTCAAACATGATCAAGGCTACAGGTAAGTTATCCTGATCAAGCTGAATATGTTCTAACTCAGCCAGAGCTTCCTGTTTAATCTGCCCTTCGACTTGGCGTCTTTCAATATTGAGTTGATTCAACTGCTGCGCAATCGGATAAGCCGTACTTAAATCTGCCGCAATCAGACACTCAATCCCAATATCCATAGTCTCCATACGCCCAGCTGCATTGAGTCGTGGGCCGACCACAAAGCCCAAGTCCTGTGCTTTTAACTGTGCAGGATCACGACCGGCAATATCCAATAATGCACTGATCCCTGGACGACATAATCCTTGCTGTATCCGCTTCAAACCAGCATCGATCAAAATCCGATTATTCAGATCTAGACTTGCAACATCGGCATAAGTGCCTAAGGCCACCAAGTCCAAATATTGGCTGAGGTTGGCTGTGGATTTAGCATTTTTTTTGCGCATACTGGCCAAATTTGCCAACACATAAAATGCGACACCCACACCAACCAAGGCTTTACTTGGAAACTCACATCCCAACTGATTGGGGTTTACCACTGCTTCTGCTTGTGGTGTTTCCTTTGTGGTCAGGTGATGGTCGGTAATGATCACCTGCATACCATGTGCCTGTGCCTGCGCTACACCAGCATGGCTCGAAATACCATTATCGACCGTAATCAGCACATCTGGTGTAAAGCTCACGAAGGCCAAATCAGCAATGGCGGGTGTCAGGCCATAACCATACTTAAAACGATCTGGAACCAGATATTCAACATCCGCGCCCATGTCACGCAGTGCCAAGACCATCAATGCAGTACTGGTTGCACCATCGGCATCATAATCACCAACAATGACGATTTTCTTTTGAGTATCAATTGCTTGATCGATTATTTCAATCGCTTGCTCTAAACCCTTTAAGTTTGGCGCATGTAAGTGCTTAAGCTTCAATTCCAGCTCTTGTGCGGAAGAAACCCCGCGACGTGCCAATAAATCAGCAATAAACGGGGCAACGCCCTGAATATCTTCAGGGCGCGTCAAATGGGGTCTTTGTTGAATTAAAAGTTTAGACATTTATGGCATCAGTCGCTGTAAAACCCATTGACCATCCTGTAGTTTATAACTCAAGCGGTCATGTAAACGATTCGGACGGCCTTGCCAAAATTCATAATAATCCGGAACTAAACGATAGCCACCCCAAAACTCAGGTTTCGCCAATACGTCTTTGCTTTCCACTTGATCATGCAAATTTTGGAATCGCTGTTGTAATTCTTCACGACTGGCGATAACACCACTTTGTGGAGTGCTAATGTGTGCTGCGATTTGGCTGTCACGCGGTCGTTTATGGTAATAATCCGTCGATTCTTCAAGAGAAATCTTTTCCACATGACCACTGACCCGAATTTGACGTTCCTGCTCTTGCCAATAAAACAATAATTCTGCATAAGGATTATCGAGCAGATCATTGCCTTTTTGACTGTCATAGTTGGTGTAGAAGTCATAACCTGCATGGGTCGCACCGCGCAACAAGACCGTCCGCACGTGCGGACGACCTTGGGCATTTGCCGTCGCCAAAGACATAGCATAGGGTTCATGCAATTGTGCTTCTAAGGCATGGTTAAACCATAATAAAAACTGCTCATGTGGATCACGGTTCACCTGATCTTCATGCAACTCACCTTTTTGATAAGTTAAACGCAGTTCACTTAAGTCCTTAATCACATCATTCATGCAATTTCCCCTCTTGATTTAAGCTGCATTGGCACGAACAGCATCGGCCAAATGATTTGCCAATGCGGTGACTTCTTCAAGGTCATTACCTTCAACCATGACACGAATGACCGGCTCTGTGCCTGATTTACGAATCAAGATGCGACCACGCCCTTTAAGCTGAGCTTCAGCTTTTTCAAACTCGCTCACCAGTGCAGGTACGGCGTAGGGATCAAACATCGCAGCCAAGCGAACATTCACCAAGACATTTGGTAATAACTCAAACCCTTCCACCAATTCATGCAAAGCTTTACCTTGCTCAACCATCACAGTTAACACCTGAAGTGAAGCAATGATCGCATCACCTGTGGTGCTCTTGTCCAAAGTCAAGATATGACCTGATGGTTCACCTCCCGTTACCCAGCCCTTTTCTTCTAGGCCTTGTAGAACATAGCGGTCACCAACTTTGGCACGAAGCAACGGCACTTTGGCTTGATCTAAAGCAATTTCAAGTGCCATATTACTCATCACAGTACCCACGATACCCGCAGGCTTTTGACTCGCTTGAGTGGCTAAAATATAGAGAATATGGTCACCAGTAATTTGCTGACCGTTTTTATCGACCATAATCACGCGGTCAGCATCACCGTCAAAGGCAATCCCTAAATCCGCCTGATGTTCCACAACTGCTTTTTGTAAAAACTCAGGATGCGTCGAACCACAGTCTTTATTGATGTTTAAACCATCTGGTTCGTTAAACAGCGCAATCACTTTTGCACCCAGTTCACGATACACCGAAGGGCCGACGCTATAGGCTGCACCATTGGCACAGTCCACCACAATTTTTAAGCCTGTCAGGTCAAAATGGTACGGGAAGGTTGATTTACAAAACTCGATATAACGACCATTGGCATCTTTTACACGCACACTTTTACCTAAGTTTGCAGGGTCTTCGATCACCAAGTCATTTTCAAGTTCTTTGTTAATGGCTTCTTGAATTTCATCCGGCAATTTTTTACCTTCGCTCGAGAAGAACTTAATGCCGTTGTCAAAATAAGGGTTATGCGACGCCGAGATCACGATGCCTAAGCTGGCATGTAATGCACGGGTTAAATGGGCAATTGCGGGTGTAGGTAATGGACCCAACAAATGAACATAAACACCTGCTGCGTTTAAACCAGCTTGTAATGCTGACTCTAAAATATAGCCCGATAATCGGGTATCTTTACCTAGTACAACGATGGGCTTTGCTTTTTTACTGTATTGTTTTAATACTTTACCTGCGGCAAATCCTAGTTTTAATGCAAATTCAGGGGTAATAGGCAATTCACCGAATTTGCCACGAATGCCATCTGTACCAAAATAACTCATGTTGTACTCACTTCTTAATGGTGATCTTAATCATCACTTTTTACTGCAAATACTTTACACCAAAAACAAAAAGGCCGTCATATTAATGACGGCCTTTTCGGCTAAAAGCTACTAAATATCAACCAACACGGTAGTTTGGTGCTTCTTTAGTAATAGTCACGTCATGTACGTGAGATTCAGACATACCTGCCGCAGTAATTTTGACAAACTGTGCATTTTTACGTAAGTCATCGATCACCGCAGAACCGGTATACCCCATAGATGAACGTAAACCACCCATCATTTGATGAACGATGTTACCCATTGGGCCTTTGTAAGGTACGCGACCTTCAATACCTTCTGGTACAAGTTTTTCAGCGCCTGCTTTTGAGTCTTGGAAATAACGGTCAGCAGAACCTGTTGCACCTGCCATCGCACCCAATGAACCCATACCACGATAGGCTTTGTAGTAACGACCTTGGAAGAATTCAACTTCGCCCGGTGCTTCTTCTGTACCAGCCATTAATGAACCTACCATGATGGTACTCGCGCCTGCACCAATCGCTTTTGCCATATCACCAGAGAAACGGATACCACCGTCTGCGATCAATGGAATTTGATCTTTTAGTGCATTGGCAACGCTGTCAATCGCAGAGATTTGCGGCATACCAATACCAGCCACAATACGTGTAGTACAGATTGAACCTGGGCCAATACCCACTTTCACTGCATCTGCACCAGCATCTAATAATGCAAGAGCTGCATCACCAGTCGCGATGTTACCGCCAATCACTTGAACTTGTGGATAGTTGGCTTTTACCCAACGTACACGTTCAATTACACCTGCAGAGTGACCATGTGCTGTATCAACAACAATCGCATCAACACCTGCTTCCACCAATGCTTCTACACGGCTTGGTGTTTCTGCACCTGTACCTACTGCAGCGCCAACGCGTAAACGACCTAAGTCATCTTTGCAGCTGTTTGGATAGTTTTCAGCTTTACGGAAATCAGTAACCGTGATTAAACCTTTCAGTTCGTTGTTGTCATTTACAACAAGGACTTTTTCAATACGGTGTTTTTGAAGTAATGCTTGGATGTTTTCTTTTGATTCGTTTTCACGAACAGTCACCAAACGATCATGGCCTGTCATGATGTTACTAACAGGTTGCTCAAGATTGGTTTCAAAACGAGTGTCACGACCAGTAACAATACCCACCACTTGACCGTCTTTCACCACTGGTACACCGCTGATGTTATTTGCTTGAGTTAAAGCAATCAGCTCACGTACAGTCGTTTCTGGTGTAACGGTAATTGGGTCTTTCACCATACCTGCTTCAAATTTTTTCACGCGGCGAACTTCTGCAGCTTGTGCAGCAATATCCATGTTTTTATGCAGGATACCGATACCACCGTTTTGCGCCATTGCAATCGCCATACGTGATTCAGTCACAGTATCCATCGCAGCAGAAACAAGTGGAATATTCAAATTGATGCCACGTGTGAAACGTGTCTTAAGAGAGACATCTTTTGGGAGAACAGTAGAATAGGCAGGGAGTAATAAGACATCATCAAAGGTTAGGGCTTCTTGAACGATGGTCAACATAACAGTCTCGCTGGTAATTTCCGTGAGCCATTATATACAAATTTCCGTTCAATTTTCATTTTAATTGCGGCAATTCTTTACGGAGTTTTCAATATTTACCATCGAATATGCTGTTTTCAGCAAGAATACTCTGGGGGTTGGTCAGCATCCAGTGCAATACAGGCAGAATCCGAAGACTCTACCTCTTAGATTTCAATAAATTTATTCTGGAAATAAAGCCTTAACTGACTTGATCGAAATCTTCGTCATTTTCAGCATCATGCAGTGGAATACTGATCAATGGAATCATTTGATGCGCGATGCGTGCTTTATTACATTGCTCATCGGCGATTTGAACTTCTTTACAAGATGAACTACGTGCCTCATACATGTTACAACTCACCTGTTTGCCTACTTCTCCACCTAAAGCAATACAACGTGGATTTGCCTGATTCGTACCCACCATACATGAATACACCGATGTCACAGGTTCCGTATAATGTTCAGGCATATTTAGCCCTTCTGCCCAATAAAAAGAAACGCGATAGTGGGCACAACATGCTCCACACCTTAAACATGCATCCTGAGTCGGTATTTGAGACAACATTTTTATCTATTCTCGTCATCTAAAAGCTTATTTTATGGACGAAAAATATTAAAAAATGTTATCTGGAAACTCAATTATTTTTTGAAATTTTCAAGTCATTATACTGGGCAAGTAAAAACTGTCTCATCCATTAAATCGACACCACATTGTAAGGTTTCGATCCAATCTAAGAATTGATTGATCTGTTCTTTACCAATAAATGGCGTGCCGTGCTGCGGTACGATCATTTCCACATCCATCGTCCGTACCATGTTGACCCACAGACGGATCACTTTGTTTGAACACATATAGCGCTGATGAAAGCCTTTCATTTTAGGAATATGAGCGGCAAAATTTTCTAAAGGTTTAGAGGCATCATCCACCATAGATGCGCCCATATCCCCTGAGAATAAAATTTTGGCAATCGGGTCATAAAATTGGAAGTTACCAACTGAATGTAGGAAGTGTGAAGGAACAGCTACCAAATGGCTGTTGCCTAATGGAATCACCTGCCCATGATCTGGCAGTTCGATCAGACGATCTAGCCAGTTGCCTTTCATGCGGTCACTCATAAATGCAGAGTTTAAATGCGGTAAGAAACGCGCCCACAGTTTAGATGCCACCACCTTGGCGTCGGTATAAACCAACCAACGCGGCATCGAGGTAATAATGTCTGGGTCCTGATGCGAGGCCATCACATAGTCAAGATTGGTCAAACGGGTATATTTATTCAGTTCCATAGTCAGTGGGACATAGGTCAAGTCACCACCCGGATCGAGCACCGCTGCGCGCTCATTATCCAAAATCAGGAACTGGTTCGCCTGTACGCCCTCGCCTTTTACCAAGCTGGTAAAGCTAATACATTTATGCTTTC
Organism: Acinetobacter sp. YH12045; assembly: GCF_013419925.1. NCBI lineage: Bacteria > Pseudomonadati > Pseudomonadota > Gammaproteobacteria > Moraxellales > Moraxellaceae > Acinetobacter > Acinetobacter sp. YH12045. The sequence goes on along the minus strand of NZ_VOZE01000004.1, from coordinate 113,838 downwards.
CATCATCATAAAGTACCTGTGATGTTGTGCGTTCGAAAGCCATTCCCATTCCCCAAATTTTTTATCAAAAAAAATATATTCTATAGGTGAATAACATATATTTATTTAGGGAAACTTACAATAAATATTCAGTCAATATTATCTGAAATATCAGTGAATTGGGTCTCATTTATTGGCAAAGAATCCTGAGTTTTTAACTCAGGATTTCATGTATTTTTAATATGGTGAGATCATTATTTAAAATAAATAGTGTTGTGCCAACGCAGCCAAACCAATCACCAAGAATACCAAGGCGCCAATTTTATGAATCAGTGAAATCGGTAGTTTTTCAGCTAGCTTGTTCCCAATAAATACCGCAGGCGCATTAACCAACATGATGCCTAATGTCGTCCCCAAAGTCACCCAGCCAATACTGTCAAAGCGTGCAGCCAGTGCAACAGTGGCAATTTGGGTTTTATCTCCAATTTCAGCCAAGAAGAACAAAACGAAAGTGGCGCCGAAAACCCCATATTTTTGCCACTTATTGATACTTTCAGATTCATCATCCAATTGATCGGGGATCAACATCCACACCGCCATAGCAATAAAGCCCAGAGAAACGATCCACAATAAAACGGTTGGACTTAAAACAGTGGTAATCCATTGACCCAGCACAGCAGAAACCCCGTGGTTCACCACAGTCGCGAGGAAAATTGCAATTAAGATCGGAACGGGTTTACGAAAACGTGCAGCAAGCAGTAAGGCAAGTAATTGTGTTTTATCGCCCATTTCTGACAGGGCAACAACAGCAAGGGAAATGAAGAAAGCGGTTAACATGGTGCATTTCTCTGGCTAGCAATAACATATACCGATGACTTATCCCTCCTGCTAGCCAATGTGCAGAGTGATAAATCAAAGGTCTTGCCAACAAAAGAAAGCTACGAAGAGCTCATTTGGTTCTTTGCTATGATGACCATGCTCGTTTTAGAGCAAATATGTTGACCATCACCTTTTTACTTTGCGTAAAAAGCGGCTACTCCCCAATGAAGTAATGCTATTCTAGCGAGGAATGCATGTTTTCGCAATTTTAATTTTCGATGACTCAATTTGATATGCAAAACAATAATCAAAAATTTCAAGAATTTATTCAACACTATATGCATGTGCAGGATGTATTAATCATTGCAGGCGGCCCGTCTCAGCTCAGTTTTGACTTAACCACCATTCAGCCCTCAAAAAAGCTGCTAATCATTTGCTGTAATCAAAGTTTTCTTCAACTTCCTCAGGCTCAAATTGCCCATCATTCAGATTATGCGTGGTGGTTACACTATCAACCCATGCTCAAAGCCTGCTTTCAAGGTGACATCATTAGCGGATGTGGTTTAGGTCACAACCGTCCATATCCTGAACATGAAGTGATTAACTTCAAAACCGTGCGCATCGATACGCAAGCGGAGTTATTTCATTCACCGTACTTTGTGTATGGTAATAATTGCGGCCTTCAAGCCTATTCACTCGCACATCTCTTTCAACCGCAGCGTATTTGGCTGATGGACTATGACTTCCAGCACCAACAGGGCCAAACACATGCGTATCAACATGTACAAGAACTGGGGCATTATGAAAAGTTTTAGGGCTTATTTTTAAAAGACTTCCAACGCTTTGAACATTTACGACATAAGCTTTGGTCGACGGCGCACCCACATCGTACGCTTCCACTCACTTATAACCTCAATGCAAACTCAGCATTAAAGCTCTACCCTTCACCCATTGAACTTCCTGATTGGCTTTGTCAGTCCACCACCACGACGCCATAAAAAAACCCTGCCAAAGCAGGGTTCATTTTGAAACTTAAACAGGTCAGATTAGATCAATAAAGTTCGGATATCTTTGAGCAGCTTCGTCAGCTTATTGGCAAAACGTGCAGCATCCGCACCATTAATTACACGGTGATCGTATGACAATGACAGCGGCAGCATCAAACGTGGATCAAAGCCTTCACCATTCCACACCGGCTGCATAGTTGCAGGTGAAATACCTAAAATCGCCACCTGTGGCCAATTAACCAGCGGTGTAAATGCCGTACCACCAATTGAACCCAGACTGGTAATGGTAAAGTTCGCACCTTGTAGATCTTTCGGCGACAGTTTTTTGTCACGTGCTTTTTGACTCAGTTCACCCAGCTCAATTGCAATCTGCTTAATCGATTTTTGATCTGGATTACGCAGTACAGGCACGGTCAAACCATCAGGCGTGGCAACGGCAATCCCCATGTGGATTTCATTGCGTAGCAATACTGACTTGCCATCATCAGACAAATGACCTGCAAATTCACGCTCTTCTTTCAACAAATAAGCCACTGCTTTGATGATGAAAGCCATAATGGTTAAGCCAATACCTTCTTTCTTAAAGTTAGCTTTTAAATCATTACGCCAAGCTTCAAGATCGGTAATATCCGCAGCATCGAATTGCGTCACTTGTGGGATAAAATTGTTTAAAGACAATTGCGGAATCGACACTTGTTGTAAACGTGTCAAAACTTTCTCTTCGACACCACCAAAAGCATCAAAGCTTGGTAATTTCGGCAAGCCTGAAACCTGTGCCACAGCTTGAGCTGCAGGTGCAACTTGCGGAGTGGTCAAACGGGTTTTTACATAAGCGAATAAATCTTCTTTCATTAAACGCTCATGCGGGCCCGATGCTTTGACTTCTGCCAAAACCACACCCAATTCACGTGCAAGCTTACGAACGGCAGGTCCTGCATACACTTTGGCATTGGCAGCATTTTGCTCTTTGGTGAGCTTATCTGCGCCTTGTGGTTGCGGTGCTGCTGCTTCAACTTTGCTTTCAGCTTTAGGTGCAACTGTCGCAGGCTGTGCTACAGCTGGTGCAGGTTTCGCTGCTGGCGCGGGTGCTGCAACAGCTTGACCTTCGGCTTCAATCGTCACTAAAGCGACGCCTTCAGAGACACTTTGCCCTAACTGAACATGAATCGCGGTGATTTTACCAGCTGTAGAGCTTGGCACTTCTACCGTTGCTTTGTCTGATTCCACCACGATGATGCTTTGGTCTTTTTCAACCACATCACCCACAGCGACTAAAATTTCAGCCACTGCTGCTTTATCAACACCTAAGTCAGGCACTGCAATTTCAACAGGTCCAGACGCCGCAGCCGTAGACGGCGCTGGTGTTGCTTCTGCAACAACAGGTGCAGCAACAGGCTGTGCAGTTTCTTGCACAGCAGCCGATTCAACCGCAGCAGATGAAGCCGCCGTTTTCACCGTTAAAATCACTACACCTTCTTTCACCACATCGCCAGCACTGATCGTGATCGATTCAACACGGCCTGATACAGTACTTGGGACTTCGACTGTCGCTTTGTCTGATTCCACCACGATAATACTTTGATCGACATCAATCTCATCACCAACAGAGACCAAAATCTCACTTACCGTAGCTTTTTCTACGCCAATATCAGGGACTTGCACATCAACACTTTGCGACTGAGGAGCATTGGCTGCAACAGGTGCTGCTGCAGCTTGTTCTGCTTCCACAACCGGAGTTGGTTCTGCTGCTTGGTCTTCAGTTGCATTTTGTACTGGCTCAACGGTAGCAGTACTTTGACCTTCTTCTTCCAACTCGATCAGCACAGCACCTTCAGCAACACTGTCACCCAGATTAACTGCAATGCTTTTCACCACGCCTGCCGAAGTGCTTGGCACTTCAACAGAGGCTTTGTCAGACTCTAACAACACAATGCTGTCATCAACGCTAATGCTGTCGCCGACTTTCACTAAAATCTCAGCGACCGTTGCTTTATCTACACCAATATCAGGAGTCGTAATTCGCATGATTAGTTCTCCTCTTTGTAGTCAGCCACAGCATGCAGTTCTGGCGTTTCCTGCGGAGCCCATGCCACTGGACGGTCAGTATCTAGTTCAAAGCTTGAGATGGCATCTTTGACTAAACGCGCATCAACTTCGCCTTCATCCGCGAGTTTTTTCAATGTTGCTACCACAATATGTGCGGCATCAACACCAAAATAGCTACGTAAGTTGCCACGTGTATCTGAACGACCATAACCATCTGTGCCTAATGCAACGAACGGACGATTGTCTGGAAGATAAGCACGGATTTGTTCGCTATATGCACGCATGTGATCGGTTGCCGATACCACAATACCGTCTTTTTCACGAAGTAATTGAGAGACCCAAGCTTCTTTCGTATCTTCAGCCAACGGATGTAAGCGGTTGTATTCTTCACACGCCATACCATCACGAGCTAATTCGTTAAAGCTAGTGACGCTCCACACGTTTGAATGAATTTGATATTCATCACGAAGGATTTTCGCTGCTTTAATCACTTCGCGCAGAATCACACCTGAACCCATCAACTGAACCGTTGCTTTCTCATCTTCTTCGAAGAGATACATACCACGTTTAATGCCTTCTTCAGCACCTTCAGGAATAGCTGGATGTTCGTAGTTTTCATTCATTACTGTTAAGTAATAGAACACGCGCTCTTGGTTCACGTACATGCGTTTTAACCCATCATGTACGATCACTGCCAACTCATAACCAAAACATGGGTCATAAGAAATACAGTTTGGAATCGTATTTGCCAAGATATGTGAATGACCATCTTGGTGTTGTAAACCTTCACCATTCAGTGTTGTACGACCCGCAGTTGCACCGAGCAAGAAACCTTGCGCCTGCGCATCACCTGCCGCCCATGCAATATCTCCAATACGTTGGAAACCGAACATCGAGTAGTACATATACATCGGAATCATTGGCAAGTTATTGGTCGAATAACTGGTCCCTAACGCAGCCCAAGCACTCATCGCACCCGCTTCGTTAATCCCTTCTTGTAACATGTGACCATCTTTGGCTTCACGGTAATGCATCAACTGTTCTTGGTCTTCAGGGGTATATTTTTGACCATGCGCAGCATAGATCCCCAACTGACGGAACATACCTTCCAAACCGAAAGTACGCGCTTCATCTGGCACAATTGGTACGACACGATCTTTAATGGCTTTTTCTTTCAATAATGATGAAATCAAACGTACCATCAACATGGTCGTCGATTGCTCTTTACCACCACTGCCTTTCAGTACCGCATCAAACACAGACAATTCAGGAATCGCCAGTTGTTCACTTTCTTTACGACGTGCAGGTAAATAACCACCCAATGCCTCACGACGCGCCTTCATGTATTTCAATTCAGGCGAGTTTTCGCTCGGACGATAGAATGGCACTTCTTCAAGCTGTTCATCGGTAAATGGCAAGTTGAAACGGTTACGCACGTATTTCAACGACTCAAGCTGCATTTTCTTGATTTGATGCGTCTTGTTGACTGCTTCAATCTCTTCCGACAAACCATAACCTTTGACTGTTTTTGCCAAGATAACTGTTGGCTGACCCGTTTCCTTCATCGCTTCAGCATAAGCCGCATACACTTTGAATGGGTCATGACCACCACGGTTCAGGTTATCAATATCTTCATCGCTTAAGTTGCGCACCAACTCTTCAGCTTCAGGATACTTACCAAAGAAATGTGCACGCGTATACGCACCGCCTTTCACTTGATAGCGTTGGAAGTCACCATCAACCGCTTCTTCCATCACAGCTTTTAAGGCACCTGAATCATCTTTTGCTAGTAGCGGATCCCAATGACGACCCCATACCACCTTAATCACGCGCCAGCCTGCACCACGGAACAATGATTCAAGTTCTTGAATAATTTTACCATTACCACGAACTGGGCCATCTAGACGCTGTAAGTTACAGTTCACGACCCAAATCAGGTTGTCGAGCTTTTCACGACCTGCAAGTGAAATGGCACCTGTACTTTCAGGTTCATCCATTTCACCATCACCGAGGTAAGCCCAAACTTTACGGTTTTCTTCTTTGATCAAACCACGGTTCATCAAGTATTTTTGGATGTGTGCTTGATAAATCGACATGATTGGGCCTAGACCCATCGATACAGTTGGGAACTGCCAATAATCTGGCATCAAGTACGGATGTGGGTATGACGGCAAACCTTTACCGCCGACTTCACGACGGAAATTATTTAAGTGTTCTTCAGTCAAACGACCTTCTAAGAACGAACGTGCATAGATACCCGGCGCACAGTGACCTTGATAATAGATCATGTCACCGCCAAAGCTGTCGCTATTGGCACGGAAGAAGTGGTTAAAGCCCACGTCATATAAAGTTGCAGATGATGCAAAACTTGCCAAGTGACCACCTAAGTCATCACCTGTTTTATTGGCACGCAGTACCATCGCTAAGGCATTCCAGCGGATCAGCGCACGAATACGGCGCTCCATATCCGAATCACCCGGCATAGGCGGTTGTTCTTCAACTGAAATGGTATTTAAGTAAGGAGTATTTAGTCGCTGAATGGGAACGTGCTTAGCAATCGCTTGTTGATAGAGTTTTTCAAGCAAAAATGCAGCGCGGTCAGTTCCCATGTGCTGTAAAACTGAATCAAATGCGTCCTGCCATTCTTGGGTTTCTTGCGCATCTGTATCGCCATAAAACGCCATACTTCACCTATCCTATGTGCTAAATATATGGCTCTATTAGTACCATATTTTGGCTAGGCTCAGTTATCGCCACAGATGAATACGAAATAGCTCTATTATTTATTTACTAAATACTTATTGATTAACAATTACACAAATTTACATTTTTGGGTCAATTTTCGCCATATTTCATACAGACAATATTTTTTAGAATGATAATTTTATAGTTATTAGCGATAAATAAAAAAGCCATTGTCTGTAGAGGTTCGGACAATGGCTTCGTATACAAATTTTGTATGCGCTTATGGCAACATCGCTAAATACGTCGATGGGTTTTTACGTTGACCATCTTTCACTACTTCGTAATGCAAATGTGGGCCAGTACAACGACCAGTACAACCAACGTTAGCAATATGCTCACCCGCAGCAACACGGTCGCCTACACGTGCAATTAAGCGTGATGCATGTGCATAACGTGTCAGGTAACCATTACCATGGTTAATTTCAACATATTGACCATAACCTGTGCCCCAGCCTGATTTGGTTACAATGCCTGGACCTGTTGCATAAATAGGCGTACCACTTGCCGCAGAAAGATCTAAACCTGAATGATTTTCTGCACGACCACCCATGGTACGGCCACCATAGTTTGAGCTCACGCGCTTCATGTCTGGAAGTGGGTGGGCAATTAACCATGAATATGGATTATTTGAACTTGCAGAATAGTTTTTAGAGGAAGTGCTTGAACCGTATTTTTTTGTGATTGTCGCATTGTTGAGTTCAATTGATTTTTCACGAATTTGAACATTCAACTTTGTTTCTGCTGGAATATCAATATCATTGCTTTCAGAGTAAGCACCTTGAGACAAAGTGCGAGTTAACTGTTCAATACGATCTGATGATGAATCTGCTTGATTTAATTCAACTAAATCTGCAAAAGCGACTGAAGCGGCCGAAGCAGCCAATGAAAACGCCAATAAAATACGTCGTAAATGCATAAAAAACCTCTATAAACTGTTCTCTTTTGTTCCTTGTGTGATTTCGTCCTTGATATCAGCCAAAAGGAGCGCATAAGATTAAGACATAAACATGTAGGAAATATGTATGTCAGAACCTGTCAACGTCTTTCAACCAACAAGAAAACACATAAAAACAGGAAACTTTTCGTTTCTCTCAACGCAAGTTGCTGCATGGCAGAAGCTTACGAAAATTGTCCAACCGCTATTACCCCAACCGGATCAATGGCAAGTCGTTTGTTATATAAACGGTGTACTTATATTAACTGGAGAAAATCAGGCACTGATAAGTCAGTTGGCCTATTTACAAAAGCAATATATTGCACAGTTATCACAAATATACGAATTCAAGGATTTACACAAGATTCAAGTCCGTCTGAGAACTCCGTCTCCAACGCCCCATTCCCCTGAAAAAATTTCAAGAACCCTCAGTACAGAAACTCAGGATTTACTCCGTAATGCTGCTGACTTTGTGAGCGACCCTAAGCTTAGCCAAGCAATGCTGCGTTTGGCAAGCAATAAAAAGTAACCACCGAGTTGTAACAGATAAATTTGAATATTCAGAATGTGACAGACTTAACACTTACAAATGATACAATATAACATCACTATTATAAGACAATGACTTATGTCACATTCACATAACTAATTGGGCAATCATTAATGTCATCAAATGTTACAATTTCATAGCTGTCTGGATCACTTTTGACATTGCGTAATAACTGATTATTTAATGCATGACCTGACTTATAGGCATCATATTTCGCAATAATTTGATGACCGAGCAAATATAAATCACCCACAGCATCTAATATTTTGTGACGAACAAACTCATCCGAAAAGCGTAAGCCCTCTTCATTGACCACACCATTGTCATCTACACCAATGGCATTTTCGAGACTCGCCCCTAAAGCCAAATTATTAGCTTTGAGGTAATCTAAATCTTTCATAAAGCCAAAAGTCCGCGCTTCACTAACTTCATAGACAAATGTTTCGGTTGAAAAGTCGATAGTTGCCGACTGAAATTCTTTCTTAAATGCAGGATGGTCAAAATCAATCGTAAAATTTAATTGGAAACCGTCATGCGGTTGGAAGGCAGCACGTTTATCATCGATCAGTGCTTCGACAGGTTTGCGTATTTTTATGAATTTTTTAGGTGCATTTTGTTCTTGTAGTTCACCTTGCATAAGCAAATAAATGAACGGGCCGGCACTCCCATCCATAATAGGCACTTCAGACGCCGACACTTCCACGATCAGGTTATCAATCCCTAAACCAGCAATCGCACTCATAATGTGCTCAATTGTGCCCACCTTGGCATTTTCTTGCACCAAGTTAGAACACATGAATGCTTCTTGAATCAGCATAGCATCGGCTGGAATATCAATCGGTGGATTTAAGTCGATACGACGAAACACAATCCCCCCATCGGCATGATGTGGCACAAAGTTAATCATCACTTTTTGCCCACTATGCAGTCCGATGCCACTCGCTTTCACGATGCGTTTCAGGGTACGTTGTTTCAACATGTGTCTTCTATCATCAGTTCACAAAACCGCTATACGTTAGCATATTTAGCCATTGATAAAAAACAAAAAGGTAGCTGATCAGCTACCTTTTGTAATCAACAGACATTTAAGTCATTGAATTTATGTTATTTACGTTGCTGATTTTTCAAATAGTCTTGAATACTCATTGGCGTAGGGCGTGAATTGGATGCTGACGCCGCTGCCGCAGCTGGAGCTGCTGCTTCATTGTGTTGACGTTGAATCGCTGGCACATCATCTTCATCTACAGGTACTTGTGCAGAAGCGACTGTACGCGTTGCTTGTGCGACAGGGCGTTTCACTGGCTCAGCAGAATCGGCAGAATTACGAGTTAAACCCGTTGCGATCACCGTTACGCTAATTTCATCACGTGCATCTGGATCAAATACCGTACCGTAGAACACTTGACCTTCATCAAGATCGACAATTTGGTTCACCACATCAGTGATTTCTTCAATTTCACCGAAGGTTACGTCATCGCCACCTGTAACGTTAATCAAAATGCCTTTTGCATTCATGATGGTCACGTTATCTAACAACGGGCTACGGATCGCTTGCTCAGCAGCTTGACGCGCACGGTTTTCACCACGACCAGAACCTGCACCCATCATTGCGTAACCACGTGTACTCATGGCAGTTTTCAAATCGGCGAAGTCAAGGTTGATATGACCTGGACGTACCACCAAATCAAAGATACTACGAACCGCATTTAACAATACATCGTCTGCCTTTTTATAGGCATCTTTCATTGAAATATCGCGGAATACTTTAAGTAGACGTTGGTTCGGAATAATAATCAGAGAATCAACATGTTGCTCAAGTGCTTCAATACCTTTCTCAGCAGATTGCTGACGACGTTTACCTTCAAAGTTAAACGGAGTCGTCACCACACCTACAGTTAAGATACCCATTTCTTTGGCAATTTCAGCAACAACTGGCGCAGCACCGGTACCTGTACCACCACCCATACCTGCAGTCACGAACACCATGTCCGTACCTTCAAGGTGTTGGCGAATCAACTCACGGCTTTCTTCAGCAGCAGTTTGACCCACTTGTGGATTTGCACCTGCACCCAAACCACGCGTACTTTGCTCGCCGAGTTGGATTTTAAATTGTGCATTCATGCGGTCGAGTGCTTGTTTGTCTGTATTGGCACAAACAAATTTTACACCCTCGATATCTGATTCCAACATATGTTGCACAGCGTTGCCGCCAGCACCACCTACACCGAATACTGTGAAACGGGCTTGACCGTTGCTGTCGCTTTGATCATCTTCTAAAAATTCAAATGAGGCCATGCCTAAAAAATTCCTAATCCATAATTGGCAGACACTTCAGCCCGTATACTGCCTTGATCTTAATAAAAATTGTTTTTTAGAATGCTGTCCAAGTTCCAGCTTGTCAAGTACAAGCAATAATCCGTACAACTTCCCAACAATATTCCCAAATATTTCAACTTAAAAGATCGACTTCAAGGTGTCATTGAAGCCCGACCATGCACGTTTTACCCGATTCAATACTGAAAGTTTTTCCGTATCTTCTGGCTCAACGATCGTATCTTGTGTTTCACTTTGACTGAAAATTAACAGACCTGCGGCAGTCGCGTATTGTGAACGACGTAAAGCGGCTTGCTGTTGATCATCAGCATACACTTGCATAGGTGGATTACCTAAATGTGCAGAAACACCTAACATCCGACGCGCAAATGTCACCATTCCTTCAATTTGGCAGGCATCACCTGTGAGTACAACACCATGGTATAAACCATGAATCGCACCATGATCGACCAACTCATTACGCACTTGATTAAGAATTTCTTCATAGCGCGCAATAATGATTTCGGTCAGTTCAATACGGCTAATGGTTTGTGGACCATCAATACCTTGGAACTGAATCATACTTTCAGGTTTAACCACTTTCAGATCAACACAACCATACAACAGCTTAATACGTTCAGCTTCTTCTGTTGTGGTTTGCAATACAGCAGCAATATCACGTGTTACATGCTCACCGCCACGTTGCAAAGTGTGTGTCATCGCCAAGCGACCATCTAAATACACCGCAATATTGGTCGTACCAGCACCAATATCAACCAAGCACACACCATATTCTTTTTCATCTTTAAGCAAACTAGCTTCAGCAGTTGCTAATGATGAAATGACCATGCGTTCAACACCAATATTGGCACCTTTTAATGCGCGATCCAAATTCTGCATGGTGCTGATGGGCAACATCATCAAATGATAATGCCCTGTCATACTCCGTGCTGACATGCGAATCGGGTTTAACACCCATTCGGGTTCATCATCTAGTTCAAAACCTAAAGGTACAGCACTCACCAAATAGTGGTCAGACGTTAAATGACTGGCTTTGGCCAGTTCTAATGCACGCACCACTTCATTGGTGGTAATCGCATGGTCATTATTTTCAATTGGAGTGCGACCAGAGGCATAAAAACTTTTTAGTTCAGCACTTGGAATAGAAATCCACGCAGAATGTACACGACATTCCGCCATATCTTCTGCTTCCTGCACTGCATTTTTAATTGCGGTAACAACTTTATCGAGACTGACAATTTTCCCTTTATTCATGCCGCGGTTACGAGCGGTCGCCATCCCTACCACTTGGATATTGTCTGGCGCGTGTACCTTACCAATCAAAACTGAAACTTTGTGTGTCCCAATGTCAATCGCAACAACCGAGGGAACAGCTTCATTCATTATTTACTACTACCATTCACATGTTTGTTTAATTTATGGCTTAAAGCCTCTACTTATAAAGCCGATCATTATGGCTTTACAGGCGCTGCATTCGCAATGCCTATGTCATCACTAGTTACAACAAACTGACCATTTACCGACTTTGCTGGCACAGAGTTTTTCCATTGAATCGCTAAACCATTTCGGTAGCGCAAATCGATGGCAGAAATTCGTGGCCATACAGGTTTTAAGTCACTGTGTGCGAGATAACTTAAACGCTGCAACTTACTCATGGTCTGATCCTGATCGACAATCACGCGTAAGCCTGAATCAAACTGCATAAACCAAGTCATTCGTTCGGTTAAATATAATTCTTTTAAACGAATGCCAACAGGTATAAACAATTGATTAATTTCATTATAGCGACGCATCATCATTTTGGACTGACTCGTCGGCCCATGCAATAACGGTAAATTCTGATGATTGGTCGGGGTTAATTCGGCAAATACATCACCACTGTCGCTTAACAGTCGCCCAGTTCCCCAACGTGCAATCGCTTGACGCGGCATCACCCGTACACGAATTGCATTTGGCCAAGCACGCGATACCACCACGCGATCGACCCAAGAGATTTCTAAAGTACGGTCACGAATGACACGTAAATCAGAGGTAAAATAGTTTTCAGTAATCATCGGTGAAACGTATGATATGACTTGTTGTTTTTCTTGGGCGCTCCGCACACCCACCACATCAAGTTCAGCCACACGTGCATCCGTCATGACTTTATATAGCCCCCAAATTCCGGCAATCAAAACCACACATGCAATAAACAACAACAGCCATCCACCCACATTGGTAAGTTTTTCCTTACGTGTCGGCGGTTTGTCATGTATCGATGTCGTTGCTGCACGTTTACGGCGCATAGACGCAGGAAGTTGAGCCATAATTTAGTGTGCCGCACCTGTCAGGGTTTGTTCCAAAATCGCGACACAAAGATCATCAAAACTATAGCCTACAGCATTGGCAGCTTTTGGCACTAGAGAATGACTAGTCATACCCGGAACAGTATTTACCTCAAGTAACCAGAAGTTTCCTTCTGCATCTTGCATCGCGTCAATACGGCCCCAACCACTCGCACCTACCGCTTGGAAAGCACGTAAAGATAAAGCTTGTAGACGCTTTTCTTCATCTTCAGTCAAGCCACATGGAATACCATATTGCACATCGTTACGGTTATATTTCGCTTCGTAATCATAAAAAGCCACATCTGCAGGCGGTTCTAAACGAATCACCGGTAATGCCTGACCATTTAAAATCACAATGGTAAATTCACGTCCGGTAATCCATTTTTCAGCCATCACGACTGCATCATGCTGGGTCGCTTTTGCAATTGCGGTTGCAAAGTCTTCAATTTTTTCAACTTTGCTCATACCAATGCTTGAACCTTCATGCACCGGCTTGATAATAAATGGCAAACCAATTGAATCTACAATTTCTTGTAAATCTGAGTCTTTGCTGACAATACGATAAGGTGCTGTCGGTAGTTCTGAACCTTGCCAAACTTGTTTAGTTTTGACTTTATCCATACCAATCGCTGAGCCTTGAACGCCCGTTCCAGTGTACGGAATGTTTAACCATTCCAAAGTACCCTGAATTTGACCATCTTCACCACCACGGCCATGAAGGACGATAAATGCACGGTCATAAGCCACCAACTCAGTCACACTGCGTTGCTGCGGATCGAATGCTTCGGCATTTACACCCGAACGCACCAATGCTTCAAGTACAGCTTTACCACTATCGAGAGAAACCTCACGTTCGGCAGATTTCCCACCTAATAACACGGCAACTTTGCCGAATTTTGAAGCATTTGACACGTTTATATCCTTAAACTTTTATCTACGGTCTAAACAAACTTTGGATCACCCAGCGATGATCATTTTACATAGAGATTGTTTTGAGCAAGTTCGATTGAGATTGCTCCAACATTACCTGCGCCCTGTGTTAATAACAAGTCATTTGCTTGTAACACTTTTTTCATTACTGCTTGTAAGTTGCCTTCTACTGGATCGATGAGAATCGGCTCCACTTCACCACGTAGACGAATGCTTCGAGCCAATGCACGACTATCCGCACCCACAATTGGCTTTTCACCCGCTGGATAAACTTCTAATAACAACAGTTGATCGACTTGTGACAAGACATCGACGAAGTCATCAAAACAGTCACGCGTACGGCTAAAACGGTGCGGTTGGAACATCATCACCAAACGACGATCTGGATGACTTGCACGTGCTGCTTTAATGGTCGCTTCCACTTCTTTTGGATGGTGACCATAGTCATCGACCAATTTCACCAAGCCATCTTCAACTTCAAATTCGCCTTGTACTTGGAAACGACGACCTACGCCACTGAAGCTTTCTAAGGCACGTGCAATCGCAGCATCAGAAACACCTTCATCCGTTGCAATACCAATCGCTGCCAAGGCATTTAAGATGTTATGCAGACCCGGCAAGTTAATGGTTAAACGTAACGGCTCACGGTCTTTACGCAAAACGGTAAAGTGTGATTGCATGCCTTCTTGAGCCACATCAACAGCACGAATGTCATTGTCTTCATTGAAACCATACGTCACGACAGGACGACCAATACGCGGCATAATTTCACGGATGTTGGCATCATCACCACACATCACAGCTAAACCGTAAAATGGAAGGCGCTGTAAGAATTGTACGAAGGTATCTTTCAATACATCGAAACTACCGCCATAGGTATCCATATGGTCAGCGTCGATATTGGTGACAATCGTTGCCATCGGCTGTAAATGCAGGAATGACGCATCTGATTCGTCCGCTTCAGCCACGATATAACGGCTTGCACCCAATGCAGCATTCACACCAGTACGATTTAACAAACCACCAATGACATAAGTTGGGTCCAGATTTTCTTCTGCCAACATGCAGGTCACAAGACTGGTAGTCGTGGTTTTACCATGCGTCCCCGCAACGGCAATACCATGACGGTAACGCATTAATTCACCCAACATTTCTGCACGACGCACGACAGGTGTACGGGTTTCAATCGCCGCTTTCACTTCCGGGTTTTCAGAATCAATGGCTGTTGATACCACGATTACATTAGCGCCTTGAATATTTTCAGCAGCATGACCAATGAAAACTTGAATGCCATTTTCTTCAAGCTGAGCCGTGGTTTTCGACGCTTTAATATCTGAACCTGAAACTTTATAGCCTTGGTTTTTCAATACTTCGGCAATACCGCACATGCCCGCACCACCAATCCCAATAAAATGGATGTGTTTAATACGGCGCATTTCTGGCACTTTAATGAGCTTTTTCGCTTGATCGGCAGGCGTTGATGGAGACATAGATTACTCGAATTTTACAAATCTTGAATTAAACCAACCACGTGCTGTGTCGCATCGGGTTGTGCCTGTTGTCGAGCCTTAACCGCCATTTCCATAAGTCGTTGGCGATTCATCAGCGGCTTCAACAACGCTGTTAAACTTTCTGCGGTCATGTCCGCTTGTGGGCAAATTTTTGCGGCATTGATATTGGCCAAGAACCCTGCATTTGCAGTTTGATGGTCATCCACTGCACTTGGCAGAGGAACAAAGACGGCTGCTACACCCGCTGTCGCAATTTCAGTGACGGTTAGTGCACCAGCACGGCAGATAATCAAATCCGCTGCAGAATAGGCTGCTGCCATATCTTCAATAAAAGGTTGTACTTCAACTTGTATATGTTCAGGTGCGTTTGCATAACGAGCCAATGTGCTTTCAGCATTATTTTGACCACACTGATGATATACACTCAGGGGCTGTTCTAATTGCTGCAAAGCAGCCGGCACACATTCATTTAAGGCACGTGCCCCCAGTGAGCCCCCTACAATTAAAACCCGTAATGGCAACCCAGCTTTTTCACGCTCTTGGTAACGCCATGACGGATTTAAAATTTCTGTAATTTCTTTACGCACAGGATTACCTGTGGTCACGATTTTATCTTGTGCTGGAAAGGTATTTGGAAATGCCTGACAGACAATTTTGGCTACACGTGACAACTGCGTATTGGTAAAACCTGCTACCGCATTTTGTTCATGGATAATAACTGGTATGCCCAATGCACGAGCCGCCAAACCACCCGGTCCAGCCACGTACCCCCCAAAGCCTGCAACTGCATCAACTTTGAGTTGTTTCATATAACGCATGGCACTCAAAGTAGCTTTGAGAATTTTAAACGGTGCCATCAGCTTACGCACGACTCCATTGCCGCGTACGCCTTGGATATCAATTTGATAAATTGGAATATTATGATTTTTAAGCAGGCGATTTTCCATGCCTGTTGGCGTTGCGAGCCAAGAAACTTCACAGCCTTGTTGTTGCAACTCTTTGGCAACAGCGAGCGCTGGAAAGACGTGACCACCGGTTCCGGCAGCCATCATCATGACATGTTTCGGCTTTACTTGCGTTACTTCGGTCACTGTCTAATTCTTCATTTCTAAAAAGAGGCTAATGATATTCGATTTTAAGCAAACAATTGTAATCACAAACGCATGACCGTGAAAGGTAATTTACTTTTTTTCAACAGGCGTATGATTGTTTTTTTCTACTATTTTAAAAGTTTAAACTAGTTTTATTATTAATCTATGAGAATTGAAAAAAAATCAGACAATTTTTCACTTTAATTGCATTCACTTACAGTTTTTTGCTTTTTAAGCTCCCCTCCCCTTAGCGCAGGACAAAAAAAGAGCCCGTGGAGGACTCTTTTAAATCTAGTGCAAAATTAAGCTTTTAAACCTGCCTCAAGGACATCGAATAAATCATCGGCAATCGAGGTGCCAAATTGCGCATCAATTTCACGTACGCAGGTTGGACTGGTGACATTAATTTCAGTCACGTAATTACCAATCACATCCAGACCAACAAAGACTAAACCTTTTTCACGAAGGAATGGCCCCACTTTGGCTGCAATGGCTTTATCATTTTCAGTCAATGGACGCGCCTCGCCCAAACCACCTGCCGCCAAGTTACCACGCACTTCACCATTTTGCGGAATACGCGCCAAACAATACGGTACGGGTTCGCCATTGATCATCAAGATGCGCTTGTCGCCATCCACAATTTCTGGGATGTAACGCTGCGCCATAATCGGCTGTGTGCCGTTATTGGTCAGGATTTCAATGGTTGAACCAATATTAACGCCATCTTGGTATAAACGGAAAATGCCCATACCACCCATGCCGTCTAATGGCTTCACAATCACATCGCCGTGTTCGTGCAAAAATTCACGAATCAGGCTTTGCTGCGAGGTCACCAAGGTCGGTACTTGAAGTTCAGGGAATTGCGTCGCAAACAATTTTTCATTGCAGTCACGTAGGCTTTGTGGCTTGTTAATAATCCATGCGCCTTCGCGTTCAGCCTGTTCCAAAATATAGGTGGTGTAGACAAAGTTCATGTCAAACGGAGGATCTTTACGCATCAAAACTACGTCATAAGCAGCAATTGATTCTTTTTGTTTTTCGCCGAGTTCAAAATAGTGATTGTAGTCTTCAAAAACTTTTAGCGGTGAAATCAAACCAAAGGCTTTGCCGTGATCGATATATAAATCTTGCTGTAATGCATAGCCTAGCTCATGTCCACGACGTGCTGCTGCCCATAGCATCGCCATTGAGGTATCTTTTTTTAGGTTTACATTTTCGATGGGATCCATCACAACAAGTACACGCATTATTCAGTGCTCTGTTCATTATCAATTTATGAACGAGTATAGCCGAGATTTTTCTTTTGTTTATTCTGATTTTGCATGTGTATGTATGGATTCGTGTGATGCAGACGATAATTCAAAACATTTCTATCATCTACCTTATCTCAATAAAGGAAATAAGCCGTGAAAGCATTATGGAGTTAGGCCTGTGTAAATCGATACCAAACAATCGAGACAGATATTCATCTCACTCATCACTATTTTTGGTGAAAAAACACGTGCTTTTTATTTTTTTAGCTATTGTGTTAATTATTGTAAATAAAGAAATAGAATTCATTGATGATCAACATTGAGCAGATGGCTATCATTCTTGATGCTTTGCCAGACCCTGCTTTTGTCATATCGCGTAGTGGAAAATACGTTGCGGTTTTTGGTGGGCGCGATAATCGCTATTACCACAATGGTTCCGGTCTTGTTGGTACCTATATTTCAGATGTGATCAAGCCAGATAAAGCCAACTTTTTTATGCAACTGATCGGCCAAGCTCTAGCGTCAGGAAATCTACTCATCGAAGAGTACGAATTGAGCAATAGGGATGTAAAAGATCTGCCCGATTATGGTCCTGAAGAGCCGATTTGGTTTGAGGTGCGCATCCAATCCCTCAGTTTTTCGGTAGATGAAGAAGACGTTGTACTTTGGGTCGCAAGTAATATTTCGGCGCGTCACAACTTGGAAATCAAGCTGAAAGAACTCAGCCATACAGATCAGTTAACCGGTCTTTTCAACCGAAGAAAATTAGAGCATGATTTAGCATTACATTATGATGAGTCATACCTACGGCATTCCATACAGACCTCGATCTTGATGTTCGATCTTGATAACCTCAAAAAAAATCAACGACAGCAAAGGCCATCATGTCGGTGATGAGGCAATCCGAGCAGTCGCAGATATTCTTCGTTTAACGCTGCGTAAGACCGATTGCGCCTGCCGCTTAGGTGGAGATGAGTTTGTGGTCGCCTTGCCCAACACGGGCTGCGAGCAGGCCATCCAGTTTGCCAAACGGATTCATGAACATTCCAGAAAAGAATTAAGTCGGTTTTCAATAGATAACGCGCATGTCACCGTGAGCATAGGAGTGACAACCATCATGCCTGAAGATTGCACCTACGAAGATACAATTCAACGTGCTGATCTAGCGCTGTATAAAGCTAAACATGGCGGGAAAAATAGAATTGTCGCGGCCTAAATGTGCGCCAGAAATAAACCAAATTTCACAGTCTATTTTGCAATTCGATATTCAAGCCGTTGTGATTGTTAAGATGAACTCTATTCCCTTTTCAGCATAAGTTCAATTTAGATAGGTGTCCGATATGCAGCAAGCCATTGTTGATTTTGCCTTGGATAATGAAAATCATTGGTATGCCATTTTAGCTTGTGGCCATACACAGCATGTCCGACACGCCCCTCCATGGCAAAACCGTCCTTGGGTTATCACTGAGCAAGGACGGAAAGAAAAGTTAGGGGTAATGTTGGAATGTAAGAAATGTGATGAAGAGATGTTATTTCGTATAACAGCCATTATGTTAAATTGAATCAGGTTTCTTATTTTTTTCAAGATAGACACCACTAAGAATAATGAATGTTGCTTGAAGAATAACCCATCCAAAAACAGAGAAATTTAAACATTTAGAGATCGAATCAAAAATAATTTCACTAGAGGGTGCTGTTTCCATCATACCTAATAATATTAATTCGATTACGATTAAGGTAAATGCCAAACCAGAATAAACGTAATTGTTTTTTATGAAAATTAATATGATAGAGAAAAAAATGGATACTAATCCACACATTCCCAACATAGATGGATCATTGGCAGAAACACCATTTAATTCTTTAAAATAAGTTACAGAATCCATTGATATATATTCATTTATACATAAATCTTGTCCAAATTTATCTATGGTATAGCCTGCTATACCTGATAAAAATAAAGCGAGAACCGCTAACAGTCTAATCATATTTTATAGTCTCAATCGCAAAGATGGATCGAATTTATGAGGACGATTCCTAACTAATTGTTAGTAATTTCTAAAATTAACATAATACACGTTATACGAAATTCTTTAAATTTTCTATAAGTATCAATACTTTAACTAAAGCCGTTTCAGTAAATAGCGCACTGAGACGGCTTTTTATTGATTCTTCACGTTTAACGCCTACTTTTTAAGCAATATTTCACGTTTTTTGTTAGTTAGATGCAACAATCATCATTTAAAGACGTAAAAAAGGCAGCTTCAGCTGCCTTTTGAAATCCCGAAAAATTAGATGCCGTATTTAACACGGTACGCTTCCATTTTCGCCAAGGCTTCAGTTTCGCCTTTTGCATCTAAGAAAGTCATTAAATCTTTCATAGTGATTAAAGCATGTACAGGAATTTCTAACTCTTTTTGCACTTCTTGAATCGCAGACAAATCGCCCTGACCTTTTTCTTGACGGTCTAGCGCCACCAATACGCCCGCAATTTGTGCACCGGCATTTTTCAGAATAGTTACTACTTCACGAATCGCTGTACCCGCAGTGATCACATCATCAATGATCCAGACTTTTTTACCTTCAACAGACGCACCAACCAATACACCGCCTTCCCCATGGTCTTTCGCTTCTTTACGGTTAAAGCCCCAAGGTACGCTCACACCATGGTTTTGTGACAGTGCGACAGCCGTAGCTGCTACAAATGGAATACCTTTATAAGCTGGGCCAAAGACCACTTCCACATTATCGCATTCTGTTAATTTAGCTGCATAGCCAGAAGCCAATAATGATAAGGCTTCACCATCGTTCAGTAGACCTGCATTAAAAAAATAAGGACTCACACGACCCGATTTTAAAGTAAACTCACCAAATTTAAGCACACCACGTGATAATGCCAGTTCGATAAAAGCTTGTGGATTAAATGCCGCTTGCGCTGTCATGAGGTGCTCCATTTTTTTAAGTTTGAGGTTAAACCTGAGCATGATACCAAAGAGTAGCTATCCAAGTGATCAAAAAATTTTACGTGTCGTTTCAATTAATGTGAATGGTCTGCGTTCCGCTGAAAAAAAAGGTATTTTTGACTGGATGGCAACTTCAGATGCCGATGTCATCTGCATGCAAGAAAGCCGCATTACCCATGAACAATGGACCGATAAATTTAAACCCGAAGGTTGGTTTACACACCTTTTCCCTGCAGAACGCCCAGGCTATGCCGGTACTGCGATTTATAGCCGCCTACCTTTTGTTTCAGTGACAGATGGTTTAGGTTTTGAATTGGCAGACACTCAAGGCCGCTTTATTTCTGCTGAGTTCGATTTAGGACTTGGACAAACTGCACATATTTGCTCGCTCTACCTGCCTTCTGGTTCATCGGGTGAAGAAGCTCAGGCGCGCAAAGACCTATTTTTAGGCGAATATCAACAAATTTTGAAGCAATGGCGTGCTGAAAATAAGTCAGTGATTGTTTGCGGTGACTACAACATCGTGCATAAACGTATTGATATTAAAAATTGGTCTGGGAACCAAAAGGCTTCAGGCTGCTTACCACATGAACGTGCATGGCTCGATCATATTTATGATGAGCTTGGCTATGTCGACACCTTCCGTGAGGTACGTAAAGAAGCCGAGCTTTACTCTTGGTGGTCTAACCGAGGACAAGCGCGTGCCAAAAATGTGGGTTGGCGTATCGACTACCATGCATGTTCACCAGACTGGAAAGAACGTACAGTCAATGCTTGGATATTTAAAGATGAATGGTTTAGCGACCACGCCCCTGTCATTATTGATTATAAAATTTAAGCTTCCAACAATTAATTGAGTGAACGATTGTTTACTCAATTAGAGCTTATTTCTCACATTACATGACGAATTTGTGGATTTATCTCATAACTTGAACATAGCATTATGGTCGCACGGCAAAGGGACATGTCAGGATGACATAAAAGGATTGGACGCCGAAGGAAGTATAAAAACAAACTAAATGATTTAGCTTGTTTTCAAGGATGTGACAATGGACGTTGGATTGAGACCCGCATGATCAGGATGATTAAATGCGGGTTTTCTCTTATCTAGCCCTTATATCTCTAGACTCAAAACATCACCCAACTAAAACAGCTAAAAATTCGATCTGCACAGCATTTCTTATTCTCGCTTTATTTCTACTTCTGACTGTGCAACCTTAGGCTGAATTTTCTTGTTATCGCAGCGCTTTCTTTTCTGATTCGTTTTGTTCTGTAGGCTATTCTAAAAGACCAAAATGTCGTTTTGATGACAATGCCTAATATTTACAGCATGCGACTTGTACAGCAAAACATTTATTTCTCAATCCACATCACGATCGGGCTTTGAGCATTGATGAATTAGCCTGTAGGATAATGCTGAATTGTATTTTTATCTTATTGTTTGAATAATTGAGGACACCTGTTCATGCTTAAAATTTATGGCATCAAAAACTGTAATACCATGAAAAAAGCTTTCGACTTGCTCAACGAATTAGGCCTAAGCTACGAATTTCATGACTATAAAAAACAAGCGATTGATGCTAAAACCGTAAAAAAATGGCTCGATGCCAAAGGCGCTGATGTGATTCTCAACAAAAAAGGCACCACATGGAAAAAACTCAGTGAAGAAGAGCAACAGACAGCCTTAGCCAGTGAAGAAAATTTGATTCAGTGTTTAACAGCGCATAGCAGCATGATTAAACGTCCTGTACTCGATACAGGTAGCGATTTATTGGTTGGCTTTGATGAAAGCGCTTACCGTGCATTGAAATAAATTTTTTTATCACACTCATGCACGGCTCTAGTTCAATTGTGGCTGAAAATAGGCTATAAAAAAGCCTGACATTGTCAGGCTTTTTTTGTTTGAATCATGTCAAATTAGTTGGCACGAATCCATGTTTGATTACGACCTAAAGCAGCAACGCCAATAAAGCCGCGAAGCTCTAGTTTTTTGCCACCATCAGCCAATTGACCTTTTAACTTGTAAGTTTTACCTGATTGAGGATCCAAAATTGAACCATCTTCATAGCTTGTACCACCTACATTTTTAAGACCTGTCACAATACGTAAGCCTTTTAATGATTTATTGTGATATGGGCCTTCACATTTTTTACAAGCGTTCTCTTCACCTGGTGTCAAAACTGACTGAATGCTCGCAGAAAGCGTACCATTTTTTTGTTCAGTGAATTTTACAATCGCTTTTGGCTGCTTGGTTTTATCATCAATGGTTTTCCAAGTTGTACCATTTAGCGGATCTGCAGCATTTGCAAATGCGGCTAAACTCATCAATCCTAATGCTAGTGCAATTTTTTTCATTTTTGTTTATTTCCCTGGTCTGATATAGACGACATTAGTATCCAAAAGTCACAACAATTTATCAATTTTTGTATGTGACCGTTTAGTGTAACCTTGTAATTTGTGTTGGTAAATATGCTCACACGATTCCAAAAATAGAAAAACATGGAAAGACAATGAAGATATCGCCACTGACGAAACAACTGATTACAGAAAGCATTTTAAAAACCACAATTCGTGGGCCGAGCCAATTCAATTTACCGCCCAATACTTTAAGGTTTGCTTTGGAACAAATGTGTCGTGCATTTCCCCAAAACCCCGATGTACAAATTCGTCCTATTCGCTTAGCCGGCTTAAAAGCCGAAGAAATCAAACCACAACAGGCATCGACCCAACTCATTTTTCATATTCATGGGGGCGCATTTTTCTTGGGTTCGATGAACACGCATCGGGCGTTTCTGACTCAAGTTGCGGCACGCACGCAAATGCAAGTGTTACATTTGGATTATCCTTTATCCCCAGAAGCACAGTTCCCTGAAGCACTCGATGCCCTTTTTGATGTGTATGCGGTGTTATTAGATCAAGGAGTTCAAGCCAAAGATATTATTTTGTCAGGCGACTCTTGTGGTGCAAACTTGGCGCTTGCCTTAGCCCTTAAAATTCAACAGGAACAACTTCCACAAGTCAGTGGTTTGGTGTTGATGTCACCGTTTTTAGACTTGACCCTGAGCAGTGAGTCCCTACGCTATAACCGTAAGCATGATGCGCTGTTAAGCATAGAAGCCCTCGAAACAGGTATTGATTATTATGTACCACGCTCGGTCGATCGAGCTGATCCATTGGTTTCGCCTTTTTTTGCAGAGCTCAAAGGACTACCTCCGATTCATATTCAAGTGGGTTCTAAAGAAATTTTATTGGATGATGCGCAGCGTTTTAAAGTCAAAGCAGAAGAAGCCGGCCTAGATGTCGAATTCAAGTTATACACCGGCATGTGGCATAACTTCCAAATGTTTAGCCCATGGTTTGAAGAAGGACAGCGTGCGCTGAGTGATTTAGCCGATTTTGCACATCGACTGGATCAGGATTAATCGCTGAAAAATAATCCCTGAAATGGATCAAAGTCACCATAAAAAAAGGTCAGCAGATGCTGACCTAAGAGGGAAATGTCAATCTGTTAAATGGCTTGAATTTGAGCCTGAGCTGTCGCCATTGCCTGTGCTTTCATATCTGGTCCCATATTGACACCTTCGGCACGAATCACATCAATATCGCTGACACCTGTGAAATTAAACACGGCTTTTAATAAACCTTCTTGATAATCTACAGGGCTGTTATCGCCATACACACCGCCACGACTGCTGGCAATGTAGACTTTTTTGTCACCTGCCAAGCCCACTGGACCTTGTTCTGTATATTTAAAAGTACGACCTGCAACACTGATACGGTCAATCCATGCTTTCAAAGTTGATGGCAAACCGAAGTTATACATAGCAGCACCAACCACAACCACATCGGCATCTAAATACTGTTGTAACAACTGCTCGCCTAAAGCCGATTGTTCTGCATTTTGACCCATCAAAATTTCACTGCTGAGATGTGGAATCTGCTGTACTGCTAAATCGAGATATTGAACCTGTGCAGCATCCCCATGTTTTTGCTGTAGCTGTTGTACAATTTCAGCGCTAAGTTGACGCGAAACTGAAGCGTCGCCCATGATGCTTGAATCAATATGCAAAATTTTCATGACTAAAACCTAAAGCTGTTGTTATTAACTTGAGCCTAGTGTAATCACTTTTCATAAATAGAATAATCCCGATCCTTATGACACTATGTTTTATTTTTAGAACAATCTTTTTGAACTCGTAAAAAATTTAAAATTACTGAGCGGTTCTTGACCGTTATCAAGTGTAAATTTTCATGCTAATGTAAGCCTATAAAATGATATCTATATAAAGTTTAAGAAAAAAACTGATAACTCGAACAGGGCAATGACACAGGATGACGGTGAAATCAAGCATACGTGACATGATCCTTCGCAATAGAATCGCCCAGTATTTACTGGAAGATGAAGTGGTCATGAATTGGAGCATCCTGAAAAAGTGTATGCTCATGCTGATGCTTGGCTCAGCCATTCATCTGCTTTGGATTATTTGGAAATTATATATTTCTTTTACACCTGAACTTTGGCAGTGGGTTAACCTTGATCTCATCCACTCTCAATTGTGGACCAACATCGTCTTTTTTTGCGTAATGGTCCTGCTGATTTGGCCTTGCTATGCTGGAAAAGATAATCCCAAGATTCAACAGATTTTGCCTTATCTTTCGGTCGGCTTATTCGTCATTTCTTTATGTCGTGACGGTTATTTAATTGGCGTCATGAGTCCAGCCACCATGATCTCCTACGTGAGTCTTGTGACCGTTGGATTGGTACTATTTACACGAAAAATCGTCTATAGCATGCTGATTCCAGCCACGATTTTTTTATCTATTTGCATGTATTTAAGTATTCGCGGCATTATTCCCTATGCCCCGATTTTTCAACCTCATGCCTATGGCTATCAAAATAGTTTTTGGCTCTTCTCAATGATCTTTTTCATTGTTCCTATTTTATTAACCTGTCTGGCTTTATTTGAAATCTTACTGAGCCAATGGCGTCACCGTGAGCATTTGATTCAAAAACTCAGTCAAGTCGACCCACTGACCAATTTATTTAATCGACGCAGTATCAATCAATGTTTGGAACAGCTCGATAGTGCTAAAACAGATACATATGCACTGGTCTTGTTGGACTTAGACCATTTTAAACGCATCAATGATGAATACGGACACGATAAAGGCGATGAAACCTTGATTCTCGTCAGCCAAGTATTAAACCAACATTTACGCGGTAGTGATGTGGTTGGGCGTTTTGGCGGGGAAGAGTTTATTTTAGTGTTAAAAAACTCTAACTTAGAACAAGCAATTTTCATTGCAGAGCGCTGTCGAAAAGCCATCGAACAGCTTGAAATTTGGGGGCATGACGGTCAGTCGATTCATGTGACAGCCAGTTTTGGCATTGCGATTTCTACGCCAGAATTGGTACCGCAACAATTGCTGACCCATGCAGATCAGGCGCTATATGCAGCTAAAGCTGGCGGCCGTAACATGGTCATGGCGTACACCGAACAACAAAGCTTTAGCCAT
This sequence comes from Acinetobacter sp. YH12045, assembly GCF_013419925.1. Taxonomy (NCBI): domain Bacteria; kingdom Pseudomonadati; phylum Pseudomonadota; class Gammaproteobacteria; order Moraxellales; family Moraxellaceae; genus Acinetobacter; species Acinetobacter sp. YH12045. The sequence continues at coordinate 87,832 of NZ_VOZE01000004.1, read as the reverse complement.
TTGGTTTAAAACTTTTATCTAGGTCAGACGTGGCGTTGAGCTTTTAACGTGGATACTGTTCCATACGACGGACTGGCTGTTCCAGTTGAGCAGCCGTGATCCATGCCACCACAGAAGGATGCTGCAAAATCTTTTGCATATAACGCTGTGTGTTGTCACTCACAGGTAGCTGGAAGGTCTGTAAACGTGTCACCACGGGTGCAAAAAATGCATCGGCAATACTAAATTCACCGCATAGAAAGCCATCCACCGCAGGACGACTCGACCAAATCTGCTCGATTCGAGTCACTTCAGCACGCAATTCGGCATGTTCAGACCATAATCTCTGACCATGACGACCATAATCCGCCTGCAGATTCATACTACATAAGCTACGCAATTGCATAAAACTACTGTGCATTTCCGCGCAAATACTACGTGCCCATGCACGTTGTGTAGCATCTTTTGGCCACAACGGGAGTTCTTGAAACTGCTCAGCCAAATATTCACAAATCGCCAATGAGTCCCAAATCATCACACCGTCATGTTGCAGCAGGGGCACCTTGCCATTGGCATGTAGGGCTAACATTTGCTGCTTGAACGCTCCGCCATCTGCTTCTTCAGAAAAAGGAATCAAGATCTCTTGAAAGGGTAAATTAAACGCGTGTAACACCAACCACGGTCGCATAGACCACGTCGAATAGTTTTTATTGGCAATATATAATTGCATCATTTTTATTCTCCACGCGATTTAAATTTTTCCAATTGCGCTAGCAATTCTTCCTCACTAAAAGCACCCGTCAAACGCAGTCCACGTATCTCTTGATGTGCTGTATCTAAAAATAAATAGGTCGGTGGCCCTAAAATATCCCATTGATTGAGCAGTACTTGATGGGTTGCATCATACTGACTCAAATCTAACTTAATTAAGTAATACGGTGCCAAAGCCTGTTGCACTGCAGCCGATTTTAAAACTTTATGTTCAATCGGCTGGCAGGCCACACACCAATCGGCATAGACATCAATAATCGCGGATTGACCTTGAGGAATTTCACTTAACAAACGTTGAAACTCTTCCGCTGTATGTGCCACATGCCAAGCACTTTGTTGTTGACTTTCTTCGACTAAAAAACGTTGGCTGTGTTGATATTGACTGTACACAATATAAGGTACAGCTGCACAGAACACCAAGATATACAACCATTTGAGCTGAGTACTGCGCCATAAAATGCGCCAAAGCACATAAGCGCTAAACACCAGCCCCAGAGCAAGGGATAACCACTGTAACCAAGCTTCATTGATCAATGGTCGAATAAAATACAAAGCCAATGCCAACATGATGAAAGCAAAAAGCACCTTGATTTGATTCATCCACAATCCCGCTTTAGGCAATACCCGTGAGCCAAGGACACTGGCCAACAATAGTGGGGTCCCCATGCCAAAGCCGAGGGTGAATAACAATAACGCACCTTGCCACTGACTTTGGGTTTGGGAAATGAATAATAATGCGCCTGCCAACGGTGCTGTCATACAAGGACCGACTAGCAATGCTGAAATCATCCCCATGACTCCAGCGCCAACGAGACTACCGCCCTTTTGCATCGACTGCGCTTGGTCTAAGCGATTGACCCAACTGCGTGGCAATTTCAGTTCAAATAAACCAAATAAATTCAGGGCAAAAACTACAAAGAGCACGCTAAAGGCAATTAAAGTCGAGGGTTGTTGCAACCAACGCTGGAAATTCAAACCTGCAGACGATGCCACCAAGCCGAGAATGGCATACACCATCGCCATACTGGTGACAAAAGTCAGTGCAATCATCCATGCTTTTAAACCTCGGCTGTCGCGGACAATCAGTGAGGTTAAAATCGGCAGCATTGGCAATGAACATGGGGTAAAAGCCAGCAAAAAACCCAGTCCAAAAAACAGTAAAAGTCCATAAAATATAGAGCTTTGTGCTAATTTTTCAGACCACATTTGGTCACTTGCGGTATAGCGTTCAGAAGCCAATGCAGCATTCTCTGCCCGCTGCTGATCTAAACGATTCGCCATAGGCTGTTCGGCAGTATTTTCTGCTGCAAAGTCGAGTAAACGTTTGCTTGGAGTGGCTAGATTTTGCTGTGTGACTAAACCAGAAGCATCCGTTTTAAAGCTGATACTCTGTGGTGGATAACACACTCGATCCTTGGCACAGCCTTGCCAACTGACTTTATAGGTCTGCAGTTTTTGAGTCGGAATTTTAAAACTCAACTGTTGGTAATACACCTGCGTATGACCATAGTTATCATCTTTCAAATCCTCAGCAGCAGGCAAATCCAAAGCTAAAACTTGATTGCCCTGCTTCACCTCTATTTTGTGCTGATACAGATAATAATGCGCTGGAATATCCCAACTCAGCTCCGCCTGATCTGCACGCTCAGAGACGACCGAGAAAGGAAAAGCATCTTCAGCTGAAAGTAATGCATCCTGAGCAGAGACGCCCATACTGAACGACAGCACAGCCGCTGCCGCAACATAAGTCCATTGTTTCATTCAGCTGAATTCATCCTCAGTCTGTATTTATACGTTTTAAAATTTAGGGTTCTTTTAGAATAGGTAAGATACGCCTAAACCTGACTGATAATTTTTATGACCGCCAGTGAGTTCTAGACCAACGCTCGCATCCAACTGCATACGATCCGAAACGGCATATGTCAGGCCTGAAGCCAAAGACACTTCCTGATCGGTACTCTCTGCTTTGCGATAAACCAGCTCAGAAAAACCCGATAAATTACCCGCTATTTGATATTCCAATCCAGGAATAGCACTCACAGCCCAATCACCATCTTGAACTTCATAACGCATGGTCATTGAAGTCCCAATTGTATCGCTATAATCATAAGCCACAGCGGAAGTCAGACTATAAATGTCATCTTCAGCACTAAAGCCTTCATTGCCTGTTGCAATAATGGCTTCTGCAAGAATGGCCATCGACAATTTCTCATCATTCAAATCAATGGCTTTTTTCAGGCCAATGCTGACATCACCCAAACCATCTTCTTCAACTGAGCGACCCGCAACTTTGGTTTTAGACCATGCAGGACCTTGCCAACCCAATTGCAATTCCAAATCTTTTGCCAAACCAGTACGGAATAACATGTCTGCATTTAAAGTGGTGTTTTTTACTTTTTCACCATTTTCATCACGACTTTCACTATAGCTCGCTGCTGGAAAACTTTGTTCCCATGCCAAACGACCTACAGGGGTAATGCCTGTGCCCATACCCGCGCCCGGACGATCAAATGAAAAATCCGCCGCAAATGCAGACAGGCTCAAACTGGATAATGTTGCAATGCTTAAAACTTTAAATACAGTCATGTTTTTACTCACAATTATGCTAATTCTTTGGTCATTTTTGCGCCATGGCTACGCAAAAGCTCCAAGGTTTGTTTTTCTTCTTCCAATGCTTCTGACCAATTTACCGCGTCAAAATCACAGTCAAAAAATAATTCACTAATCGACGATAAAATGGTTAAACCATCGCTATCAATCATATTTGGATTCACTTTTTCATCCAATAAACGCTGTACCGCAGGGACACATGCTGCACTCGCAGCATCCCATAATGGACCATAAATTTCTTCAGCATCCCATAAATGCACATTGGCTTTGGCTTGAATCAGCGCTTCCAAGATTTGCATATGTACATCTAAATGTTGTGTTTTCTGTTCTGCTGTTAAAGGTTGGCCTGCTTCATACGCTTCGCAAACCATTTCCCACCATTTAAACAAACCATCAGACCATACAGAAACCGCAGGTCCTTTTTCAAAGTCGATAAAATTTGGATTAAGACCATCTGCCAACAGGCGTTGCACCTGTGCAAGATCTTGTTCTTCTAACGCTTGCACAAAAAGCTGTTGTTGCGCTGTTAACATCTGGAAAGCTCACTTCAATTTATTTTGATCTATTATGCCGAATAAAGCTGCGTTTGTTTGAATTTCATGTAAAACAAAATACAAAACACACAAAAAAAAGCCCCGCAGGGCTTTTTTTAAATTTTGAGACTTATTCGTCGTCTACGCTGTCATCTGCTTCAGCAAAAGCAGGTTGCGTACTGCGCGGGTTCTCTTTCTTTTCGAACACATGTTCAAGACTACGTTTAAGTCGATCAATTGCACCGTGAATAGCTGTATCTACGTTATGACCACGATGGTTAACCACGACAGGCTTCAAACCCGCTGGACGCGCTTCAATCATACATTTAATGTCATCGCTGCCGCCCTTGTCCCCATTTTCATCACTTAAATGCACCGAGAAGTGGGTAATGCGTTCACTATGGCGCTGAAATTCTTCATTAAGTTCTGCACGAACGTATGTAATTAGTCGATCACTGTTTATAATGTTTTTATCTGTACGGATTTCAATGTTCATAATATCATCCTCATATCTATCTGTATTAGCTATAAAAATTTGTGCAAAACTTATTATCTTGGCACGTTACATTTGCTGTAAATGTTACAGCAATGACCATCTTCAACTTTGTATGGAACGTCGTCCTCCACATTGAATGATGAACACTTTAGAGTCTGCAGATCCGTGTCCTTATACTTCGAATATCGGTCTTAAGTTAGAATTTTGCAAGTGCTATTTTGATATTTTTTTTAATATCCATACAAAAAGTAAGACTTTATTGTAGATTTGCATTGTTTTAATTGATTTGGGTCATATTTTTGTGCATTTCCTCGACGTCCACCATCTATTTGCACAATTCCATTCAAACTCAAAATCTCGCTTTTACCGTCATTGATCATTCACAGCGTATTTCCCCTTCAAATTACAAAACAATTTTGCCGTTGAGTAAAATTTGGCTTTATTTTTGCTTAATAATCTGTATGCTTTCAGTGCTTCTCGGGGGGAGATATTTTTTAATGAAACTTACACAAATCGTTGCATCATGTGCATTAGCATCTGCTGCTGCTTTCACTCAAGCTTCACCTATCGTATGGCAAGATTTCAGCTTAACTGGCCTATATGGTGAAAATTATGTTGTGCCTTTTGATGGTGACAACAATGAACAGAAAACGATCACAGCTGAATATGCCGCTAAACTGAAATATTCAGATGTATTCTTCTTCGTTGACCAAGCTTGGGACAAAGATGATGAAGCATCGACTTACCTTGAGCTTGCACCACGCCTTAGCTTAGGTGAGGTTTCTGGTAAAGACCTTTCTATGGGTCCGATCAAAGACGTTCTGATTGCAACGACTTGGGAACATAATGCCGGCTACGACAAAAATTCTGAGTTTAATAACTTCTTGTATGGTATTGGCTTTGCTTTAGACATTCCATATACACAGTATGCAAACATCAACTTCTATAAAGCGGATAATGATTCTAAATCAGCCGGTACTAAAGATGATTATCAAATGACGATCACTTATGCTGTGCCATTTAAAATCGGCTCTGAAGATTTTTTAGTAGATGCCTTCCTTGACTGGTCAACAGCTGAAAAAGGGGCGCAAGCTAGTGAATTAAACTGGACAAGCCAATATAAATGGAATATAGGTAAGCATATCTCTCCTAAGACTAAGCTCTACGTAGGTGTTGAACACTCGGTTTGGAACAACAAATATGGCCTGAAAGGTCAGGACCAAAACGATGTCAGCGCTTTGGTGAAATACCACTTCTAAGTTCGACTCAGAACGCGATGAAGAAAAAAGCAAGGTTCATCACCTTGCTTTTTTTATGCCTAAGTTTTTAAATTGACTTTATTTTTATCAGAAATTTGCGCATGTCTTTTCTCATTCGACCTGCAACTCCACAAGACTTAGCGGCCATTCTCGCAATCTATAATCATGAAGTTCTCAACGGCTTTGCGACATGGAATGATCAAGCTTACACTCTTGACTCTTTTCAACAGAAATTGCTGGATTTCCAAAAGCAAAATTTTCCTTTTGTGGTGATTGAAGATCAGGATCAACAGCAAATCGCCGGTTATGCTGACTATGGTTCTTTCCGCCATTTTGCTGGCTATCGACATACTGTTGAGCATTCTGTCTATATTGACCCAAACTATGCTCGACAGGGTCTTGGTCAGCAATTATTAGAGCACCTAATTCAGCATGCAAAAAGCCAAAGTATGCATGTCATGATCGCTGGCATTGATCACGGCAATAGCGCCTCGATTGCCCTGCACAAAAAATTAGGCTTTAAGCAAACAGGTTATATGCCCGAAGTGGGACAAAAGTTTGGTGAATGGCGTGATCTGGTCCTGATGCAACTTCAGTTATAGCCCGTATTGAGCTGTGTTTATGGTAATTTATCCAAACGAATACCATCTTGTATCACACTCAGCACCGATAAATTATGACGCACCGCATCACGATAAAGATCTTGTAACTGTAAAAAAAGTAGTTTTAATTCGGCCAATTTAAGCTCTTGCTCAGGTGCGGTTTCAGCAATCGTGACCAAATAACGTTTTTTGATTTCATCCACGCTTAACTGTTGTAATGCCTGATGGATTTCTGCAACTCGAACTACAGTATTGTAATGCACTGCAAGGCTCAGTCCCGGTCGTCGCTCTGACAAAGGATGTTCTGCCTGAATGGCATAACTCAGTGCCGCAACTGAATCACTGTTCACGCTTAATAATGGATTCAACTCTTGCCACGCTTCCCCTAAAAAAAGGAGTGTTGTACAAAAGGTGAATCCAAGACATCTTGAGGGGTTTCTGCTTCTAAAATCAGAGTTTCCAAATCATTCGGTGGGATCAAATATAATATCGCGTCCATATTCTTATCTTCTTGTTATGTCGTACATTTAGATTAATGTAATCCACACAAAAATAAAGCAGATATTTTGTATATTCGGCCGCATTTGATCGAATACTGATGGATTCCAATTCGCCTTTTACCCAAGTTTCAGTACTGCGCTTAGCATCATTTAAGCACTAGATGCTGAAGCTTCAAATGACAATGCTGAGAACAACTTAAGCTTATGGCTTAAAACAAATTTTTTTTGAAGCCCCTCGTTTTTTTGATGCCACTGCCATGACCAGCAACGATTTTTTGATCTTAGTAAATTGAATTAAAAGAGTAACGAGCTTGATTCATACAAGCCCGCCACACATCGTAGTCAACTAAATGTTAAATCGCCACCAGTTCCCGAATGCCTTTTTCAGGCATTTCACTACCGACACCTTGTGCAATCACTTGCCCCCGCGCCATCACGGTATATTCATCTGCAAGTTCTTCTGCAAAATCATAAAACTGCTCAACCAAAACAATCGCCATTTCTCCGCCATCGGCTAACTGACGAATCACACGACCAATATCTTTAATAATCGAGGGCTGAATGCCTTCGGTCGGCTCATCTAAAATCAATACCCGCGGTTCGGAAGCGAGCGCACGGGCAATCGCCAATTGTTGCTGCTGACCACCTGATAAATCTCCACCTCGTCGATGTTTCATTTCATCCAATACGGGGAAAATCTCATAGAGATGTTCTGGCACTTTTCGGGTCTTAGCGCCTTTAAATTTCGCCATGCCAATCAAAATGTTTTCTTCAACGGTCAAGGTCGAGAAAATATCCCGTCCTTGCGGTACATAAGCCAATCCTTCGCGTACACGTTGCTCTGGACTCAGTTTAGAAATGTCTTTGCCATCCAGTAAGATCTGCCCAGACTTGATCGGTAAAATGCCCATTAAACATTTTAAGAGGGTGGTTTTACCCACACCATTTCGCCCGAGCACCACCGAACATGCGCCCACAGGAGCGGCAAATGTCACATCTCTTAAAATATGACTGCCACCATAGAACTGATTGACGTCTTTGACTTCTAACATGGTCTGCTCCTTAACGTCCGAGATATTTTTCAATGACATCTTCATTGGCTTGAACTTCGGCCAATGTACCCTCGGCCAAAATCGCACCTTGCGCCAATACGGTGACTTTTTCACTGATGGTGTCAATAAAGCTCATGTCATGTTCAACCACAACAAGGGTATGGTTCTTTTTCAACTCTAAACACAGCTCTGCAGTGCGCTCTGTTTCAGCATCGGTCATCCCTGCTACAGGTTCATCTAGCAGAATCAAATTTGGACGCTGCATCAGTAGCATGCCTATTTCTAACCACTGCTTTTGACCATGTGACAACAGCCCTGCCGGTTTATGGATCAATTCTTCTAAGCGGATTTGTGCTAAAGATTCGTCCAAGGCGTTTTGCGCATCTGGATCGAGTTTGCTGAAGAAACTCTTTTTCACCCGTTTATCTTTCGGCGCTGCCAATAACAGGTTTTCCATCACGGTAAAATTTTCAAATACAGTAGGCTTTTGAAACTTACGACCGATCCCGGCTTCTGCAATTTGCTCCGTGCTCATTTTTGCCAAATCATAGGTTTGCCCAAAAAAAGCCGAACCTTCTGTCGGACGAGTTTTCCCTGTAATCACATCCATCAGCGTGGTTTTACCTGCACCATTAGGGCCAATAATGCAGCGCAGCTCACCTTCTTTGATATATAACGACAAATCATTTAATGCACGGAAAGAATCAAACCAAACGCTGACTTTTTCCAAATACAGGGCGATACCGTGACTGAAATCTGCACCCTGCTCCTTTGGTCGCCCATAGACTTCAGCAGCATGGCCACCATGCGGTTGAACCCATTGATCATTCATTCGCTGCGCTCCTTTTTAAACCGCTCTAATAACCCAATCACACCTTTTGGCAGGAATATCGTTACCACAATAAACAGTGCACCTAAAATCAATAGCCATGCCTCTGGATAAGCCACCGTGAAATAGGTCTTCACCCCATTGATTAAACCTGCTCCCAAAATCGGGCCAATCAGCGTACCGCGTCCCCCTGCAGCCACCCACACCGCCATTTCAATCGAATTGACAGGGTTCATTTCACTCGGGTTAATAATGCCGACTTGAGGGACATACAGAGCACCAGCAATCCCTGCGATCACTGCTGACAACACCCATGCAGAGAGCTTGTACCATAAGGTGCGGTAACCTAAATATTGCAAACGGTTTTCACTGTCACGAATTGCACCAAGTACGCGACCATAGGGTTTATTCATCAGGTGACGTAAACCGACAAAACAGATAAGCAAAGTCAGTGCCGTGAGGAAACACAAGGTTGCACGCATTGGTGCAGAGGTAATATCCATACCTAAGATGGTTTTAAAACCGGTAAAGCCGTTGTTACCGCCAAAGCCTGTTTCATTGCGGAAAAATAGTAGCGCAGCGGCAAAAGTCATGGCTTGGGTAATAATTGAAAAATACACGCCTTTAATTTTTGAGTGGAAGGCAAAGAAGCCAAAAATGAAGGCAATCAATCCCGGAACTAAAACCACCAAAGCCAATGCCCACACGATATGTTCAGTACCCATCCAGTACCACGGTAGCTCAGTCCAACTCAAAAAGCGCATAAAGTCGGGTAAGCCATCGCCTGCCGCCTCACGCATGAGATACATACCGAAGGCATAGCCGCCCAAGGCAAAGTACAGACCATGTCCCAAACTTAAAATGCCGGCATAGCCCCAAACCAAATCTAAGGCAAATGCCACCAAGGCGAGACACATAATCTTGCCAATGAGCGTGACCCAATACGCTGATAAATGCAGTGCTGAATCGGCGGGTAATACATGTAACCAAGGTAAAATCAGCAATATGGTAAAGCACACGGCAATCGCCATACCGCTATAAGGTTTATCCGATAATAACGAAGTGATTTTCATGCGCTTACTCCACAAAACGGCCTTTGATGGCAAACAAACCTTGTGGACGTTTTTGAATAAACAAAATCACAAGAACCAGTAGAATAATTTTCGCTAAGACCGCACCCATGCCTATTTCCAGCACAGTGCCACTGACACCTAGACCTAAGGCAGCCAGTACTGCGCCCCATACTTGGCCAACACCCCCCACCACAACCACCAAGAACGCATCAATAATATAGTTTTGTCCTAAATCAGGACCGACATTGCCGACTTGTGCTAAGGCACAGCCTGCCAGACCTGCAAGCCCCGAACCTAAGCCAAAAGCCATCATGTCAATACGGCTAGAACGGATACCCACGGCCTGTGCCATTTGACGGTTTTGCGTGACGGCACGAACAAATAAACCAAAGCGGGTTTTATTCAGCAAGTAAACCAGCAACAACAGTACCGCAATGGTAAAACCAATAATGGCAATACGGTTATAAGGCAGCATCAGGCTCGGTGTCACAGCAATGCCCCCTGACAGCCATGAAATATTTGACACCTCAACGTTCTGCGCACCAAAAACCATACGCACCACTTGCATCAAAATTAAGCTCACACCAAAGGTGGCTAATAGTGTTTCCAATTGACGGCCATACAAGGGACGAATAACGGTACGTTCAATCAACATGCCGATCAAAGCGCTAACAAAAAACGCAGCAGGAATCGCGGCAATCAAGTACCAATCGACATAGCTACTGAGATAACTCTTAAACAGGCTTTGCACCACATAAGTGGTATAGGCTCCGATCATGATCAGTTCACCATGCGCCATATTAATCACGCCTAGCAGACCATACGTGATGGCTAAGCCCAGTGCCGCAAGCAATAAAATACTGGCCGTGCTCAGTCCAGAAAAGACATGTCCAGTCCATTCACTGGCTTGAATCCGAGTTTTAATATTGCTCTTGGCTTCCGTCAGTGCAGCTTTTAACTCGGGATGCAGATTGGCTTGTTGTAATTCCTGCTCCACCATTGCCAACACATCGGGACGGTTAGAATCTTGCAGCACTTTAGCCGCCTGTATTTTTTGTAATACATCGGGGTTTTGATAGTCTAAGCGTGCTTTGAGCTGCGCTAAACGGGCTTTAACTTTGTTATTTTTTTCATTTAAATACAATTGATTAATATTTTTAACATCCAACTCAGCCAAGTTATTTTCTAAAATATCAATTGCATCCAAACGTTGGTTTAAATCATTCGATTGCAGCTTTTCTTTCGCTTGAGCAAACGTTAAGGCTTTACGAAGGGTATTCACCAAGGTGACTTGAGATAAATCGGCAGGCCAATCCGTCACGATTTGCAAATCTGGATAGCTCAATAATTTTTCGTCAGTTTCTAAAATATAGGTTTGACCGCTTTGACCACTATATAACTGATCTTTTTCAACCAATGCGGCCAACTGATCTAAGGATTCAATATCGTCCGGCCATTGATTCAGTAAACTGCGTCGCTCGGTAAAACTCCCGCGAACAAATTGCTGAATGGCGTCACCTTGCTGCCCAGATTGCACCGTAGACACCACATCCGCTGCAGTTTCTGCATGCACGATTTGCAGACAGAATAATTGGCTCAGGAATAGAAAAAGGATCGGGAAATTGCGTAATTTTTTCATCTTATAAGCATCCCTATTGAGTAATAGAACAACCCCTTCTAGGGATCACATCAAAAAAGGCCTGCTACACAATAGCAACAGGCATTCGGATTGAATTATTTAGGGATATACGGACTCCATGGCTCTGCAGCAATGGTTTTTGCGGTTTTGTGTACCACATCAAACTGACCATCGGCACGGATCTGACCAATCATGACTGGTTTATGCAAATGATGGTTCGACGCATCCATTTGCAAGGTATAGCCCGATGGCGCTTTAAATTCTTGGCCGGCCATAGCTTCACGCACTTTATCGACATCTGTACTTCCTGCTTTTTCTACCGCTTGTTTCCACATATTGATGCCGACATAGGTAGCTTCCATCGGGTCATTGGTCACAAACTTGTCTGCATTTGGCAATTTGTATTCCACGGCATACTGCTTCATTTTATTGGTGAATTCAGTATTCACTGGATTTTTCACTGACATGAAGTAGTTCCACGATGCCAAGTGTCCGACCAGCGGCTTGGTGTCGATACCGCGTAATTCCTCTTCACCTACAGAGAACGCCATCACTGGAATGTCCGCAGCTTTGATGCCTTGGTTGCCCAATTCACGATAGAACGGCACATTTGAATCGCCGTTAATGGTCGAGATCACAGCAGTCTTTTTCCCTGCCGCAAACTTCTTCACATTGCCCACAATGGTTTGATAGTTGCTATGACCAAATGGGGTATATTCTTCCATGATGTCTGCATCGGCAATGCCTTTCGACTTCAAGAATGCACGTAAGATTTTGTTGGTAGTGCGTGGGTAAACATAGTCTGTGCCCAACAGTACAAAGCGTTCTGCCTTACCGCCCTCTTCACTCATCAGGTATTCAACAGCAGGAATCGCTTGCTGATTCGGTGCAGCGCCTGTGTAGAAAATATTTTTAGACTGTTCCTGACCTTCATACTGAACAGGGTAGAACAATAAGCCATTTAATTCTTCAACCACGGGTAAAACCGACTTACGAGATACCGACGTCCAGCAACCAAAAATCACGGCTACTTTGTCTTGGGTAATCAACTGACGGGTTTTTTCCGCAAATAGTGGCCAGTCCGATGCAGGGTCAACCACCACAGGTTCTAATTTTTTGCCCAATACCCCGCCATTGGCATTAATTTCATTAATCGCCATCAAGGCCGTATCTTTAAGAGAAGTTTCTGAGATCGCCATCGTGCCTGACAGCGAATGTAAGATCCCAACTTTAATGGTGTCACCACTTGCTGCAGCGGCTTTTGGTTCAGATGCAGCACTTTCTGTTTTTTCTTCTGCAGGTTTTGAACAGCCCGTTAAAGCAATCGCCCCAGTCATCGTTGCCGCTAAAATACTTTTAGCAAATACATTGCGTTGAAACATTATTCACACTCCCAACCTAAGCTTGTAAGTCACATTTTTAAAATGCATTTGTTGTCTTTCATCACAACAGAGCAATTCAATAACTGTGCCAAGGCTTATTTTTTATTTTGATTGAGTGCTTTTATTTATTTTTTAAATATTATTTTTCATATAGTTATAACAAAAAACTTTGCTTGTAATTTTTTATGGTTCGATCCAAACACCGTAAAATCACCGCAAAGATGCATACAAACTTGTATCCAACACTTGACCTATAATTGAACAATTTTGCGACGTTTTTCAAAAAATACGGTGTATTAGCACACAAATCATGCAGCTTTTCCTAAATTTAAAGCAAAAAAAAACCACTTGCGTGGTTTTTTTCTTATTGCAATTTTAAACCGCCAAATCGGCCAAATTACCCTTCTGCTCTAGCCAGTGTTTACGGTCTGAAGAGCGTTTCTTCGCCAATAATTTGTCGAGTAAACCTGAAGTAAACTGTACGTCATCCAAGTCCAGTTGCACTAAACGACGTGTATTGGGATCCATAGTCGTTTCACGCAGCTGACTCGCGTTCATCTCGCCCAATCCTTTAAATCGAGTGATTTGAGGATTTTTGGTTTTACATTTCTTTAAGATGCTTTCTAGTTCATCTTCATCCAGCGCGTAATGAACGTCTTTATTATCATCAATACGGAACAGTGGTGGCATTGCCACAAACAAATGCCCTTCTTCCACCAAAGTTGGGAAGTGTTTAACGAACAAAGCACAAAGCAACGTCGCAATATGTAGACCGTCTGAATCGGCATCGGCCAAAATACAAATTTTGCCATAACGTAATTCAGATAAGTCATCACTACCCGGATCTACACCAATCGCAATCGCAATATCGTGTACTTCTTGCGATGCCAAAACTTCGTCTGAAGACACTTCCCAAGTATTTAAAATCTTACCACGGATCGGCATGATCGCTTGGAAGTTCTTATCACGTGCTTGTTTGGCAGAACCACCTGCAGAATCCCCTTCCACAATAAACAGTTCAGATTCTTCTAAGGTATGGCCTACACAGTCCGCCAATTTACCTGGTAAAGCTGGACCTGAAACAATCTTTTTACGTTCAACTTTTTTCGCAGCTTTTAAACGGCGACCGGCCTTGGCAATCACCATTTCTGCCAGTTGCATAGCAATATCGGAGTTTTGATTCAGCCACAGTGCAAAGGCATCTTTGGCAATATTTAACACCACACTAGAGGCTTCACGGCTTGAAAGTCGTTCTTTAGTTTGACCCGAAAATTGTGGCTCTTGGAATTTTAAAGACAGAATAAAGTTGACACCATCCCACACATCTTCGGCAGACAGCTTCATATTACGCGGCAACAAGTTACGTAATTCACAGAACTCACGAATCGCATCTGTCACACCCGAACGTAAACCGTTGACATGTGTACCGCCTTGCGCAGTTGGAATCAAATTGACATAACTTTCTTGAATCTGTTCGCCGCCTTCAACGTTCCAGCAAATGGCAAATTCAGCACTAGCACGTTCAGCTTCACCAGTCGCAACAAATGCAGGAACAGGAACGATGTCACGGTCTTGTAGCTCATCCATCAAATAGTCGACTAGACCATTTTCAAATTGCCATTCGATCTTTTCGTTGTTGATTTGATCGATATAAATAATCTGCAAGCCTGCCGCCAAAACAGCCTTGGCTTTTAAGTTGTGTTTTAAGGCTTTCAGCGCAAATTTAGGCGAATCAAAATATTTGGCTTCAGGCCAAAAATGCACGGTAGTACCCGTTGCACGTTTAGCGCATTTGCCTTCCAACACCTCAAGCGGTGCCACAGGAACGCCATGTTCAAAGGCCATTTTATATAGATTGCCTTGACGCTGAACTTCCACTTCAACACGATCTGACAGTGCGTTCACCACCGAAATACCCACACCGTGTAAACCACCTGAAAATTGGTAGTTATCGGTACTGAACTTACCACCGGCATGTAATTTGGTCAGAATAATTTCAATCCCGCTTTGACCATACTCAGGATGAATATCAACAGGCATACCGCGTCCATTGTCTTCTACCGACAAAGAACCATCTTTATAAACCGTCACAGTAATTTTGTTGGCATGACCTGCAAGCGCTTCATCGACGGAGTTATCTATCACTTCCTGCGCCAAATGGTTTGGTCGTGTAGTGTCTGTATACATACCCGGACGACGACGTACCGGATCTAGGCCAGATAAAACTTCAAGTGATTGAGCCGTATATTGCGTCACGTTGCAAAATTCCCTGCTTTTTGGTTAAAACATTTCTTCAAGCGCTACAGTATATGCTTTTTTATTAAAATGCATATCTCTTGCGATCAGCCGCCATTTTCTTAAACAATTTAAACGTCAAATGATGTCGTAACTGCCTATTTTTGTATGTTGAATCTAGCTTTTCAGCATTTGTATTGGATCATTTTATTTAGGCATATTTTTGACAGCATCAGATAAAAACTGCAAGAGCATCGGTATTTTTTCTGCAAAATCATCCATGTCATGCGTTCCACCCACCTCAGTGATCAGCATAGCCGTGCCGGCTTGAACCGCACTATAAAAACTAGTGGCATCACGATAATCCAAGGTTTCATCACCTTGTTGGAGCAAGACCAACAGTTGATCTGCATTTTCAACCTTAGATACAGCCAAAGCCTGCATTTGATTGAGCTGTGCATCATCCAAGCACCACGTTTCAGTCACCTGATAAGGCAATGCCGTGTCGCCAAATAAATCACGAAATAATTGCCATGGATAGACCGCAGGATTGATGATCACCGCAGGAATTTGATGGCGTGCCATCAACTGCGTCGCATAAAAGCCACCTAAACTGCTACCGACCAAAACCACATTATCCAAACCTTCAATCAGCTCTGACATCTGCTGCATTACCTGTAGCGGTGGCATATTCAAATCTGGCAAATGCACGTGCACACCATTTAAGTCTGCGCAATGGCGCCGCAGTATCTGTCCTTTCACTGAATTTGAGTTACTTTGAAAACCATGCAAATACACAATATTCATCATTTTGATTCCAAATTGATCTTTAAATTGCTTTAAAAGTGGCATATAAGTGCTAACTGCGTCACATTTTCTAAATTTGAATTTTTAGTAAAATTGTCAGACAAAAGGCATTCACCGACAGGTCTGTTATCGGTATTGTAAAAGCTGTTCGTGAGAATTTTATAAAATAAACAATGAAACTTCAGGCTATTCCAGTAATAAATACAATCGAGGGATAGCATTGAATGTAAGGATAGGAACATTATGCCTAGCTTAACACCATTGCATGAAACCTATTGTAAATGGGACCGCACTCCACCCAGTCAAGCAGATGTGCTGGAAGGTTTGGCACAACTCGTGACAATGCGTTTTAGTGATGTCGTGCATGACTTGATCAAAAACATTCAACGTGAAATTTTAATCAGTATTTTTGGAATGAGCGAACAAGGCTCGAAAGCCTTTCATAAGCAGCCGACCATTGCACGGATTTACGAATTTTCTTACAACACTTTTTTCAATTATGGCAATTATTTACTTGCACCAACGCTGCGTAGCATTATTGAAAAATTCCCACGCTTACACGACAAACCCCTCACGCCGTCTTTACATTTTCTAGTAGGTGCGCTGAATGGGGTGCTGGGTGACTATTTACTGAAATATCACAACCCGATGGCCTTACCGATGGTGGTTTACGACCATTATGGTGCGGTACAAAAAGGCGAATTAAACGGTCGTATTACCCTGTTAATTCATGGGCTGTGCATGAATCATCTGTCATGGTCGACAGCCAAATATGGCGGCATTGGTGAAAAATTACTTTCTCAACGTGACCATAACACCATGCTGTATTTAAATTACAATACGGGTCGTCGTATCTCGACCAATGGTCGCAGCCTAGCCAATACATTAGAAGATTTGGTCCGTCGCAACCCCGGCATTACCAGTATCGACTTAATTGGTCATAGTATGGGAGGCTTAGTGTCCCGTAGTGCCATTTTTTATGGCAAACAAAATATGTATCAATGGATTCATCAAGTCGAAAATCTAGTCTGCTTAGGCTCACCGCATCATGGTGCTGTGCTTGAACGTATCGGATTTCATCTGCAAGATCAATTGGGGCGTTTCCCTTTGGTCAAAATCGTGGGCCACGTGGTGAATATTCGCAGTAACGGCATTTTAGATTTGCGCTATGGCAGCGTGCGTGATGATGATTGGGAACATAATGATGTCCGTATTGGACTCATGGACGACAACCGTAAACCAGCCCCGATTCCATCGCATATCAATACCTACCTCGTGGCAGGGACCATCGAATATGAACATCGTCGCAATAAAACGCGACATGTGATTGGAGATTACTTGGTCAGTGTGAAAAGTGCGTTAGGAGAACACCCAAACCCACGCTACCAATTAAAAGTACCTGACTCACATAAAGCAATATTTTATGGCCTGAACCATTTTGAAATTCAGCATCATCCGCAAGTGGCTGAGCAAATCGTGCATTGGTTCTATCCAAATAATGACGATAAAGCTTGTGACCACATTTATGAATTTATGATGGACTTGGAAAGTATGGAAGGCATTGCCCTAACCTAAGGTAAAATTTCCACCATGTGTATGCGTAAAAAAGCCCTCAACTGAGGGCTTTTTTATGTATCACTAAATTAAAATTTATCACGTAAACGTGGCACTGGTCTGCTTGGGTATTTACGTAATAACTGCCAAAGGCTAAGCAAAGTTAAGACCGCAAAAAACACCAATGACCAAACCGGTAAGGATTGTCCCAAGAACGTCCAATCCACTTTGGCACACTCACCAGAGCCTGTCAGCACTTGCTCAAAGACCGATTTTAACGGCAGCGTTTCTACCCAATAATCCAGTCCTGGGCCACAGCTCGGTACTTTGTCTGGCGGTAAGTTTTGCAGCCAAATATGACGCGCAGCCACCCCAGCAGACCAAAGAATTGATAGTGTCCCCAACAATGCGTAAATGCGTTTACCCCAATTCGATGCTGGATTGTGAATCAACGCAATCAATGAAATGATGCCGAGTCCAATCAAACCAATACGTTGGAATACGCACAACGGACAAGGCTCTAAGCCTTGTACATGTTCTAAAAACAGCGCAAAAGACATACCGATCACGCTGGCTAAAAACAACAAACCACTCACGAAGCGGAAACTCCATTTCATGGTAAATCCTCTTAAAATTTTTTATCTAAAGTTTTTCAAATATTCTTCAAAACTCAAGGTACAGTCTTGCTCAAGTTGAGCCTGTTTTTCTAAAGACTGCTCAGCAGCTTGTGCAAAATATGCAGCAGCTTCAGGGCTCAAGACATGCTGCTCATACACTTCAGCATGTTGTAAGGCCATAAAGCTACCAAAGCCCCAAGTTCCACCTTGTTCTAAAGTATCGCTAATCATACGTGCCGACAATGTTTCATCGACTTCATCAATGCGTGATTGCATCACAGCCATTGCCTGAGTGTAAATATTTGTATTGTAAGAATCATCTAGCAATTCAGCCAACGGTTGCATCGCAGCAACATGTGTACGACACCATGTTTCAATTGGAATCGCTTGCCCTTGCTGTAAAATCACTGCATTTGGGGCACGACCACGGTTCACTACTTCCGCCTGATTTTTCTCAATTTCATTTTGTTCGGCATCTAACAACGCTGGACTGTTTTGCAATAAACAGTACAAAGCCACCACTTCGAGCAAGCCTGCCGTGTCTTCATTGATCCCAATCGGGCTATAAGGATTGACGTCTACCGCGCGTAATTCAACATAACCTACGCCACGATTTTGCAGGGCTTCAGACGGTGTTTCACCATCCTGTGGCACTTGTTTCGGACGAACCAAACTGTAGTATTCATTTTCAATTTGCAACACATGGTCATTAATTTGAATCGGTTCACCCTGTTCATCATTTAAACCTAAATGACTAAATGCAGCATACGGGGTATGCACCGCTTTTTGCAAACCTTCCAAATACGCCTGAATGTCGTTGTAGTGAATCCCTAACTGTTTTTGTGCTGAATTTTGATAGCCAAAATTTCCCATACGCAGCGCCGTTGCATAGGGTAAAAATAGCGTGCCTTTTAAGAGCGGTAACAGCTGATGTTCACGTCCAGTCATAAAACATTTACACACCGACGGACTCGCCCCAACCAAAAACATCACCAATGGCGTTAAACGAATAAAATTACGGATCAGGCCGAAATAACGATGACTGCGATAATCTTGTAAGCTCAATGCTTTGAGGGCGTCGTCAGTTTCGTGCTGTTGCAGTGCTTCAAAGAAATGATCTGGGAAAGATAAATTATAATGTACCCCTGAAATGGTCTGCATACGGCGACCATAGCGCACCCCTAAACCACGACGATACAAGGTTTTAAAGCGCCCAATATTCGAGCTGCCATATTGCGCTAAACGAATACTGTCTTCGTCTTTATCCAACATGCACGGCATCGACAACGGCCAAAGTTTCTCACCATGTTCCAAATGCGTATGCGCAACAGCATGAATATCTTGCAGATAGTTCAACGCCTCGGTAATGGTTTCTTTTGGCGGTGTGATAAATTCCATTAAAGCTTCAGAATAGTCTGTCGTAATATGCGGATGAGTCAAAGCCGCACCCAAGGCTTGGGGGTGGTCGGCCTGAGACAAGAAACCGTTGCTTTGCATACGTAAGCTTTCGCGCTCAATACCGCGCAACATTCCTTTAATCAGCGAAGAATCTACCCAAGTCGGTAAAATGTCTTGAGAGGTCGATTCGGGTTGACTCATTGCTATCTCGCTTAAATGGAAGAAACTACTAAAATAAAATCATCAGTTTATATCAGTATAACGCGATTTGAAGTGGGCATATGACCCACTGTATAGTTTTGAGACAAACCGTGATTTTATTTTGGCAATTTTTTATCACAAACTTACTCTATATGACATTTGAAATTTGTGATTTTATAAACAAGTATATGCTAATAATGCTTAAAACTTATGAATTATCAAGATATTCTCGAATTTTGGTTTAACCTAGAAAATCAGCCCAATTGGTTCGCTAAAAGCAATAATTTTGATGTTTTAATCGAAAAAAAGTTTAAAGACATCCATCAAGCGGCCAGTCAAGCAGAACTGTGGCAATGGCGCACCACAGCCGAAGGTCGCTTGGCTGAAATTATTGTTTTAGATCAGTTTTCGCGAAATTTATTCCGTGACTCTGGCTTGGCTTTTGCCCAAGATGCACTGGCTTTGGCGCTTGCACAAGAAGCCATCGCGCAGGGTTTAGATCTACAATTAAGCCCTGAACAGCGCTCATTTTTATATATGCCCTTTATGCATAGCGAATCGACAAAAATCCATCAAAGCGCGTTAAAATTATTTGAGCAACTGGGCAATCCGATCAACTTAGAATTTGAAAAAAAGCATAAAGTGATTATCGATCGATTTGGACGTTACCCGCATCGCAATGCGGTATTGGGCAGAACATCCACAGCAGAGGAATTGGAATTTTTAACCCAGCCCAATTCTAGCTTTTAATTGACGGCTTTTGGCCAGTATCTCCCCTTGCCATGAACCGACTAAACAGGAGTATGCGCATGAACAAACTCATTATCGCAGCAGCCATGACCGCAGCACTCGGTTTGACTGGCTGTGCCACAACCCCATCAAAACCTTTGACCTTTGAACAACTCGGTCAATATTCTGCGACACCATTAAATGCGCAAAGCTACCGTATTAGCTTTCAAGCTCGCCCCAATATGAGCTATGGTACTGCCGAAGAAATTACCTTGGTTAAAGCCGCTCAAACCACCCTACACAATGGCTTTCAATATTTTAAAGTCATGGATGATCCGAGTAATCGGAGTCAAAAACCACCGCGTCAAGCGGTGATTTACCCAGACCCTATGCCTTATCCATATGGCTATTATCGTCGCCATCCCGGATTTTGGCCAGGCCCGTTTTATGACGTTCCACAGGTGGTCACACTCGATCCGACTCAAGTTTCCTACAGTATTACTTGCTATAAAGATCGTGCCAAAGCCCCTCAGGATGCCTTTGATGCTCGCTTGATTTTGCAGTCACTCGGAGCTAAATATGGTTTAGACAGCCAAGGAAATCCTTTGCCTGTAGCCGCTGAGCCCACCTCTAAATAAGTCAACCCATAGAGACCCGATCATTGATGAGCCCAACTGAACAGCCCGCTGTTTCACCTAGTCTGCAACGCAGTAAACGCTTCGCCACCATTGCTTTGGTGGTGGCGGTGCTGGCGTGGATTGCATTGATGATCGCAGCTAAATTGCTGCCTGAATACGTCTGGCTCATTCATATTTTAATGCTTTCAGCAGAAGCTGGAGTGGTTGGTGGTTTGGCAGACTGGTATGCGATAACCGTTTTATTTCGCAATCCCTTTGGTCGTATTCCGATTCCTAAATTTTTACGTGACCACACAGAAATTATTCCACGCAATAAAGCGCGCATTGCTGAGTCCATGGGCCGCTTTGTTCAGGAAAATTTTCTTTCACCACAAGTGGTTGAAAAAAGTTTAGCGGAGACGGATCTCTCTCTTGCCGTCGGGAAATGGTTGGCCAATCCGCACAATAATGCGCAAGTGACTCAAGTCATTCAGCAAACGGTACCGAAAATTTTCGAATTTGTCGGTCAGGAACAAATTGGACGATTTATCCAAAATAACAGCGTGCAATGGGTACGCAATACGCAAGTCAACCATCTTGCCAGTGAAATGCTGCGAGCAGTTTTAGAAAATGATTTCCATCAAGATGTCCTGCAACGTGGATTAGATTTAGCCCATGACTGGATGTTACAGCACCCTGAACAAACCCGTGATTTATCACGTCAGTTGTTTAAAGAACTCGGGGTTTGGAAGCTCGCCAAAGGTGCAAGCTGGATCGGCATTGATGTACAACAACGCACCATTGATTCATTGGTGAGCCGTGTCGAATCTATGTTGGCCGATCCAGAACATCCTTGGCGTCGAAAAATTGAAGAAATGGCACAGCAGCTTATGCAGCAACTGGCAGACAATCAAAGTGTAGCCAGCCAACGCCTGAACAGTACCAAAGATGCCATGCTCGATAGTCCACAAATGTTGAATTTTATCAGTGGTGCAGTGGTGATTTTATGCGACGCGATTCGTTCTGATTTAGAAAAACCCGACTCTGGGATTGCACAAAACCTACGTGTCGCCATTCAACAAGTGGGCGAAAATATTGTCTCTAATGTCGCTGTACGCCAATTGCTGAATGAAAAAATGAGTGATATTGCCATCAATCTCTCCGATCAATATAGCGAAAAAGTCATTCGGTTTATCAGTGAACGTATACATGAATGGGATTCACGTGAAATGATCGATAAGATCGAAAACGAAGTCGGTGGCGACTTGCATATGATTCGAGTCAATGGTGTCGTGGTCGGTGGTTTTATTGGCCTCGCACTGGGGATTATTCGTGCCTGTGTAGAATGGCTGCTTTAGCCGCCTGCAGCAGTCCTCCTCAAAGGAGATTGGCCGCAGGTTTGAGCTTTATGCGTAGAACCGTTAAACTTTGCCGATCCGAAAATTTAATAGAACAATAAAATCTATGCATTTACCTGCCATCTATACACTACCATTCATTCTAATCATCAGTAGCTTAAGCGCTTGCCAGACCATTTCCAAAACCAGTAGCACAGTCAGCGACAAAGTGATGGGCATGCTCGGTAAAGAAAAAGCCCCTGAAATCGATAAAAAAGGCACAGTCGATATCAGCAAAAGTACCCAACAACAGTTAGAAACCCTACTAACCAATATGCCGAAAAATCAGTGGATCTATATTGAAAATGATCAACAAGGCACATCTACCCTCAAAAATAAATCGGCAGACAATTTCACCTTGAGCCTCAAATTGAATTGCAAAATCAGCACTCAGCGCCCAACTTTCAGTATAAGCAACGCGGATGGCCAAGAGATCCTAAAAGCACATGATACAAATGTGGGGCAAATTCAAATTCTGCTCGACAATAAAAACTTTGGAAATCCGTTTGAGACAGCCCATCAGCAAAAGTTCCAAAGCTTTAAAACCGCTGTCGCTCAGGCCAAAGTCATTAAAGTGTTTAATTCCTCAAAACTCTATACCTTCCAAAACAACAAAGCCGAGTTACTCTCTAAAGCAGTGAGTTGTCGCGATAGCCTATAAATATTTAAAGCGAAATGCAGTAAGTCACCGTTTGACTCAGCTGTGACTTACATGCAGGCTTATTTTGCAGGTGGCTGTGGCCCTGACATATCAACCAGCAGGCCTGTAAACTTTCGAACAAATGGCAATAAAATCAGTACAATGGGAAAAGCAATTGCCCATGAAATCATCCAATTATGCAGCCATAGAGTCACAAATCCCTCAAACCAGCCTAAATTTCTGAGCATATTAATAAACGAAATAATACCGCTCATGAGACAGGATAAAATAAACGGCACGATAATCAGCGCCCAGCGTGCAGCTAACTTCGGCACATTGCCAAAAATTTTAGGGGTGGGTTGTGACATGTCCATATACTCAAGCAGTGATCCTGAATCGCTAAACTACTTATATCGTTTTACTTCGATATAAGCAATGCTTCACTTTTATCGAATATTTTTTATTCGCAACAAATGGGTTCACCTAAAGAGCCTGAAATTTGCTATATTTACCGTTTTTCTGCGACATTTATTTTTCGACTGATTATGAATACGGCAATACAAGCAGCGCTCGATCATGCAGTGCAATCCCTTCAAGCTGAAGGTGTACTCCCAACTGACTGGAACAATACTAGCAATTTGACCCGAACCAAAGACCGAAGCCACGGTGACTTTGCGTCAAACATTGCCATGATTGCCTCTAAAGCTGCAGGTATGAAGCCGCGTGATTTAGCCGAAAAAATTCTGGCAAATCTTCCAGAAGTCGCAGATATCAGCAAAGCAGAAATTGCAGGTCCTGGCTTTATTAACTTCTTTTTAAATGCTGACCAACGTTTTGCTGTCTTAGACCAAATTCAAGCTCAGAAAGATCAGTTCGGTCGCACTCAGGCCAATGCTGAAAAACGTGTTCAAGTGGAATTCGTTTCAGCCAACCCAACGTCTAGCCTACACGTTGGTCATGGTCGTGGCGCAGCTTACGGTATGACCGTTGCCAATCTTCTTGAAGCAACAGGTGCCAAAGTTGACCGTGAATACTATGTCAACGATGCTGGCCGTCAAATGGATATCTTGGCGACATCGACTTACTTGCGTTATTTAGAATTGACCGGTCAACAACTGGTCTTCCCTAAAAATGCATATCAAGGCGACTACGTTAAAGAAATCGCTCAAAGCATTATCGACAAAGATGGCGATGCTTATGTACGCCCTGTTGCCGACATCTACAAAGATGTTCCAGAAGATGTGCAATATGCCGCTGAACTCGATAGCGAAGGCAATAAAGTCGTTGTTTCAGGCGATAAAGAAAAACACATTGATGGCCTAATTCATAATTCACAAAACCATTTGGCTGCGGGTTACCGTGTGTTCCATCAAGCTGCGCTGAAAGCCATTCTCGATGACATTAAAGATGACCTCGGTGAATTTGGCGTGACTTTCAATCAATGGTTCAGCGAAGCAACCTTGACTGAAAAAATTGATGAAGCATTACAAATGCTCGATCAACGTGGTTTCTTATACGAAAAAGATGGCAACATCTGGTTCAAATCAACTGAATTTGGTGATGAAAAAGACCGTGTTGTGAAACGTCGTAATGGTCAGACTACATACTTCGCATCCGACATTGCTTATCACTTAAATAAACTACAACGTGGCTATACCGATATCGTGGATATCTGGGGTTCAGACCACCACGGTTATATCGCACGTGTGAAAGCAGCGATTGATGCACTTGGCTATGATTCTAAAAAATTGACCGTGCTTTTGGTTCAATTTGTGAGCCTATGGCGTGGCGGCGAAATGGTTCAAATGTCATCTCGTTCAGGTCAATTCGTGACTTTACGCGACTTACGTAAAGAAGTGGGCAACGATGCTGCTCGTTTCTACTACGTCATGCGTAAATCAGAACAACACATTGACTTCGACTTAGACCTTGCTGTGTCTCAAAGTAAAGACAATGCGGTGTACTACATCCAATATGCACACGCACGTATCTGCCGTATGCTCGAAAAAGCGGCTGCGACAGACGTTCAATTCTCTGCTGAAGCTGCACGTCAATTTGCAGCTAAACTTGAGTTAGAAGCTGAAACTGAAGTTCTTGCTAAACTTGCGGCTTACCCTGAAATTGTGGTTCGTGCAGCAAACAGCTATGAACCACACCAAGTGGGTAACTACTTGAAAGAATTGGCGGCGTTGTTCCATGGTTGGTACAACGAAAATAAAGTCTTGGGTGATGATGCAGAACTGACTCAAGCGCGCTTATTACTGTCTGTAAATGTACAGCAAGTTTTACGCAATGGTCTTGAATTATTGGGTGTGAGTGCGCCTGAATCAATGTAAGCCATTCTTAGCATACGTTAGAATCCGTCCATGTATGACCATATACATTGACGCCTATACAGGCTCTTTATGAGCCTGTATTTTCATGGATATTCAGTCATCTTTTAATGAAAAATTGAAGATGTTGAAATTGTGAAAATTAAACATAAACAGCATGACAGTCATGTAATATATAATAATCAGAACTTGGTTTTGGGTCAGTTCCCGCTAGGTTCGTAACAATTACAATTAAAGAGGTTTCCTCGTGTTTGGAAAAACGCAACGCGGTGTATCAGAGCGGCCAAATCAGCCTAAAAAACCATTGATTCCTGCATGGTTAGGTACACTTGTGATCATTTTAATCGTGTTGAGTTTCTTGGTGGCCTTGATGTTATGGAAACCATGGGAGCCGGTAAAACCGAAAGGTCAAATTACCTCTGAACACTACCAAGAAGAAACCAATAAAGATTACCGTTTTTATGATCTGTTGCCTCAGCAACAAGTCACCCCGATTCCAGATCAAGCTGTGCCTGAAACAGATACCAAAGAAACCGTGGTGATCGTTGAAGCACCTGAAACGGATACCACTACACCGACTGAGCCGGGTATTGAAGCCACAGAAACAACACCTGCCCCTGCAAGCTATATTTTGCAAGTGCGTAGCTATGATGACCCTGACCAAGCCGATGCCCGTCGTGCAGAAATTATTTTAAATGGCTTATCTGCCGATGTGATCCAAAGTAATGAAAATGGCAAAGTTTGGTATCGCGTCGTGTCTGGCCCCTATGATTCACAAGAAGCTGCTGTGATTGCACAACAAACTTTACGTCATAGCAGTATCGACTCGATCGTCGTAAAACGCTAAATTTTGAATTTAAAAAAAGCGCCTGATGGCGCTTTTTTTTATTCATTCCTTTAATAAAGGGAGGTTAGAAGGGATTCTTTTTTGAATACATCCGCTTAGCTCAAAAACCTCTCCCTAACCCTCTCCTAAAAGGAGAGGGAATTCATTAAATGGTATGCCCTATAGCTTCGCCCATCACCACAGTCGAGTTGGCTTTAAAGGTCGCATCCCATTGCATTTTGTTTTCTTCAAACAACACTACCGCTGTTGAACCTAAATAAAAACGGCCCAATTCTGCACCTTTTTCTAAGAATAAATCGTGTTGATTGAGTTCCAAACGCCCTGTAGGTTTAACTTTACCTGTAGCCACGGTTTCAATACCTGCCACGATCATTGCGCCCACCAATACAACCGCCATACGACCGACTTCTGTATCAAATAAGCAGACCATACGTTCATTACGGGCAAATAAACCCGGAATATTTTCAGCAGTGGTCTGGTTTACTGAGAACAATTCACCCGGTACATACAGGGTTTCTGTCAATGTTCCTGCAAATGGCATATGTACACGGTGGTAGTCTTTTGGTGACAAATAAACCGTAGCAAACTGGCCATTTTTAAACGGCTCTGCCAATTGTGGATCGGCAATCAGGTTTTCAACGGTGAACTTCTGCCCTTTGGCCTGAAATACGTCACCATTTTCAATTTTACCTAGTTGTGAAATCGCACCATCTGCGGGTGAAACAACACTGTTGGCATTTGCATCAACTACACGTACGCCTTCTTTTAAAGAACGAGTGAAAAATTCATTGAAGGATTTAAATTTTAAGGCATTGCTTTGCTCAGCAATCGACATGTCGATGCCATACTGCGCTTTAAATGCGGTAATCACAGCATTTTTCACCACAGGGTTTTCGCTTGCAGCCAATTTACCCACGATACGTGATAATTTGTGCTGTGGAACAACACGCTGAGCTTGAATAAAAATTTGTTTTTTTAACTGAGATGTAAGGCTCAAGACGGCAACTCTCCGGTGATCACAGGACTATCGAGTCGGTTGCCCCACTCGCTCCACGCACCATCGTAAGCTCGAATATTCCAACCGAGTAAACGTCCTAGTATATAAGCTAGGCCCGACCGATGATGGGACTGACAATATACCACCACAGGTTCGTTTAAATTGAATCCCAATTGTTCTAAGCGTTGTTGTGTGCGTTCTAAAGGATGCAATTTTAAATGATTTTCTCGGTTAAGGGCAGTACTCCATTCGAAATGTCGTGCCCCCGGAATGTGACCGCCGCGTCGCGCAGCCAAACGTAGGCCTGTATATTCATCTTCGGTACGGCAGTCCCATACTTGGATCTGCTCCTGCTGCACACGAGCCAATAGCTCATCATAATCTGTTTGATACTGAGCACGCGCCTCCGCACTTACTTCAACCAATGGGCTCACGGGTTCAAATTGCTCAATTTCAGACGAGGTCGGTAAGCCTGCCCCAAGCCAAGCATGGATGCCACCATTGAGGAGACTGGTATTTTCAAAACCGAGGCAATGTAAGTTCCAAATCAGTCGACCAGCCCATGCCCCACCTTCATCGTCATACACTACTACATGATGTTCTGGACTGATATTCAGATAGCTGATGAGCTGTTCTAAGCCAGCTTGGTCAGGTAAAAGCCCCATCGCTTGTTCTTCTTGGCGCACTAACAGTTTCGGCTGCACATGCAGTGCATGTGGAATATGCAATTGGTCATAAACCGAACGACGACTCAAATCGACGATCCGTAGTTTTTCATTACCAAGATGTGGAACCAATTCTTCCGCTTCAATCAGCAGACCAAAATTCAGTGTAGATACTGTCATCGTTGTTCGTGTTGTATTTTGTGCGATTAAATTCGATCTTAGCATAAGTCATTTTCACTATTATTCTGAATTTTTGCATTCCTTTAGCAATATTTTAGATATAAAAAAGCCGAATCATTGATTCGGCTTTTTTATTTTTATCTAATGCTGTGTTTAAGCGCTAACTTCAGAGATGTCAAACACCTGACGTAGATACGCTAAGAAAGTATCATTATCCGTCATGGTTTTACCCGGACTATCTGAAATTTTTGCCACAGATTGACCATTACATTCAACCAGTTTCAGTACGATATTCAGCGCAGTTTGTCCCATATCATTGGTCAAGTTGGTGCCAATACCAAAGCTAACTTGGAAACGGTCTTTGAAGTAATTATGCAAATCCCACGCTTTTTCGATATTTAGACCATCACTAAAGGTCAGCATTTTACTTTTGCTATCGACTTTAAGCTTTTTGTAATGTGCATAGGCTTTATCGCCCCATTCATACGGGTCGCCACTGTCATGACGTAAACCGTCGAATAGTTTGGCAAAGTACAAATCGAAGTCACGTAGGAACGCATCCATACCGACAACGTCCGTTAAGGCTATTCCTAAGTCACCACGGTATTCCTGCACCCATGTTTCTAGCGCAGACTTCTGGAAGTTACGTAGACGAACATCAAGCGCTTGGAATGCTTGTAGGAACTCATGCGCCATCGTACCAATTGGAGTAATGTTCAAGTCTTTGGCAATCAGAACATTACTTGTACCGCGGAAAATATACGGTGAAGCCTGATTTAATTCTTCAATTACATGCTTTTGCCATGCATAACTATAACGACGACGCGTGCCAAAATCAGAGACCAAGAATGGTGGATCATTTGGATTTTGCCGTGCTTCATACTGCTTCAGCAAGGCAATCTTATGCTGTAAACGGCGCTCACCTTCGGCTAAAACTTCGGGTGTACGAATACGTTGGAAATATAATTCATTGACGATGGCTAAAACAAAGATTTCAAACATCATCGCTTGAACCATTGGGCCTTCTACCCAAATGTCGAGTCGACCTTCATCATCAATACCCGCTTTAATAAAACGGCGTTTAAGCTGAAATAATTCAAGATAATCAACAAAATCGCTTTTAATAAAACGTAAACTGCGTAAATACTGCAATTCATCTTCTTTAAACTTCAACTGACAAAGCATGTCGAGCTGCATGTTTAAATCATCCAAAATTTCAACCAGTGGATAGGCTGTATCATCCAAGTTACGGCAACGAAAGTGATACACACTATGGGTTTGCGGAAATTTGTGTAACACCACCTGAAGCATGGTGAATTTATACAGATCTGTGTCTAATAAGGATTGGATGATTGGAGACATAAAGACTTTCAGTTTTTATCAACTCTTTGCATTAAAGCATACTTTATTGATAAAAAGCCGATTGATTTAGTGGAATAACTTATAAATCACCGCGATTCATCGACTTTTTTCAATTTTTTTGCTGAAGCTGAGCGCGATCAAGCTCATTATTTTTTGAGTAACTGTCGATATTTTTCTTCTTGACCAAATTCACGCGCAAACTGTTCTGCAGTCTTTTGCCCCATTTTTTTGGCATTTGCATCGCAATCCAATTGGCGTAATTGCTTTGCAATCGCCCATTCTAATTTAAACATGGCACCCATCAATGCGGTGTTGCCTTTATTGTCACGTGCGCAGCGGTCTGCACCGTGTTCTAGCAAACGAGTCACAATATTTTGATGACCATAATAGGTCGCCATCATCAGTGGTGTAAAACCCGAAGCATTGCGCACATCGACCGGAAAACCGTGCTTGAGAAACTCATTAATCACTTCTTCATTGCCAGTTTTGGCTGCGGCAAAGAAGATTGCGATCAATTCCTGTTGTGAGGTCATCTGATCGCTTGCAGCTGCTTTAGCGGGGGAGATATCTTCCGCGATTGCCACGTTTGCGAATGCGGAACCAAACGCAAGAAGACTGGCTAAAGTCAAATGCTGCATAACTTTCATGATGAACTCCAACAGAAATCGAATGTAGAATTGAATTGGAAACAATTCATTTCATTAAAAAAATGAATATTTAAGGAGTGCCTATGAAACTCCCCCCTAGGGTGCAGGAAAGGTATGGAGCTTCATAGGACTTTTTTGAGGTAACGTTCTAGACCCTAGTTACCAATCCTTCAGACTGATCGAAATTAGTCTTTCAGTTGTGCTGCTTTAGCTTTTACTGTTGCAAGGTTGCCGTTTACTGCTTTAGTCATACGCATACCGTAGTCTGCATCTGCTTTGTAGAAGTAAGACAACATGATGTGCTTGGTTTCAGAATCTTTTACGTTGCCAAGATCCGCAGCCAAGTTCATGATTAAGTTTTCTTTTTCTTTAGCAGAGTATGAACGGTAAAGCTCACCCGCTTGCTTGAAGTTTTGCTCTTTGGTACCGATCTGTTGAACTGTGCCTGTCAGCGGAGTTTGAACAGCGCGTGCTTTCTCAGTGGCAGCTTTAGGCACTTTACGGCTTGGCTCGTAGTTCACGTCAGAATCACGCTCGCTAACATTCATGTAGCCATCTTGGTTGTTGTTGTTAACAGCAACAAGCGGACGGTTGACTGGAATTTGCTGGTGGTTCGCGCCTAAACGGTACATTTGAGTATCTGAGTAAGAGAAGATACGACCTTGTAATAGACGGTCTTCTGAAGGCTCGATACCTGGGACTAAGTTACCTGGAGCCAATGCCACTTGTTCAGTTTCATTGAAGAAGTTTTTCGGCATACGGTTCAGCGTTAACGTACCGACTTTAGTTTCTGGAACTAGGTTCGTCGGCCAGATTTTTGTTGGATCAAGCGGGTCAAAATCAAAGCTGTTTAAATCTTTAGGATCTAACACTTGGATATAAAGATCCCATTTCGGGAATTTACCAGCGTTGATGTTGTTATAAAGATCGTTAGTCAAGTGATTAAAATCTTTACCTTGTTGCTCAGCAGCTTCTTTAACGTTCAGACCTTTCACGCCTTGTTTAGAGCGGAAGTTGAATTTAACGTATTTGTATTCGCCTTTGTCGTTATAAAGCTTGTACGCATGTACACCAAAGCCGTCTTGTTCGCGGTAGCTGGTAGGCACGCCTTGGTTACCATACACATAAGTCAACATGTTGGTTGCCCATGGCTGGCTAGACAAGAAATCAAATACGCGGTTTGCGTCTTGAACGTTGTTGATTGGGCTAGGCTTCATGGCATGGATGAAGTCTGGGAATTTGATCGCATCACGGATGAAGAATACTGGAGTTTGGTTACCCACTAAGTCCCAGTTGCCTTCTTGCGTATAGAACTTGATCGCGAAACCGTGCGGGTCACGTAAAGTTTCTGGAGAACCTTTACCATGAATTACAGTCGAGAAACGTAAGAAAACTGGAGTCTTAGTACCTGCTTTGAACAATGAAGCAATGGTGAGATCAGATAAATCTTTAGTTGCAACGAATTCACCATACGCACCTGTGCCACGGGCATGTACCACACGCTCAGGAATACGCTCACGACCAAAACGTTGTAATTTTTGAACCAATTGTACGTCTTGAAGTAGAACTGAACCATTTGGACCCGCAGTAATCGAGTTTTGGTTATCGCCTACTGGTGCACCATTGTCTTTGGTTAATGGCGCTGCTTGAGTCGCCGTTGTTGCTGTTGCTAACATCGCAACCAATAAAGAACGCTTAAACATCGTCTTAATCTCTCTGTTAAATACCTTTCCTGCCCCGCAAAGATACTGATATTTAATAAATAGATAAAACAGATTATTTTCATAAATTCAATCGTATTATTAGATTTATAAAAAATATACAGTTCATTTTCAAATGTTTGAGCCCAAAGTTTTCTAAACATCGCTTCGAAAGAATGCTGTCTTTGCTACAATCCCTGCCCTATGTTCAATTTTCTACTCGGAAGAAGTTATGCGGGCCTTGTTACAACGTGTTTTAGAAGCCAAAGTGGTGGTGGATGGTGAGATCACGGGTGAAATTAATCACGGTATTTTGGTGTTTTTAGGACTTGGCAAAGCTGACGATTTAGAAAAAGGCAAAAAGCTGATCGATAAGATCTTGAAATACCGTTTTTTTGATGATGAACAAGGCAAGATGGGCTGGAATGTCAGTCAAGCCGGCGGCGGTATCCTCTTGGTGTCTCAATTTACCCTGATGGCGCAAACGCAAAAAGGCCTGCGCCCCGATTTTGGCCCTGCCATGCCGCCAAGCGATGCCAAAGCACTGTATGAACAGCTGGTCGATTATGCCAAGCGCCAATATGACCATGTACAAACAGGTATCTTTGCTGCCGACATGAAAGTGCATTTGGTTAATGACGGTCCAGTGACCTTTAATTTAGAAGTTGAATAACCACTGAAGCATTAAAAAAGCCCTCAAAAGAGGGCTTTTTTTTAATCCTCCCGCTAAAGGAGGAGAACAAGGCGTAAATCTTACTTACCTGTTTTTTCTTTAATAAACGCACGTGCGATTTTGATTTTTTCTTTAACTGGTTTTGGAAGTTTAGGTGGAATTAACTTCGCCACTTGGTTAAACCAAACCAGTAGACCAAAATCACCTTCCATTTTAATACTGCCATTTTGCATACCCGTCATAAATGCTGTTGGGTCACCTTTCATTAGGGTTTTCACGCCCTGTTCGCTGTCCGCAAATTGCAAAATAAAGTCTGCTTTTTCAGCATCGCCTGAAACAGTATCAATCTGTCCGTTATTTACAATAATTTGACGTGCAACACCTAAATCCGTGCCGATTTGAATGCGGAATTGACGTTCATGAACCAATTCAATGAATTTAGGGCTAGTACGTGCAAGCTGTTTCATACGAAGCGCTAAACCTGCCACGAGTAAATCAAGTGGATCCGTGCTGACATCAACTAAAGGTAGTTTTACGACAGGAATTGATGATAGTTTCATGACTTAAAGCCTATTGTAATTGTTGGAAAATTGACTGGCTTCATCCTACCATAACTTGGCTTTTGAGAAGTAAGGCTTTGTATCTCAAATCGGACTAATGCGTTCATAAAAAAATGCGCCCTTAGGCGCATTTTCATTGAAATTTTGTTCTGGCACTTATCGGCTCGAACATTGCTGTTCTTCATCATATACAGGCGTGTGCTCTATACATTGGCGCTTTGCCATCGCACGCTCTGCACGGCGGTCTTCACGTAACAATACTAAAGTGAATACCACCATTGCGGCCATTAATGCCGTTAAATAACTATAGGTCACTGATAATTCAAACATGGTTTGTGTGCCAAATCGAATCACTTCAATGAGTCCCCACACCAGCATCCCCGCCAGCATAAAACTTAACCAGCGACGATAAGGCGAGAAGAAAACAGCAATCACAGCCGCCGATACCAAGCTCAGGCCAACGATTGTTGCTAAATTCGCTGTTAACATAAAAACCTCCGTCATTTGACAACTGACATCTCTTGTCTTACAGGATGCTGAGCCGTCTCACTACTGTATCTTCAGTAAATAGATTTGGTCGATCTCAATCTCTTGCAAGCATTATGCTGAGTTTTTTGCATAAAAAAAGTCTCGTTTTTTGTCCATGCGACACACCTTGTCGCAACATTATTTTGTCATTACATTTTTTCTTTTTAAAGAAATTCTAGAACAATGATGGCATCTCGTTTCGAGTGTCATTACAAAAAAAACAGCTGGTTTTAGGCTAAAAAAATTAATTTTTCGAATGCTGTTAATCGTTGTTTTTATCGACAATTTTCTTCTACCGTTCATCCGATGAACTGAATTCTTGGCATAAAAAAACGCAGCCTTTTGGCTACGTTTTTGACTGTGCCTTAAATGGTTTTAAGCACGATTTAAATCTTTATCATGCACACCAAGCAGGTAAAGAACACCATCTAAACCCACGCTTGAAATGGCTTGATTGGCATTTTGACGCACCAAAGGTTTCGCACGGAAGGCAACGCCTAAGCCAGCTAAAGACAACATTGGCAAGTCATTCGCACCATCACCGACTGCAATGGCTTGTTCTAATGAAATCCCCATTTCTTCAGCGATTTGAGTCAACAAGAAGGCTTTGCGGGCACCATCCACAATATGGCCTTTCACTTCACCGGTTACCGCGCCATCTTGGACGTCCAGTACATTGGCATGGACTTCATCGATACCCAGTTTTGCTTGTAGATATTCAGCAAAATACTGAAAACCACCTGACAAAATAGCCGTGCGATAACCCAATGATTTAAGCGTTGAAATCAGACGTTCCGCACCTTCTGTGACAGTCAGACGTTCTGCAATTTTAGGCAATACCGAAGCATCCATACCTTTGAGCAGTGCCACACGTGCACGGAAACTTTGTTGGAAATCGAGTTCACCTTGCATAGCACGTTCAGTGATTTCAGCCACTTGAGCGCCGACACCCGCTTCAATCGCCAATTCGTCAATCACTTCTTGCTCAATCAGCGTTGAGTCCATATCAAAGCAGACTAAACGACGATTACGACGGTAAGCATTGTCCTCTTGAACGGCAACATCTACCCCTAGTTCGGTAGATAGACGTAAACATGCTGCACGCATCGCAGTGGCATCCAACATCTGGCCTTTTAAACCAAATTGAACGCAGGCACGGCGTGGACCTTCGCTTGATCCATCTAATTCTGGACGGCCAGATAAACGAGTCACAGTTTCAATATTGAAGCCTTGGCTCGACACAATATTTGTAACTGCCTGTAAATGAGACGCCTGTAATTCTGGCGCAAGTGCCGTAACGATATAGCGTGTGCGGCCTCCCTCATTTACCCATTGTTGATATTCTGTTGTAGAGATTGGTTTAAAGCGCACAGTTAAGCCAATATCATGTGCTAAAATCAACATCTCCTTCATGGCTAATGCTGTCGCAGTCTGGTCTTCCGACGAAACAACAATACCTAAAGTCAGCTGATTGTGGATGACTGCTTGTCCGACATCTAAAATCTGTAAGGAATGTGCGGACAAAACCTGCATTAATCGTGTAAATTGATTAGGTTGGTCAGGTCCTAAAAGTGATATAAGAATGATTTCTCGCATGAATTGACTCGGGTCTGAGCTACAACTAATGTAAGAATCATAATCTAAATTGAATAGAATTGCCTTGGAAGTTTACGTTGAATGCGCCTAGACAAGGGCTATTTGCTAGCCTATTAGTAGTTTGTTTTGCTTTGCATACCTTTTTATTGGTATTGGCAACAACCCACCAACTGAACGAAAACCGTGCCAGTCAGGGACAACTGATGACCAGTCAATTGGTTACAGACAGCCTATCTGAGCTTGAGCCGGCCAATACCGTATCATTAGCCTTACTTGCTGACCGCTATGCAACCAACCCGAGCGTGGCTTCCATCCGCATTTTAAATGCCAATAATCAAGTTTTGGCCACAGGCGGTTTGACCAAAACCCGTGACGGTGAAATCTTTGTTCGAGATGCGCTGCAAAACGAAAAGAAAGTTGGAACGGTTGAAATCACCTTAATTAAACCAAGTATTGGTGAAATCTTACGTACCCAATGGGCTGCGATTCTATTTTCATTATTCTTACATGGCTTGTTATGGTTGGCGTATCGCGCTATTGCGCGTCCAAGTCGTACTGAATATTTAGCGCGAATCAACAATGAATCACGTCTAAAACATGAAATTCAAACGCTAGCGCAGGCTTTAGAACAAGAAAAACATAATGCCGCTGTGGCGATTGCTCAAGCGCAGCAAAATGCGCAGGCCAAAGCAAAACAACATAAAGACATGAAACCAGTGGTTCTCGACAGCAACAGCTTGGCATTAAATATTCAATTTTATGATCCGAAACAGCTGCTCGATAGCGTCAACAAAACCGTGTCTGTGCCGTATTTTAATCTCTGCCAAATTTTCTTAAATAAAACCACAGAACTCTGTGTTCAACATTACAAATTGAACAGTTCTGACATCAGTACGGTACATAAGTTTGATGAACATGGCGCAACCATCAGCATGACCGCTGACACTCCAGATGCGCTGCGTTGCCTCACCATGATCAGCTCAGTATTCCAATTGCTTTCTGATGTTTTATATAAACGCTACCGTGAAGAAAAACGTTTCGTTTTACAAACCCGTAGTGCAATTTCAAGCTCTGTCGAAGCCATGCAATTGTCTTCTGTACAAGCGGCTGAACGTTTAGTACAACAATTGGTTGCCAAAGAAAGTGCCATTCATGTGCCGACAACTTTGCTCAAAGAGATTTCAGATCATTTCCAATTGGTGAGCTTGCCAAATCCGACCAATGTGCTCACTCGTCATGCATTTATGCTCAATGGGATGGACAGTGATGCTGCTGAATTGGCTCAAAACTTCAGAACTGAAATTTTAAAATCCAAACAGTCAAAAGCCTCGTAAAGGTTTGAGCGAAATCAAAAATCCCGACTTAAGTCGGGATTTTTTGTCTTAAACAGTCGAAATTTTCTGTGCAATCAAATATTTTTGCGCGTTATGCGGTTCGGTACCTGCTTCAACCGCGACTTTCTCCCATTGCCCATTCGACTGCATTTCCCATGCATTTTGATTATCTTCCAAATAGTTAAGTAAACAATCTTTCATAATGCGTTTTTTCAAACGGCTTTCTAAAATGGGAAAACAGGTTTCGACCCGTGAAAATAAGTTACGTCCCATCCAATCGGCACTGGCACAGTACAATCGTTTTTCGCCTGCATGCTCAAAATAATACACTCGAGTATGCTCTAAGAAGCGTCCGACGATAGATCTCACATGAATATTCTCAGACATCCCTTTGACCTGAGGAATCAAACAACAAATCGAACGGATAATTAAATCTACAGATACCCCTGCTTGCGATGCACGATACAAAGCAGCAATCAGTTGCGGTTCCGTGAGTGCATTGACCTTCACAATAATTCGTGCGTATTTTCCCGCTTGCGCGGCAATAATTTCCTGTTCAATCAGTTTCAATAGTTCGGTATGCAGGGTAAATGGTGCATGCAGTAAGGCTTTTAGTTTCGCCATCTTGCCCATGCCTGTCAGTTCCTGAAACATGCGATGCACATCCTCGCAAATATCGGGATGCGTCGTCATCAGGCCATAATCGGTATACATCCGCGCATTGCCTGCGTGGTAATTACCTGTTCCCAAATGGGCGTAGCGCAATAGTTGATTATTTTCACGGCGCACAATCAAAATCATCTTGGCATGGGTTTTATAGCCCACAATGCCATACACCACGACAGCCCCAGCTTCTTGCAATATATTGGCCACGGTAATATTGGATTCTTCATCAAACCGCGCCCGAAGTTCTATAACTGCGGTTACTTCCTTACCGTTGCGAGCCGCCTCCGCCAAAACTTGTACGATGTCCGAATCTGGCCCACTGCGATAAAGCGTCTGCTTAATGGCTAAAACCTGAGGGTCTTTTGCAGCTTCACGTAATAGGTTAATAACCGGTTGAAAGGAGTCAAACGGATGATGTAACAACACATCTTGTGTTTTTAATACATCAAAAATCGCGGTTTGTTTACGAAAAACTTTAGGAATAATCGGTGTATAGACCGGATATTTCAGTTCAGGTCGATTAAAACTGGCACTGAGACGCGATAAATTGATCGGGCCGTCAATGCGATAGAGCTCCTGCTCACTCAAATCAAATTCATCTAACAAATAATCAATAATGCTTTGCGGACAATCATCTTCAATTTCTAAGCGAACTGCCCGACCAAATCGCCGCGAAGACAATTCATCTTTTAATGCCACCGCCAAGTCATCCACATCTTCAGCCAGAACTAAATCTGCATTGCGTGTCACTCGAAAGGCATAACAGCCCGTCGCTTTCATCCCCGGAAATAGGTCATTGATGTGTTGCTGAATAATGGCGGTCAGGAAAATTTGTGTCTCTGCACTGCCTTCAACCTCGGCGGGCATTTTGATTAAACGCGGCAATGAGCGTGGCGCAGGCACAATTGCCATTTCAATGGCACGACCAAAGGCATCTTTGCCTTCTAGACTCACAATAAAGTTGAGGCTTTTATTGACCAAGCGTGGAAACGGATGCGATGGATCTAAGCTAATTGGTGTTAAGACTGGTTGAACTTCTTTACTAAAATAATGGCTAATCCACGCCCGATGTTTTTCTAAAATATCTTTAAATTGAATAAAGCGAATGCCTTCACTTTGTAATGCAGGCAATACAGCATGATTGAGGGTCTGGTATTGCTCTGCAACCGTGTCATGAATCACTTGGGAAAGTTCATCTAAGACCACTTCAGTCGGAATGGCATCTGGCGTCCGTGCAATCGCATTCAAATCTCGTTGTTTCATCAGCCCCGCAATGCGAATTTCAAAGAATTCATCTAAATTGCGTGAAAAAATGATGAGAAAATTCAAGCGTTCAAGTAAAGGTAAACTTGAATCGAGTGCCTGAGCCAAGACCCGCCGATTGAAATCTAAAAGTGACAATTCACGATTATAATAGGTCTCTGATGAATGCTGAAAATGTTGCATACCCTCTCAATGCTGTTTGAAACAGTCTATATCTAAAGTGGTTGCCGGCATGTTAGGCAGCGGAGATGACACTTATGTTACAAATAGCATTAATCAATTAAAAAAGCATGCAATTCCCTAAAGCCCTGTTCATCAAATCGTAAAATTTATTTTCGACATCAAAAAAGAGGGACATTGCCCTCTATTTTACTGAATTGTTTTTTTGTTTATTGCACAGGCTTGTCTTGTTCCAATGCTTTGGGCTCACTCGTCCGTGCTGCCCAATAGGTTGCCAGTGCGGGACCCGAAATATTGTGCCACAAACTAAAAATCGCACTCGGCACAGCGGTCAGAGGTGAAGCAGCAAAATGGGTCGCCGCCAATGCCACACCCAAACCTGAGTTTTGCATCCCAACTTCAATCGACACTGCTTTACAGTCTGCATAGGGCAATTTAAACAGTCGGCTGGCCCAAAAACCCAATAGATAGCCCAAGCCATTATGTAAGGCCACTACCCCAAGAATCAGTAAACCTGATTGCAAAATCTGTGTTCGGCTACCCGCAATGATTGCCGCCACAATCGCCACAATTGCCACAACAGAAACCAATGGCATGACCTGTATATAGGCATCCACTCGGTGCTTAAATACAGTTCGAATCATTAACCCCACAATGATCGGAAATAAAACCACTTGTAAAATTGAAACCAACATCGATGCCGCATTAATTTCAATCCATTGGCTTGCCAGCAAATAGAAAATCGCAGGGGTTAAAACCGGTGCGAGTAATGTCGAAACAGAGGTACAGGCAACAGATAATGCGGTATTGCCTTTTGCCATATAGGTGATGACATTAGAGGCCGTTCCACCCGGACAGCAACCGACAAGAATGACCCCGATCGCGATTTCTGTCGGCAGTTGTAATAATTTACACAAGAAAAATGCCAATCCCGGCATCACAATAAACTGTGCTAAAACCCCGATCATCACAGCTTTTGGACTTTGCAATACACTTTTAAAATCTTGCAGTGTCATGGTCATGCCCATACCCAACATAATGATGCCTAGCATCCATGGGATATATGCTTTTAACCAAACAAATACATCAGGAAAAAACATGGCGAGCGCTGCAAACATCACCACCCAAATCGCAAATGTTTTCTGCACAAATTGAGTGAATTTTAAGAAAGCCGACATAGGCATCTTCCATTTAAAAACAGGGACAAAAAAAGGCACACCCTTGTGCCTTTTCTCAACTGAGCCCACTGGGTCATGCCAAAGATAATGCCTGTGCATGCTGCTGCACAATATCTTTCAGGTAAATACGCTTCACCCCATTCGCCAACATGTCTTGCCATGCATGCTGAAGCGAACCCTGTAAATCGATCCCTTTGGTCAAATCAGCAATCACAAAAGTTTCAAAACCAAGCTTACGTGCATCCATTGCCGTCCATGCAACACAGAAATCCGTGGCAATGCCCACCACAAAGACTGTATCAATACCACGTTCGCGCAAATAGCCCGCCAAACCTGTTGAAGTTTTCTGATCTGCTTCCATAAAAGCAGAGTAGCTGTCGATATGCTGATGAAAACCTTTACGGATAATTAGCTGCGCCGTTGGTAAATTTAAATCAGGATGCAATTCGGCATCCTGTGTGCCTTGTACACAATGCGTCGGCCACAATACTTGCGTTCCATAATTCAGCTCTATGCTGTCATAAGGTACATGCTCAGGATGATTTTCAGCAAAAGAGATATGGTCGGCTGGATGCCAATCTTGAGTCAGCACAATATTCGTAAAGTATTGCCCCAGTTGATTAATCCCTGGAATAATTTGATCGGCATTGGCAACAGCCAACTGACCACCCGGGGTAAAACCATTTTGTACATCAACCACAATCAGCGCTGTATTTTTTTGCATATCTCTCCATCCGTTGTCATGCATTTTCGGCGACTCTACTGATTCGCTCATATTTTAAAAGCCTTAGTATTCAGTCCTGTGCATAAAAATAAAATGACTGTCCTTCCTGACAATACCGATACTTGGGCAAATGCTCAACCAGCCGCTGTGCAAATCGTGGGTAAATAGGGGCTTTTCGCCGAGTCGAAGCATGAAAATAAAAATATCGCGGTTGATGTTTAAAGATATATTTTAATAAATGGCTGCGTGTCTGTTGCATGACCTCAAATGCATTAATATTTTCAGCAACATCTTCTAGGGTAGGTTCATCGGCAAAGGCCAACCACGCATTTTTTCTCGGCTGTTGGCGGTTTCTTTGAAATACAGGTTTGAGTTCCAAGATAAATTCGTGCTGATGTAGATACAAACTAAATTCACGTTGATCAACTTTAAAAATTGCGACCAGTTTTCTTGCTGACATAGCCCCTCTACGTTGATTTTTTGTTTTCTCTTTCTGCTGTATTTTTACATAAAATACATTTATTTATCTTGGCTTAGAGCATTAGTGCGACTTCTATTGTCGCCATAAAAAAGCCCGCAATATGCGGGCTTTTTTTGATATGGCATGTTCCTTATGATGGAATACGACGTACCAATAACAACATAAATATTGCAGAGATTGCGATACATGGAATTGCCGCGGTAATCACCCCTGCTGCACCAAAACCTGCTGCCAATAACTGACCCGCAATTGCAGGGCCTAACATTGCACCGACACGACCAACGGCTGAAGCTACACCAACACCCGTACCACGTAACTGTGTCGGATACACGATACCACCGAAGGCATACAATACACCTTGGCAACCAATCACGAATGCACCGACTAAAGCTGATGCCATGTACATTTGAGTCAATGAACCTGCACCATTCAGCGCAAATAGACCTGCCAAAATACCGCCGTACATCAAAATGATCACATAAGCTTTCTTCCAACGATCAGTCAACATACCTAAAATGATCGTACCAATGGTTGCACTCACCATGAAGTAGAACTGCGCAGTTGCACCATCTTTACGAGTGAAACCGAGTTCGGTGAACAACGACGGTAACCAGCTCAACATGATGTACACCACCATCAAGGTGAAGAAGTAGCTCACCCAAATTGAGAAAGTACGTAAACGGTTTTCTGTGTTAAAGAGGTTTTTGAAAGCACCTTGTTGCACTTCGCCATTGGCGGTCGCTTGAACCGCTTGATCTTTGGCTTTCAAGAATTCACGCGATTCGGGCAGGAACCAAATCATCAATGGAATCACAACAATCGGTAATAAACCGCCTAAATAGAAAATATTTTTCCAGTTTGCACCGAAGTCCGTCATTGCAACTAATGACAAGATTGCCGCACCCACAGGCATACCACAGTACATCAAACCGACTGCACGACCACGATTTTGTGGCGTTACCGCTTCAGATGCCAAGGTAATTAAAATTGGCATTGCTGCACCTAAACCTGCACCTGCAAGAAAACGTACAGTGAGTAAGCTATGGAAGCTATTTACCCATACCGTACATAAGGTAAAGATGGCGAACATCCCCGTAGACCAAATTAATACTTTTTTACGGCCCATTCGGTCTGCAATCCGACCACCCAACAAAGCACCAGGTAATAATCCTAAAATACCGGCACTAAAAAACACCCCTAGCTGCGAGCTATCCAGCCCGAAATATTCACGAATCCCTGCTGCTGCAATACCTGCAGCCTGAATATCCAGACCTTCGATTACGGCAATAAGGAAGCAGATTGCTACCGTGACAATAGCATGCTTATTATCTGACTTTTCCATTGGAGAATCCTTGTTGTCATCAGCGTTCAAATTAAGTCGCATCATCGCTGAGCCTTATAAAAGATATAACTACCAATAAGTTGAAGCCTTTCGTCCAAAATTGGATTACGTGCATGGTGTAATAGTTTTTGTGCTTTAAGTCACAAAGTCGTAAAAACAATTAAAAATTTAAAATAAAAAAATATGAATCGTGCAATGAACAGTCAAATCAAGCGATCTTTTTAAACACTCATAAAAACATGTCTATTTCTATTAGATATAAAAAAGATTATTACCCAAGTTTTTAACAATCATTTGTAATAAAACCCGAGCGAATTGATATAGTTTTTAAATCTTTAGTCATTGTTATTTAATCTTAAATTCTGATTAAAAAGCACGGAATACACATAGATCAACCTTTTGCTGATGATTTAATCAATCCCATCAACCATGCCAACCCTCTCGATTGAATAACACATTTTCAAGATTCAGCCCTTGCTGAACAATTTTCAGGCTGCAAAAAAACCGCTATTTTACACTTGATTGTTTTAAGTTTGATTTGTATAAAGAATTTTATGGCTTTGACCAAAGCATATTGTTCTTATGCGTTTGATCAGTCATAATTTGCGTAAGCATTATTCAATTTGGGTATAGCCCAATGAACATGCTACAAATCA
The DNA here is from genome assembly GCF_013419925.1 of Acinetobacter sp. YH12045. Classification (NCBI taxonomy): domain Bacteria; kingdom Pseudomonadati; phylum Pseudomonadota; class Gammaproteobacteria; order Moraxellales; family Moraxellaceae; genus Acinetobacter; species Acinetobacter sp. YH12045. The sequence goes on along the minus strand of NZ_VOZE01000004.1, from coordinate 45,000 downwards.
AAATTCGAAACCATCCAGAAATCAATATTTCATCTTGTCGGATGGACAAATAGGATAGCTTTTCAAAATGACTCAGCAAGCTCAGACCATTCAAGGTTCAATTGTCGCAATCGTCACCCCAATGTTTGAAGATGGCAGCGTAGATTGGAAGAGCCTCGAGAAGCTGGTTGAGTGGCATATAAAGCAAGGCACCAATAGTATTGTTGCTGTTGGGACTACAGGTGAAGCTTCTACCTTGAGCATGGCCGAACACACTCAGGTGATCAAAGAAATCATCCGTGTGGCGAACAAACGCATTCCAATTATTGCCGGCACAGGTGCAAACTCAACCCACGAAGCAATTGAACTCACCAAAGAAGCCAAAGAATTAGGTGCAGATGCGGCATTATTAGTTACACCATACTATAACAAACCTACCCAAGAAGGCCTGTATCAACACTACAAAGCGATTGCTGAAGCTGTTGATTTACCTCAAATTTTGTACAATGTACCTGGCCGAACCGGTGTTGACATGCACAACGACACCGTGATCCGTCTTGCTGATATTCCACAAATCGTGGGCATTAAAGACGCCACTGGCGATGTTCCTCGTGGTCAAGAACTCATTGAAGGCCTTAAAGGCAAAGATATGGTGGTGTACTCAGGTGATGATGCAACGGCTTATCAGTTAATGGGTTTAGGTGCTAAAGGCAACATTTCGGTTACTGCGAACGTGGCGCCAAAAGAAATGAGCGAAGTGTGTGCAAGCGCTTTGGCGGGTGACGCAGTCCAAGCCGAGCAACAAAACAATACTGTTGCAAATTTACATCAAATTTTATTTTGCGAATCGAACCCAATTCCTGTGAAATGGGCACTTCATGAGATGAACCTGATTGAAACAGGCATTCGCTTACCATTAACACCCCTTGCAGAACAATATCGTACTCCGCTTCGTGAAGCACTCATCACTGCGGGCGTTATCAAATAAAGAAGAGCAAACATCATGCAATTACGTTTAGGACTTAGCCTGGCACTTTCAGTATTTACATTAGCCGGTTGTAGTTCACTTGCCTTTAATAATGGCACACTGGACTATAAACAAACCACAGATGTTGAACCGCTGAAATACCCTGAAGGGTCGATGGTTCGTCCTGCAACGCCTTTGTATCCTGCTCCATCTGTTGACCCACTAGCAATTGAGCATGCACCAAAGCTTGAAAATAAGCGCGGCAATCGCTATGCCCTTCCGCGTCCAGCCGCGGAAAAAAATAATGTCGTTGCAGATTCCTCAACAGACAGTACAAATATTAGCCGCCCTCAACTATTGGTGGATGGAAATCAAAATCCACTGATCAAAGTTGAAGGAAATTCTGCTACAATTTGGCAATACACACTTGCTACCCTCAGCAGCCTTAACCATACCATTGTTGGTCAGAGCAAAAACCGTTACGAAGTAACCGTCAAGGTCGATCAGCAGACCTATGTCTTAAGACTTTCTTCTGTAGGTTCAAGCAATAACATCGCTGTGTTCAATGCCGATAACAGTTTTGCAGACAAAGAAAAAGCTGCAGATCTGTTAGCTCAGATTTACCAAAATTGGCCAGCCTAGTCGTACTAGGCATTTTTTCTCGAAAAAGGTTCCCTCATGTTAAAACAAACCTTGCTCTATACTGGTAAAGCGAAATCTGTTTATGAAACAGATAGTTCTGACCACCTCATCCTAGTTTTCCGTGACGATGCTTCTGCATTCAACGGTGAAAAAATTGAACAACTGGATCGCAAAGGTAAGGTGAACAACCGTTTTAACGCCTTTATCATGGAAAAATTGGCTGCGGCTGGTATCGAAACTCATTTCGAAAAACTTCTTTCTCCAACTGAAGTTTTAGTGAAAAAATTGACTATGGTTCCTGTAGAGTGCGTAATCCGTAACTATGCAGCAGGTTCACTTTGCCGTCGTTTAGGCGTTGAAGAAGGTAAAGAACTTACTCCGCCAACTTTCGAATTGTTCTTCAAAGACGATGCGTTAGGCGACCCAATGGTGAATGAATCACAAGCGATTGCATTAGGTTGGGCGACTGCAGAACAACTCGCTCAAATGAAAGAATTGACTTATAAAGTAAACGAAGTACTTAAAGGTCTATTCGATGCAGGCAACATGCTGCTTGTTGACTTTAAACTTGAATTTGGCGTGTTCCACGACCGTATCGTACTCGGTGACGAATTCTCTCCAGACGGCTGCCGTCTATGGGACAAAGACACTAAGAAAAAACTCGACAAAGACCGTTTCCGTCAAGGTTTAGGCGGTGTAGTTGAAGCTTATGAAGAAGTTGCTGCACGTTTAGGTATCGACCTTTCTGATATCTAAATCGTCCATCGATTATAAAAACCGAGCTCTTTAGCTCGGTTTTTTAATGAAATATTACTCGATTAATCCATGATCGAAAAAACAAATGTTAACCATAAAAAACCTCTGTTTCACATTTACCCACGTTCACACTAAGATAGCTACATATCAGGCAGCACCAGGATCTATACGTCTCCAATGTGTATGCCGACCAGATTTTCCATCTACCCTCTAGGATGTATCTCCCCCAAAGACATCCTATTTTTTCAGCCCAGCTCGCCTTGAGTTGGGCTTTTTTTTGCATGACATAGACATAAAAAAGGGCGCCGAAGCGCCTTGCCATTATGATCATTCAAATCATTGTTGCTGTTGTTGCATCCAACGTCGTTGCTGCAAACGCTCACCTTCAACTTCACGTTTATTACGTGCAGACTCATACAGCTTAGTGCCTTTCAGTTCAGGCGGCATATAATCCTGCATGACAAAATGTTCAGGATAATTATGTGGATATAAATAGTCCACGCCATAGCCTTGCTCTTTCATCAATTTGGTTGGTGCATTTCTCAAATGTAGTGGCACAGGTAGATTCGAGGTTTTTTCTGCCAAATCTAAGGCTTTGTTGATGGCCAAATAAGTACTGTTACTTTTAGCACTGGTTGCCAAATACACCGCACATTGCCCCAAAATGATTCGACATTCGGGCATACCAATTGCCTGCACAGATCGGAAACATTCTCCAGCCAGCAATAATGCATTTGGGTTGGAATTACCAATATCTTCTGAAGCAGCAATCAACATACGACGTGCAATAAAGACGGGGTCTTCACCACCTTTGAGCATTCGAGCCATCCAATACAAAGCGGCATCTGGATCACTGCCTCGAATCGACTTAATAAAAGCCGAAACTAGATCATAATGCTGTTCGCCCGATTTGTCATAGCGTGCAATATTTTGCTGCGCAACTTTGACTACCACCGCATTGTTAATGATATTCTCTAAGTCTGGCTCAAACGTACTGGCGATTAAATCTAAAAGATTTAATGCTTTACGAGCATCACCTGCGGCAAATTGAAATAAAGCTTCATATTCTTCGATTTGAATATAACGCTCTTTTAAAAACGAATCTTGCTGAATGGCTTGATCCAATAAGCGCTGAATTGCATCATTATCCAGAGCATTTAAGGTATACACCTGACAACGGGACAATAAGGCATTATTAACTTCAAATGAAGGGTTTTCTGTGGTTGCACCAATCAGGGTAATTTTGCCCTTTTCAACTGCATTCAGTAAGGCATCTTGTTGTGACTTATTAAAACGATGAATTTCATCAATAAACACCACAGGTGTCAATAAATCTCCACCATCGGCGATGATTTCACGTAACTCTTTCACCCCAGTATTGAGCGCAGATAAACTAATAAATGGTCGGTCAACGGCCTGCGCTAACAACAATGCAATTGTGGTTTTACCTACACCCGGAGGTCCCCAAAAAATAATCGATGGCAAATGCCCTTGGTCAATCATCTGGCGTAACGGTGCATCTTCACCTAAAAGGTGATCTTGTCCAATAATTTGAGATAAATCATGAGGACGCATGCGTTCAGGAAGAGGAATTTGGCTGTCTGACATCTTATTATTTCGTTTCCGGCAATTGGGGACGTTTTTTCTATTCTAACACTGCCTTGGCAGAATCTTTGCTTTATTCGGTATTCAATTTAGGAGGGTGGTTTAATGTCGTTATTTAAGTATCTTGCATGTAAAAAAGCTTAGGCGAATGTTAACTATAATGTAACAAGACTTCCTAGCCCTTATTGATCAAATTAAAGTATCATCGGCAAGATATCCCATTTTAGACTTGCCTGACCCAATTGGACAGATTGTATGAAGCAATCAACAAAGCAAAAGCGAATCGTTCAAGTTCAACAAGGCATTGATCTACCTATAAATTTATTTCAAAAAATGCCCCAAGCCAAGAATATACAATTACAAGATAATCAATGCGCTGAATTACGAGAAAAACTGAATAGTCGTAATCAAATGTTAGATGCTAGTGTCGACTGTATAAAATTATTAAGTCTAGACGGTCATGTTCTGCATATGAACCGCGCGGGATGTTTAGCTCTGGGCGTACCTCTAACTGAAACTGAGTTTGGTATGTCTTGGCATAAATTACTGCCTGAAGAAGTCCGTGACGCGTGTTTGAATGCTTTTGCCGAAGCCAAAGAAGGTAAAATATCTCGCTTTGTCGGCATGAGCCAAGTAGCAGATGAACCCTTGGCTTATTGGGATAATATGCTCAGCCCAGTATTCAACGAATATGGCCAAGTCAAAGAAATCCTCTGTGTATCACGTGATATTACGATACAGCGACTTGCAGAAAATAAACTTCAACGCATCATTGAACGAGATGATTTAACAGGTTTATTAAACCGCCGTGCGTTTAGTCGAGTATTTAAAAGCCAATTAAAAGTGGCGCGAGAACATCAGCAACAACTGGGTTTGTTATTAATCGATCTAGATTATTTTAAGCATATTAACGACACCTTAGGTCATAGTGCAGGAGACCATTTACTGCATACCCTTGGGCAGCGTTTTCAGCAATGTTTTGATACAAATATTGTAGTTTCACGTTTAGGTGGCGATGAATTTGCCATTTCTATTCCAAATTTAAAATCGCAACAACAATTAAAGAATTTTGCCAGCATCGCCTGTCAGCAAATGGACATGCCCATTTTCTATAATGGGCAAAGTATCAATATTGGTATGAGTATTGGCTGTGCGATCTACCCTCGCGATGCACAAAATACCTCCAATTTACTTAAATGTGCTGATATTGCGCTAAATGATTTAAAAAGCAGTGGTCGTGGTGGTGTACGAATGTTCAACCATACTATGTTAAAAACCCTTGAAAATACTACTCGCCAATTAACGCTTGCACGCAGCTTGATTAAGTCCAATCAAATTATTCCGTTTTATCAACCCAAAGTTCGTCTTTCTGACAGTCAAGTTATCGGCTTTGAAGCCTTGTTACGTTGGTATGATAAAGACCAACAATTACAATTACCTTCTCAAATTTTTGCTGCATTTCAAGATTATGAATTGGCTTCACGCATTAGTGAAACAATGCAAATTAAAATCTTTCAAGATATTCAAAAATGGATTGAACTTGGACTGCAACCGCTACCGATTTCAATAAATGCTGCACCTGTCGAATTTTTACGTGATGACTATGCGGAAAAATTACTGAATCGCTTAAAGCAGTTTGGTATATCACCAGATATTATTGAGGTCGAAATTACCGAGCAAAGCCTGTCAGAACGTGGCTCAAATTATGTGATTCGCGCTCTCCATTTATTAAAAGAGCATGGCATACACATTTCTTTAGATGATTTTGGTACAGGTCATTCATCATTAACACGTTTGAGTAATTACCCTGTCGACTGTATTAAGATAGACCGTAATTTTGTGGAACGCATGCATACCGACTGTTCAGCACTTGCCATTGTCAAAGCGATTACCCAAATTGGTGCGAGTGTTTCCCTGAATATACTAGTCGAAGGTATAGAGAAACCGGAACAGGTCGATACCTTAAAAGAATGTAATTGTCATACTGGACAAGGTTTTTACTTTTATCGTCCGCTCAGTTATGACCATGCGATGGAACTTTTGAGTCACTAAAACTTGTGGAGCAAGACACGATGACACTGAAGTATTTAGTCAGTGCCTGTCTGGCAGGCCAACCCGTTCGTTATGATGCCAAATCAAATACACAACAAGCGATTTGCCAACTGATGCAGACTCACCAAGTCATTACGGCCTGCCCAGAAATGATGGGCGGCCTGAGCTGTCCACGTTTTCCTGCAGAAATTCAAAATGGTCAAGCCACTGATGTGCTCAATGGTACAGCTCAAGTTAAAGATGTTTTGGGGACAGACGTTAGTGCTGAATTTATTGCAGGTGCTCAACAAATGTTAGAATTGGCCCAATTACACAAAGTTGATGTTGTTGTCTTGAAAGATCGCAGCCCGTCTTGCGGCAGCCATTATATTTATGACGGCAGCTTTACCCGTACGAAAATTGAAGGCTATGGAGTAACCACAGCACTCCTCAAACAGCACGGTTTTCAGGTTCTGTCAGAACAAGACTTTCTGGCTATGATACAAGATCAACTCTAGATCCAAGATAGAGCGTATCTGTGTCCTTTAGCGTACCCAACGTACAATATAATCTTCAATATCATCAGGGTTGACGTCTTCTTCACTGATGCAACGCCCTGCGGCAGACTTTCGTGCCTTCAAAATACTGTCACGATTTCCCGTCACTAGATGATGCCAACGTGGTAAATCTTTACCTTCAGAAATTCTACGATAAGCACAGCTCGGTGGTAGCCAATGAAATTGGTGAATCTGATGTGGCGTCAGCTGTATACAGTCTGGAACATGTGATTGACGATTTGGATAATCGGAGCAAGATGCCTTTTCACAATCTAAAAGTTTGCATGCCACTTTGGTGTAGGCAACCTCATGAGTATCTTCATCTTCAAGCTTAATTAAACAGCAAAGCCCGCAACCATCACAGAGTGACTCCCACTCCAAATGGGTGAGTTCAGTCAAAGCATGCTTTTTCCAAAAATGTGGGCGTAGAGTATCGGTCATCTTCTCGCTCGCAACAAAGGTGGCAGGCATATTAACTGAACCTGCACATTAATTCTTTGTTTAAGTTACCGAATATTGAACATTAAATAAACAAAAGACTACAGAGTAGGTTTTTTTAGCCTCTTATAATGGGCATACAGAATAAAAAATCACATGGAGATAAAACTATGTTCCGCTGGGCTATTATTTTCGCTGTAATTGCATTGATTGCGAGTCTGCTAGGTTTTGGTGGTGTGGCAGGCTTATCCAAAGACTTTGCTGTTATTCTTTTGGTTATTGCAGTTATCCTTGCAATTGTTGGTTTCCTCTCTCGAGGAAAAGTTTAGGCGACGGATTGTATGTCGTTTTAAACTACAAATTCCCCCCCCCTTAGACTCATGGATAAGAAACGTAGGTTTTTATCATCTTGAGTGTCAATGAAAAAAATAAGAGCCTATGAGCTCTTATTTTTTTACATCCACGTAAACTTACTACGTTATATGGTTTTAGCTTTATGGTTTTAAATGACGTGGTCTAAAGCCTGTTGCAATTAAGGCGATACCATAAGCAGCAACACCAATCACACATAAGATGATCACTTCCGCGACACGTATCCACGCAGACACATCACCGTTGTACCATGTTAAGCCGTACCACAGTGCAGCAATCATCACAGCATTGGCAATCGCAAACTGAATCACCAATTTTTTCCAATGCGCCCCAAAACGGAAAATATTGCGCTTATGTAAATAGAAATACAGCATCCCTGCATTCACTAATGCGGAACCCGATGATGCCAATGCCAAAGCCATATGCTCAGCATGCCAATCAATCAGTTTAAAGAATCCAATAAACACCACATTAAGAATGGCATTGGCTGCGACCGCCATTAAACCTACACGTACTGGAGTTTTGGTATCTTGTTGCGCATAAAACCCTGGTGCAAACACTTTAATGAGCATGAATGAAATCACACCGGCACTCATACATTGCAATGCCAATGCGGTCATCTGTGTATCTTCAAAGCTAAATTGACCACGTTCAAATAAGGCCTGAATAATAGGTGTAGAGAGCATGAAAAGCGCAATACTGGCAGGCACACCCACCAAAATAATGACCTTAGCTGCCCAATCAATCATACGGCGGAATTTGTCCTGATCTTGTTCAGCGTGGCGTGCAGACAATGACGGTAAAATCACGGTACCAATAGCTACCCCAATCAAACCTAAAGGTAGCTCGGTCATACGTTCAGCACTATATAGCCATGATACTGAACCATCTTGCATGAAAGACGCCCAAATGGTGTTCAACAGTAAGTTGATCTGCGTCACTGAGACACCAAACAGTGCTGGCAGCATCAACTTCATGATCCGATCGACACCTTCGTGTTTGAAGTCAACTTTCGGTGGAATCAGTAATTTTTTACGCCACAGCTCTGGAATCTGAATCGCCAATTGCAAGAATCCTGCCGCGACAACAGACCAACCCAAAGCCATAATTGGCTCAGCCATATAAGGGGTTAACCACAGCGCACCGGCAATCATCGCGACATTGAGTAACACTGGAGCGAACGCAGGTGTACTGAATGAGCCATAACTATTCAAAATACTGCTGGCAAATGCCGTTAAGGACATAAACAATAAGTAAGGAATCGTTAGGCGGAACATATCGGTAGCTAACGCAAACTTGTCTGCATCACCATGGAAACCCGGTGCATAGATATAAATAATCGCGGGTGCCGCCACCATCGCGATGAACGTCAAACTAGTCATCACCAGACCTAAACAGCCAAAAACACGGCTAATCAGAATCTGGACTTCGGCATGGGTTCGACTGGTTTTATATTCAGTCAATACAGGAATAAAGGCTTGTGAAAATGCCCCTTCTGCGAATAAGCGCCTAAAAAAGTTAGGAATACGAAAGGCAACCACGAAGGTATCGAAGTCTTTACCTGCACCAAATACATTTAACAGGACAATATCCCGTACCAGTCCCAATACACGGGACAACATAGTCATTGCACTGACAATGACTGTCGAACGCCAAAGCGCCATCGGTATTTCTCACTTTTGAAAGTGCGCCTATTGTAATGAAACTCGTCAAGGAATTTCATTGGTTTATTAAACGCAGTATGTATTGTTTATTTGTTTTTAAAATGATGTAGCTGTTGACGAAAAGCGTTCCACTCAAAAAATGGACCCGGATCAGTTTTACGTCCCGGTGCAATATCTGAATGCCCTGCAATATGTTGTTGAATTTTAGGATAAGCCTGTTGTAAACACGCCACGACCTCGGTCAGCACGGCATATTGTGCAGCTTCAAAAGGTAAATCATCACTTCCTTCGAGTTCGATGCCTATCGAATAATCATTGCATTCTTTTTGTGCTAAATAGGTTGAGCGACCTGCATGCCAAGCTCGATCATTAAAATTGACAAACTGTAGAACTTCGCCTGTGCGCAGGATCAATAAATGTGTCGATACTTGCATCCCTTCAATAGTTTGAAAATAAGGATGTTTCGACCAATCCAACTGATTTTGGAAAAATTGTTCGATATAACCACCGCCGAACTGAGAAGGTGGCAAACTAATATTATGAATGACGACAAGCTGAATTTCGGTATCTTCAGGACGTTGGTTAAAATTCGGTGATGGAATTTGACGCGCACCTAGCAATTGCCCATCCTGCACCTGAAATGTTGTTGCTTGTGACATAAAAAAATCCTGTGTCTAAGCTGGCCTGCAATGCTGCAGATCAAAACGCCGAGCCCTACTTGAAAGGTTTAATGCTAAAACTTTCACATTGAAATCTCAATTCAAGTCTGTGAAAGGAGTTAAAAATCGCTCATTTTTAAGGAACAATGCTAATATAACGCGCACATTTTCCTGGGTTAAAAAGATACGGAACTTCTTATGAGCATATCGCAATCTTTGCTTGAACAATCTATCCAAATCAATATTCAACACGCACTACAAGAAGATATTGGCGAAGGCGATATCACTGCCCTTTTAACTCCAGAAGATGAACAAGCGACCGCAACAATTATTAGTCGTGAAGATATGGTGCTAGCAGGGCAACCGTGGGTCAATGCGCTCATTCAGGCTTATGATGCCGCTGTCCAAGTCACTTGGTTGAAACATGATGGTGACCGTGTTGCCGCAGGCGAAGCCTTTTTAAAACTCGCAGGTTCTGCGCGTAGCTTACTGACGGTTGAGCGTCCAGCCTTAAATTTTATACAAACATTATCTGCAGTAGCGACCAAAACTGCTGCCTATGTCCAGCAGCTTGAAGGTTTGCATACTCGTCTACTCGATACCCGTAAAACCTTACCAGGCCTACGTATTGCACAAAAATATGCAGTTGCTGTCGGAGGTGGTCAAAACCATCGCTTAGGTTTATTTGATGCATTTTTAATTAAAGAAAATCACATCATGGCAGCAGGCGGAATCCAACAAGCGATTGTCAAAGCACACCAGATTGCACCGGGTAAACCCGTTGAAGTGGAAGTAGAAACTTGGGACGAACTCAACCAAGCGTTGGAAGCAGGTGCGGATATTGTGATGTTGGATAACTTTAGTCAGCAACAAATGATTGATGCCGTCAAACATGTGAATGGTCGTTGCAAACTTGAAGCCTCAGGCAATATCACTATTGCAAATTTACGTGAAGTGGCAACAACTGGAGTCGATTATATCTCGATGGGTGTGCTTACCAAAGATGTCACAGCGATTGATTTATCAATGCGCTTTAATGCCTAAGCTTTAGACATACTCTAAACGCAAATAAAGGGTGCTGTTGCACCCTTTTTGATGCTTACTAGCATGACTTAATCATCATCTTGCTGTTGTTTAACTCATTCAGTTTCATGTTCAGAATCCTTTTCATGCGCCAAATCGTCTTCATGCTGCTCGCGCTCATCTTGATCATCGTCCTGATCTTTTGAGTTTTCACTTTGTTCAGAAAAACGACCACCTTCTCGCTCTTGAACCTGATTTCCCAAAAAATCACAACCACTGATCAAAAATACGCTGAATAAAGAAAAATACATCATCCAATTTTTCATTTTTAGTCCTTCAAAGCATTCTGATCCTATTAATTTGAGTCAAAGACACGCTACTGAATAGCCGATTCTTGTTGGATTTTCTATATTCAGCGCATAAAAAAACGCATCCGAAGATGCGTTCTTTATTCAGTTTAAAATGAATCAAACAACTTACCAGCCTAAAGCTTCTTGTTGTTTTTTGATCAATTCTTGAATGCCTTTTTCAGCCAATTCAAGCATTTCATTACACTGTGCACGCGTAAATGGTTTGTCTTCAGCTGTGCCTTGAAGTTCAATGAACTCACCTGCTTGTGTCATGACCACATTTAAGTCAGTTTGGCAGTTTGAATCTTCTTCATAGCAAAGATCAAGTAATGCTTCATCTTGATACATACCTACAGAAACAGCTGCAACTAAGCCTTTAAGCGGATCTTGTTTGATTTTTTTATTTTCAAGCAAGACATTCATCGCATCGACCAAAGCAACAGCTGCACCTGTGATTGATGCTGTGCGTGTACCGCCATCTGCTTGAATCACATCACAGTCGATGCTAATTGTATTTTCACCCAATTTTTTCAAATCGACCATCGCACGTAAGCTACGACCAATCAGACGTTGAATTTCTTGAGTACGACCGCTTTGTTTACCACGTGCCGCTTCACGGTCAGTACGGGTATGTGTAGAACGAGGTAACATACCATATTCAGCAGTCACCCAACCCTGACCTTTACCTTTAAGGAAACGCGGTACTGAGTTGTCGACACTTGCAGTACAAAGAACTTTTGTATGACCAAATTCAACCAATACAGAACCTTCCGCATAACGTGTGTAGTTACGGGTAATTTTTACTTCACGTAATTGATCTAATGCTCGTTGGTCGATACGCATGATGAGTCCTTAATCTGACAAAATTGATTGCGGTACATTATAACAGAAGGTACAGCCAGATTCGGGACGCATTCGTGCGCATTTACAAAATCCATTCATCCAAGTTTTGATAGGCCCATCGTACGACATCAGGAAATTTGTTAGACTGAAGCCACGCAAAATTCAGGACGAATTGCATGTCGATACGGGAAGAACGTAAGCAACAAAGTCGTAAAGCTATCCTTGATGCAGCGCTTGCATTGAGTACCACAGGCCGTTCTTTTAGCAGTCTGAGCTTACGCGAAATTTCCCGTCATGTCGGCTTGGTTCCTGCTGCGTTTTATCGCCATTTTCAAGACATGGACGAACTCGGTTTGGAACTAGTCGACCAAATGGCCCTGCACCTTCGGAATGTCCTCAATCAACTGAGTCAGCAATGCTTTCAAGCACCAGATGCACGCACACGACAAAGTCTGGATTATTTATTTCATGCCGTTGAGCAATTTCCTGAGGCATGGATGTTTCTTATTGCTGAACGTTGGGGTGGTTCAGCATTCTTAAGACAAGCCATTACTCGTGAGTTTAATTTTCTCAGTACCGATTTGGCCCATGCACTGGCTCAAGTTGAAGCGACTCAACATATTCAATCCGAACAAGACCTCAAAGTATTGGGACAAATTTTGTTTGAATTGGCCTTGAGTTGGGCAATGCAGTGGATTGACTTACATCGACATGTTGAGCTTCCACAACGTACGGATGCGCTACAACAATTTCGCCGCCAAGCTCAGACCCAAGTTCAGCTCTTATTTCGTGGCATCTTGCACTGGGATCGATCTTTGGCTCAAATCTCTGATCCGCAAAATTTATCGCCATAAAAAAGCCGCATTGAGTGCGGCTTTTTCAAAACATCTGTTATTTTGCTTTACGCTCTTTATCAACAAGGAATTTCACGATTTCAACGGTACGTGCATCTTCACCTTGTACGATGTATTTACCATTGACGGTAATCGCAGGCACGCCGCTCAATTGATATTGAGCCGCTAAGCTTTTCGCTTGAGCAATTTTTGAAGACACAGCAAATGATTTAAATGTGCTGTTAAATTTCGCTTCAGGAACACCATAACGGGTGTAGAACTTAGCAAATGCGCCTTGTTCTAAGATATTTTTTTGACCCACATGAATGTCATGGAACAATTGTAAATGTGCTTTTTGACGAACGCCCAGTGCTTCCGATGCATAGTAAGCACGCGCGCCTTGTTCCCAAAGTGGATTCATTGCTGCAGGTGTACGGACAAAACGTACATCTTTAGGCAATTGCTTTAACCACGTTTGCATATGCGGTTCTAATGTAAAACAATGTGGGCAGCCATACCAAAAGAACTCACGGACTTCGATTTTACCCGGACGTTCGACTTTAATCGGTTTTGGAATAACTGTGTAATCAGTCCCCGCGACAAATTGCGCTGCCATCGCACTGCCAGAAAAAGCCAAAATAGCTGTTGTAATCGTGCCTAAAAGGAATTTTTTCATTGAACTTATCGTCCTCAAAATCATTATGATTAGTTTATGGCAACACTATAAATCAAATCTGTCGATTTCGTTTTCATTCTGTGAACTTTTTTAAGGCTTTTATCGCTTTTTTTTCAGGACGCGCTACACTAACTCCCATAAACTTTTTTCTAAAATATAAAGACTTGATTGAGGTGCAACCGATGTCGCAATTGAATGTTGATCCACAAGAAATTGCCAAATTTGAAGCTTTCGCAGCCATATGGTGGGATCAGCATTCTGAGTTCCGCCCTTTGCACATGATTAATCCCCTGCGTTTGAACTGGATTGATGAGCATTCAAATGGCATCACTGGCAAGAAAGTATTAGATGTAGGCTGTGGCGGCGGTATTTTAGCTGAAAGCATGGCACGTCGTGGCGCGCAAGTATTAGGTATCGACATGGGCGAAGCGCCATTAAATGTTGCACGCCTACATGCCGAACAAGAAAATGTGCAAAATATTGAATATCGCCAAGTGCCTGTAGAGCAATTGGCAGAAGAACAAGCAGGTCAATATGACGTCGTTACCTGTATGGAAATGCTCGAACATGTACCTGATCCAGCATCAATTATTTTAGCGTGTCAAAAACTGGTAAAACCGGGTGGTCATGTATTCTTCTCGACCATTAACCGTAATCCTAAAGCGTATTTGTTTGCGATTATTGGTGCGGAATATGTTTTACGTATGTTGGCGAAAGGCACTCATGATTATTCAAAGTTTATTAAACCTTCAGAATTAGCTCATGATATTCGTCAAGCCGAGTTAAAACTCAAAGATATGACAGGTTTACATTATAACCCGATCACCAAACGCTATTGGCTCGCACCCAATGTGGATGTGAACTACATGGTTCATACGGTGAAAGAAGCCTAATGAAAGCTGTACTCTTTGATCTTGACGGTACACTGATTGATACCGCGGCTGATTTTATTCGTATTATTCAAGACATGTGCCGTGACAAAGGCATTGCGGTGGTCAGTGCAGAAGATATTCGTGTACAAGTATCTGAAGGCGCGCGTGCGATGGTCAAACTGGTCTATCCAGAGTTAGACGTTGAAGATCCTGTCTTTCTGGCACATCGTCAACGCTTTTTAGATCTGTATGGTGCTGATATAGCCGTCGATACAGACCTATTTGAAGGCATGTATCCACTACTCGCAGAGTTAGAACAACATCAAATTCCGTGGGGCATTGTCACCAATAAGCCGCGTTCACTCAGTGAAGCGTTGCTCAAAGCGTTGAATTTAACTGAACGCTGCTCGGTATTGGTTTGCCCAGACGATGTCAGTAAAACCAAGCCAGACCCAGAGCCGATGTATTTAGCAGCCAAGCACATTCATCTAGATGCTCAAGACTGTATCTATGTCGGTGATCATCCACGTGATATCGATGCCGGTCGTAATGCGCAGATGTACACAATTCTTGCGGCTTATGGCTATTTACCTTTACAACACAAAGATGACTTAACAGCTTGGCATGCAGATTGTATAGTGAAGACTGTTGCTGAATTGCATGAAGTCATTCATGATTTGGTCATCAAACCGAAAACGCTAAACACAGCGACTTTATAACGATAGAACACAACACAATAAAACGAGGAGGTACGGATGAAATATTCAGAATATCAACCTCGCCCCGATCTGCTCAAAGATCGCATTATCCTGATTACAGGTGCGGGCGATGGTATTGGCCGTGCGGCTGCCCTCAGCTATGCCTTGCATGGCGCAACCGTGGTTTTACATGGACGCACACTGAATAAACTAGAAGTGATTTACGATGAAATTGAAGGATTGGGTGCCCCCCAACCGGCGATTTTACCGCTACAACTGTCTAGTGCCTCTCCTCGTGATTATGAGCTATTGGTCGACACCTTAGAAAAGCAATTTGGTCGCCTAGACGGCATTTTGCATAATGCCGGGATTTTGGGTGAGCGAACTGAACTAGAACATTATCCTGTGGATGTTTGGGATGATGTTATGGCGGTGAACCTTCGTGCGCCTTTTGTACTGACTCAAGAGCTAATGCCATTACTGCAAAAATCTGAGCATGCCTCAGTGGTCTTTGCCAGTTCGGGTGTGGGACGTGAAGCCCGTGAACGTTGGGGCGCGTACTCGGTCTCAAAAATTGCCATTGAAGCCGTGAGTACATTGTTCGCCAAAGAAAATGAACACCCCAATATTCGTTTTAACTGCATTAATCCCGGTGCGACACGTACTGCCATGCGTGCAAAGGCGTATCCAGACGAAGATCCAAAAACTTTGCCTACGCCTGAAAGCATCATGCCTGCATATTTATATTTAATGGGTGACGACAGCTTGCATTTAACCGGTGCCAGCATAGATGCCCAAGATGAATAAGCTGAAAGCCAATTTAAAAAAGGAAGCGCGAGCTTCCTTTTCTATGTATTGAATGCCTACAAAACATCATTAACCGACTGATTTTGCAGTGACCACGCGAAAGTCGACTTGAGTTTTTAGCAAATTTGCCGATACTTGGGGCATTCTTTAAAAACATTGGATTGATACATGTCTGACTTTAGCAATATTACAGTGACTCCAACTGAGGATGGCATGGTTAACCTACTGGTCGATGGTCAACCGATTTCAGCAAAATATGGGATGAAATTCGACCCGAGTATCGTGGACGATTTAAAAGGATTAGATGTCGGTCAAAATGCAAAATTATTTGAACAATTTATTTTTTCGCATACTGACTTAAACTTTGAGCATGCCTATTTCTATATCACTTGCATTCAAAAGCAAGAAGCAGGCTTTCAAGTGATCACTAACTTTGTTTATCGCATCATTGCGCAAGATCAAGCACCGTTTGAGCATGTGATTACCAAACAAGGTGCAGCAATGACACCTGAAGATATTAATGAATTTATTCAAGCTCATATTCAAAAATCATTAACAGATTATACCGACCTGAAATACGCATACTAAGTGTGTTCCAAGTGAAAAATTCATGTTTAAAAAGGGCCATTTGATGCCCTTTTTTTAACCTTGAAATTCAACAAGCTTTGATCAATAGACAGCTTCATTACCCAACTTGCCATTGATCGTATTTTTAAATTATTTTTATAATAATATTCGGTTTTTCAAATTAAGTATAAAAGCATAGACTGCTGGCCATGACATAGACCGACGGCAAGGAGACCCAAATGGCTGATCAAAAACGCAAAATTGAAACCATTCGTTCAATTAAAAACTTACAACTGACTGAAAATTTGATCTCTGCAATGGACGATGCCGAGCAAGCTGAATCTGTGGCTCAAGCGATTTATTCACTCCAATGCCTCTATGAGCAGTGGTACTAAAACCCGAATTTACCCACCGTTTTCATTCCAGTATCTCTACCCTATTTGCCCATCAAGACTTGATGGGCGTTTTTGATCGTGCTTACAATAGACCTCAAATTTGATCAAGACTGCATTGCAAGGATAAAAAGCACGCATTATCGGACCATCGCTTTCAAGATGGAAAGATTGTTCTCGGCGCCAAATTTATCGCATAATATCCGTAATCTCTTCGTTTTATTTAAAGAAATATTCATCTTTCTTCACAGTTTCTCTGCATTTAATGCGTACAGTAGTGATATTGAAGATAAATTACTCATGAGGGTTGAACATGAAAAAGATTTTGCCAATTTTGGCTATTTCTTTCAGTGCTTTAATAGCAAGCAGCATCACGTCTGCAGCGCCTCACTTCAAGAACGATGAACGTGGCTTTGATGGCCCACGCGGCAATGCATATGGTCAAATGAAAAAAGATCGTGATTTCCGTGGTTATCAGGACGATGACGATCTTGAAGATCGACGCCGTATGCGTGAACAACGTGGAGTCAAACGTTTGCAACAACATAAATGGCAAACGGGCTATGTGATGCCACAGCATTATCGTGGTAATGGTTATAAAGTCGATTATAAAGACCATAACTTACCTAAACCATCGCGTAATCAGCAATGGTATAAAATCAATAATGACTACATATTGGTCAACTCAGATAGTAACAGTATTCTGAAAATTTTAGGTATGTAAGCCGTTTTGAATTTAATTTCGCCATTTTTTTTAAAGCCCAGATCAACTCTGGGCTTTTTTTATGAGGTTTTTTTAATGTTTAACCGCAAAAGCTGATGCTGCCTAGCGTTCAGATCATTTACACACCTTCAAATTTCCTCCATACATTTCACAATTCAACTATATTGCCCCCACGCTTTCTCTGAACTTTCTCGCTAATTTTGAATCATCGAAAAACAGATTAGAAATGTATAGAGGTGTCCCATGAACAAAATCGTATCGAGTTTAGTTCTTTCCGTATCGGCTTTGATGGCAACAACAGCAGCCATTGCTGCGCCAGACCATCGTCAAGATGACCGCCGTTACCATCCGTCATACCAACATCAAGACAACCGTTGGGACAAAGATCACCGTCCGAGCAATTGGAATAACAACAACCGTTATGACAATAATCGCTACGACCGTAATGACTTTCGTCGTGTAAATCCAAGCCGCGATTGGCGTGTTGGTCAAAGCTTTCCTCGTTATTTCGATTCAAGCCGCTACAAAGTGAGTGATCGTGAAGCGCGCCGCTTACCGAACACCGGTCGTTATCAACAATGGTACAAAATCAATGGTGACTACGTGCTAGTCAATGATCGTACCGATCGCATCATTCGCATTAAGAATGGCTAATCATTCGACGATCTCTTAAATCCCTTTCCCAACACCTGAACACTGTTCAGGTGTTTTTTTATATTTGCTTTCCGCTGTCATATGTTTTTGTTTAGAATCATCCATACCAAAGCGAATAAACAGGCATAGGCATGCAAACGAATATCACTGAACCATCTTCTAGCACAACCTTACAGTATGTGCATTGGTTCCGTCATTCTGCACCCTATATTAATGCGCATCGCAACAAAACCTTTGTCATCATGTTTGATGGTGAAGCGCTGCAACATGAAAATTTTCAACACATTATTCACGATATTGCCTTATTACACTCGCTTGGTATTCGTCTAATTTTGGTGCATGGTGCCCGTCCGCAAATCAATCATAATTTACAAAGCAGCGGCATCCAGACACCATTTCATCATCATCGTCGCATTACCACTCGCGAATCCTTACCTGCAGTGATGAATGCTGTTGGCTCCATTCGTCTGCAAATTGAAGCCCTCCTATCTATGGGTTTAGCCAACTCACCGATGTACGGCGCGCGTATTGATGTGGTCTCAGGTAATTTAGTCACGGCAAAACCGTATGGCATTCGTGATGGTATCGATTTTCAACTGTCTGGTGAAGTTCGTTCCGTCGATATCGATGCAATTCAACGTCATTTAGATAGCCAAAATATTGTGGTGCTTGGGCCGACAGGTTATTCCACTACAGGAGAAGTGTTTAATTTATTGGCTGAAGAAGTTGCGACCAAAACCGCCATAAGCTTAAAAGCGGATAAGTTGATTTTCTTGGGCAAACAACACGGTTTGCACAATGAACATGGGCAGCTACAACGTGAAATTACACCTCATCAACTTGATCAGCATATTTTGCAATATCAAGATTCTAATCCCGATATTGCCCTGCATTTAAGCGTTGCCAAAGATGCCTCCCTACAAGGCGTGCACCGTGTTCATCTTATTTCCTATGCTTATGATGGCGCATTGATCGAAGAATTGTTCACGCGTGACGGTTCTGGCACCATGATCACTGATGCGCATTATGAAGAAGTGCGTACTGCCGATATTCAAGATGTGGGTGGCTTAATCAATCTGTTACGCCCTCTCGAACAAGAAGGTATCTTGGTTTATCGCTCACGCGAACGTCTGGAAAATGAAATTGGACAATTTGCAGTGATTGAACGTGACGGTACGATTTTGGCCTGCGCTGCGTTATACCCGATTCCTGTCACAGGGAATGAAAAACGCTCTGCTGAAATCGCATGTGTGGCTGTGCATCCGGGGTATCGAAAATCGAATCGTGGCAGCCAAATTTTGCATTATTTAGAAGAAAAAGCGCGAGATTTAGGTATTGAACAATTGTTTATTTTGACCACACGGACAGCGCATTGGTTCCTTGAACAAGGATTTGAACAAGTCAGTGTCGATGACTTACCTAATGCCCGTCAGGCCTTATATAACTATCAAAGAAACTCATTGGTTTGTAAAAAGTCACTTTAAAGTGGCTTTTTTTATGTGCTGAATAGCATTATTTTGCATAAGGTTATGCCGAATCCCTTGGCTATCCCCCTCAAATCACTTTGCAAGCCACAGAATAACCATATCTACCATTTAAATAACCATAATAAATAAAATAATTTCAATAACTTAAAATAACACTTAGACACATTATATGTTTTTCTAAAATCATATTTTTTCATAACTTTTGCTAATTTTTATTTATCTTTTTTCCTGATTTTAAATTTAAGTTTTCTTATTTTTTTCGAAAAAGAAAACTCTTTAGCTTATGTGTTCATAAATCAACAGTTCTGCACATTTAGACCTTTATAGGAGCAACACATGCGTACTCACAAAGCAAAACTTTGGACAAAAACACTTGTACTGTCTGCAGCGGTTGTGGGTGCCATGATGATGTCGGGCTGTGGCAAAAAAGAGGCTGAAGAAAATGTCACCTTAAATATCGGCTTCCAAAAATATGGCTTATTGCCAATTTTAAAAGAACGCGGAACCTTAGAAACAGCCTTAAAAAGCCAAGGTGTAAATATCAAATGGGTGGAATTTCCTGCGGGTCCACAGCTGCTTGAAGGGCTCAATGTGGGCAGCGTGTCATTTGGTGAAGTCGGTGAAGCACCGCCTATCTTTGCTCAAGCCGCTCAAACCGATTTGGTTTACATTGCCAACCAACCTGCTGTTCCAAAAGCTGAAGCGTTAATTGTGCAAAAAGATTCGGCTATTCACAGTATTCAGGACTTAAAAGGTAAACGTGTGGCCTTAAACAAAGGCTCAAACGTGCATTACCTGTTGCTCAAGTTGTTGGAAGCTAATCAGCTTAAATTTAGCGACATCAATGTCGTGTATTTACCACCTGCCGACGCACGTGCTGCTTTTGAAAAAGGTGCAGTTGATGCATGGGTAATTTGGGACCCGTTCCTTTCTGCCGCTGAGCATCAACTTAATGCTCGCACCATTGCCAATGGCGAAAACTTGGTGAAGAACTACCAGTTCTATTTGGCCGATCGTAAATTTGCTCAGGAAAATCCAAAAGTCCTGCAAGCTGTGGTGAATGAGTTGAATTTGACCACGCAATGGGTCTCAAAAAATCAAGATGAAGCGGCCAAGTTACTCGAAGGCAAAACCGGCTTAGGTCTAGATGTACTTAAAACATCAATTTCTCGTTTAGGCAATCAAGTGACGCCGATTACTGCACAAGTGGCGCAAGAGCAGCAGCAAGTCGCTGATGCGTTTTATAACGAAAAATTAATTCCCAATAAATTAAATATTGAGTCGGCCATTATCAAATAAGCCGACCACAGCATAAGGGCGATGCCATGCGTATTCTAAGAACATTTTCCATACTGACTTTAACCACTTTTGGCCTTGGACTCAGTGCCTGCCAAAAACAAGAAAAAGCACAGCAGGATCGTGAAAAACCAGCTGAAACAGCCGTAAAAACCTTGGTTATCGGTTTCCAAAAATCAGCCTTAAATTTGCTGGTTGCCCGTGAACAAAAGCTCTTTGAACAACAATTTCCCGGCGCTCACATTGAGTGGAAGGAGTTCCCTGCTGGCCCACAAATGTTAGAAGCCCTTGCGGTCGGTGCGGTGGATTATGGCTATGTCGGCAACACCCCGCCTATTTTCGCCCAAGCTGCCAATAAAGACCTGAATTATATTGGCTATGAAGTGGTGCCTGAACAGTCGCTTGCTGTCGTGATTCCAGCGGATAGCTCAATCAAAACCATTCAAGAATTACGTGGCAAACGCGTTGCTGTACAAAAAGGCTCGAGTGCGCATGAGTTATTAGCCAAAACTTTAGAAAAAGCCGGTTTGACTTGGAATGACATTCAACCGATTTGGATTCCACCAGCAGATGCACGTGCCGCATTTGATAAAAAATCAATTGATGCATGGGCCATTTGGGACCCGTTTTTATCTGCAGCGGAGTTGGATGCTCAAGCTAAAGTGCTGATTCAATCTGGTGATTTTCCAAAGACCTATTCATTTTATGTGGCAAATCCAAAAGTCGTTCAAGCGCACCCTGATGCCCCAGCTAAATTTTTAAAGGCCTTAGACGCTTCCGATCAGTGGATTGTGAAGAACCAAAATGTGGCTTTAGAGATTTATAAAAACAGCACAGGGCTGCAAAAGAATATTGCTGCACAAGCCTTTTTACGCCGGTCTAAACCATCTCCTGTGCGCTCGCTGACACCCGAGGTCATACAAGCACAGCAAAATATTGCGGACTTATTTAAACAAGTCCAACTGATTCCAAACAACATTCAAGTCCAAAAGCAAGTTTGGACACCTTCATCACATTGATACCCGAGCCATCAAAAATACAAGGAACTGAACATGAAAATTTTCTGGTTTATCCCTACCCACGGTGACAGTCGCTACTTAGGAACAAGTAAAGGTGCACGCCAAGTCGATCATGCCTACATGAAGCAAATTGCAGTAGCGGTGGATAATCTTGGCTATGAAGGCGTTCTGATTCCGACAGGTCGTTCATGTGAAGATCCATGGCTTACAGCTGCAAGCTTGATTGATGCCACTAAAAATCTAAAATTTCTAGTCGCTCTACGTCCGGGGGTGACAACGCCTGCACTGACTGCACGTATGGCTGCAACTTTTGACCGTTTATCTGGCGGTCGTATCTTACTAAACTTAGTCACAGGCGGTGATGAGCAAGAACTCAAGGGTGATGGTGTCTATGAAGATCATGCGACGCGTTACCAAACTGCCGCAGAATACACCACGATTTGGCGTGAAATTTTAACCCGTTCACATACTGGTGAAAGCTATACCTTCCATGGCGCACGCCTGAGTGTGGACGACGCAAAATTACTTTATCCACCGGTACAAAAACCGTATCCACCACTATGGTTTGGCGGTTCTTCAGAGGCAGCTGTTGAACTGGCAACGGATCAAGTTGACACCTATTTAACTTGGGGTGAGCCACCTGCTGCGGTAAAAGAAAAAATTGCAGTGGTGCGTGAAAAAGCCAAAGCCAAAGGACGTGAACTGAATTATGGCATTCGTTTACATGTCATTGTGCGCGAAACCAATGAAGAAGCATGGAAAGCAGCAGAAGAGCTGATCCAATATGTCGACGATGCCACCATTGCAGCCGCGCAAGCCAAGTTCAAAACCATGGACTCTGTTGGTCAACGCCGTATGGCTGAACTGCACAATGGCGACCGTAGCAAATTAGAAGTATCGCCAAACTTATGGGCAGGTGTTGGATTGGTTCGTGGTGGTGCAGGTACGGCACTCGTTGGTGATCCTGAAACTGTAGCCGCACGTATCCAAGAATATGCCGATCTCGGGATTAATACCTTTATTTTCTCTGGTTACCCACACCTTGAAGAGTCGATCCGTTTCGCAGAATTGGTGTTCCCACTACTGCCATTGGAAACGCGTCAGAAATTGGTTCAACCTAACTTAACCGGCCCATTTGGTGAGATCGTCGCGAACAACTACACCCCAGATGAAAATAAAAAAGCTGGAAAGATTCAGGAGCCGGCCTAATGTCCAAAACTGTTTCTGTTGAAACCTTCAAAGCACCGAAGGTTTCACGTGGAACACAACTCGGGCAGCGTTTGCTGCCTTGGTTGTTTCCTATTGCATTAATTATTGTATGGCAAATTGCCTCTGTTACAGGGCTGTTAGAAAGTCGCATTTTGCCTGCGCCAAGTGCGGTGGTGGTAGCCTTTTGGAACTTACTGATCAGTGGTGAACTGTGGAAGCATGTCCAAATCAGTGCGGGTCGTGCTTTGGTTGGGCTTTTAGTTGGGGGTGGATTAGGTCTTTTTTTAGGGCTGCTGAATGGTTCATCCAAAACAGCATCGACGCTACTCGATACCACGCTGCAAATGATCCGTAACATTCCTGCTCTTGCCCTGATTCCATTGGTGATTTTATGGTTTGGGATCGATGAATCGGCCAAGCTTTTTTTAGTCGCTATTGGCGTATTCTTTCCTATTTATATCAATACCTATCATGGTATTCGCTCTGTAGACCCTCAACTGATTGAAATGGGCAAAAGCTACGGTTTGAGTGGCTGGCAACTGTATAAAGAAATCATTCTGCCGGGAGCGATGCCGTCTATTTTGGTTGGCCTGCGTTTTTCACTCGGTCTCGTTTGGGTTTTGTTGATTGTGGCAGAAACCATTTCTGCACAAGCCGGCATCGGTTATATGACCATGAATGCACGCGAATTCCTGCAAACCGACATCGTCTTGGTCGGCATTTTATTGTATGCCCTACTCGGTAAATTGGCCGATGTACTGGCTGTTACCTTAGAAAAATATTTACTCCGTTGGCACTCGGGTTACCAAAAATAAGGAGCATGTGATGACCGATTTAAGCATAAGCCGTCATGCAGACGACTCAACCCAACCTCAGCGTTCTTCTGTCGAGGATATCAACCCCCATGCGGTGTTGGGCGCAGAGATCCTGATTGAACAACTACACAAATTTTATGGCGATGTTAAAGTCCTTGAAGACCTTGACCTACATATTCAACCCGGTGAATTCTTGGCGATTGTCGGTCGTAGTGGCTGTGGTAAAAGTACCCTGCTTCGCCTCATCGCCTACTTAGAAAAGCCGAGTTATGGCGAAATTAAATTTAAGTCTGCACGTCATATTCGTGAAGGCATCACCAGTGATGATATTCGTGTGATGTTCCAAGACCCTCGCCTCCTGCCTTGGCGTAGCATTGAGAAAAATGTGCAACTCGGTTTAAGCAAAGACCAACATGCCAATGCCACAGCACTCCTCGAGAAAGTTGGTTTAAAAGACAAAGCAGGGCTTTGGCCAACACAGCTATCAGGGGGGCAACGTCAACGTACTGCACTGGCACGTGCTTTGTCACATAAACCACGCATTTTGCTGCTAGATGAACCACTGGGTGCGCTCGATGCCTTGACACGTTTAGATATGCAGAATTTGATTGAAAAACTCTGGACTGAACAAGGATTTACCGCGATTTTGGTCACGCATGATGTGAGTGAAGCCGTACAGTTGGCAGACCGTATACTCTTGCTTGATAAAGGCCATATTGCCAAAGAATTTAGTGTCGATTTGACCCGCCCACGAAAAAAAGGCATTGAATTTACTGAACTTGAACAACAAGTCTTGCAAGCGGTCTTGGCCACTTAAGCTGTACTTGTGCAGGAAATCATCACTTAAACCGTGTGACTTCCTGTACTATTCAAGAACAATATCGCAACAAAACCATATTTAGCATTGAGGGTAGATTTATCGCCTGTTGACAAATACATCACAAAAATTACGACAAATCATATAAATCCATGACTAAAAATAATGATTTATTTAAATTTCACCCTAAAATGATTATTTGAAATATTATGGCATTCGTCGTATTTATTTGACCGTTGAACAGAATAAACTGCCAAAATTCATAAAATTAAAAACGATGATTGTGCACAAATCTGTTGATTTGCCGTACAATTCAATATTCCCTTTTCATTTTCTTAAAAGAGCTAATGGAACAAAAAAAGAGTACCCAGAAACGCCACCAGTTGCTTAATGCAGCACTGGATGTCTTTTCCCTGTATGGCTTCAATGGCGCCAGCTTGGATGAGATCGCACAGATTGCAGAAATGCATAAATCGAATATTTTCTATTACTATGAAAATAAAGAAGCGCTTTATGTTGAAGTTCTGACTACGGTTCTACAAAAGTGGCTTGCTCCGCTACAAATGTTGGAAGCAGACCTTGAGCCCGAAGAAGCGATCACCAATTATCTATTGCAGAAAATTGAAGTATCTCGTACCCAACCGAAAGCCTCACGTTTGTTCGCACTTGAAGTCATTCAGGGCGCACCACACATTCTTGAAATTTTAAAAGGTCCACTAAAAAAATTAGTGAAACGCAAAGCCAAAGTCATTAGCAACTGGCAAGAACAAGGCAAAATTTCAAAAGATATTGATCCAGAACTTTTAATTCTGAACATTTGGGCAATCACGCAAAACTATGCTGACTTTGCAACCCAAATGGAAATGGTCACTGGAAAAACCTTACGTAATCGCAGTATGCAACAAAGGATTATTCAACATACCGTCCATATGATGCTTTACGGTGTAATTCCACGCCCAGAAAAGTAAATTGAATTGGGTCGAATTGGCATACGACCATAGCATTCTATGGTCGCCGACCGAAATTAGCTGAATGCCTTATTTTACTGTTTGATATAATTCCAATAATTTCTTTGCGCCGAATAATAAATTTTCTTCCCAATCCAGATGTGCTGTGTCATTCGCACCATCGGTAATATATTTTACCGACACAAAGCGAACACCCAGTTTTTTACATACTTTAGCGATTGCGTAGCCTTCCATATCGACAAGATTACACGGTACTTTCGGCAGCCCAGTTTCAAAGCTGTCGCCTGTACCACAAATTCCTTTAGGCAAATGACTAAACATGCTCTCTGGCTGAATTTCAGCAGGATGATCGGTATCCATCGGGGTCACCCCGACATCAAAACCCAAAGGCGATACATCCATATCCCGTTGTACAAATTGAGCTACTTCAACCAAAGCATGTGCATCAAAATGTGAACTTCCCGCAGTGCCCAAATTCAGCAAAGTATGACATCCGGTTTTTTGAATCACATCAAAGGCTTTAAATGCGGCATTGACTTTACCAATACCACTGTAATGCACTTCAATGCCTGCAGCTTCAAATAAGCCTTTAGATTCACTCGGCAGTGCCATAATTAAAGCGATTTGCTGACGCATAGCGGTCTCCTCAAATTAATGCCTTCATATAGCATACATTTGCACGTGCGCAGAAAAAATCATCTTCAAAAATCACATTGCTCAGAAAAATAAACTCCTCAAACAGATTCAACTGTTATCAAATTTGAAATTGCATCGGACGTTTGCCAATAAATGACGGTGCCAATTGTTGGTCATGACGTAAGGCATCTAAAATCTTCTCTAAGGCAATATGCGCCATATCCCCTCGTACACTATGCGAATGGGTCATTGGCATATGCTCGATCCCAGCTCTTCGCGCTGACAAAATTTTAATGTCTTGTTTGTTGACCACCCAAGTATAGGCATTCACAGCCGGCATCAATGCCTTAGACAACAATTTTGGAATCGGAAATTTATAACTGACACAGGTATAAACCCGTGACTCATACGGTCCCACAGGGCTAATCAGACTATTAAACACCATACCCGACGGCTCTCCCCAATGGTATTCCACCAAGGTAATATTCGGTGCGATAAAACTGTCGCGGTGAACCTGTTCAGCACCATGCGGATTGGTCAGCCATGGCATCATGCCAACATCTGCATCATGGTCATGATAGTCAACGACTACTTTGCGCGGCCCGACATCTATGGTGGCATCTACGGCTTTTCCGGACTCTGAACGAAACCAGCCTTCATGGACAAATATAGTATGGGTCACATCCATAATATTTTGTGCAACAGCGCCCATCTCACCATCATAACTGCCGACCATGTAATAGCTGACCCAGCCGGCTTGATCATAAAACGGTAATTTAAATATTTCTGGGCGTTCCTGTTTGGGCTTTTCACCGAGATAAATCCATACCACCCCATCTTGCTCACATACATCAAAACTACGCTGTTTAAAAGGATGCGGTTTTTCTGGAAAAAATTGTCCATTGACACTAGGAATATGCGCCACATGCCCATCGCCCTGATACGACCAGCCATGATATGGACACGTCACGCAGCCATCAGTCATCTTACCCTGAGACAAAGGCACGCCACGATGTACACATTGATCGAGCAATGCAGCAGCTGTTCCATCTTTTTGTCGGAACAGAACAATTTTTTTACCATACAGGGTGGCTGAAAAAGGCTGATCTTTTTTGAGTTCTTTAGAGGTACAAGCGACGTACCATTCTTCTAATAATCCTTTGGCATCATCCCAAAAACAGGTTTGATTACACATAATTCGATCCTTATTTTTATCTTTTTTGTTTTAATCCATAATCCTTACTCTAGCACCTACACTACAAGCAAGTTTATATCTCGAAGCCTGTTGATCTCTCGAAAATACGCGCAAATTTTATACATGAATGTTTTGCTTGGATAGCAAAATAACGTAACTGCATCACACGCTTGCACAAGCTCTATATTTGTTTGCTGAAATCCGTCAAAGCCAACGCGCTATATTTTTCTTCAACGGATTTACATTCACCCGACATCAATTAAGATGCGCGCTGAGCATCACAATACGCTTTTAAACACGGAGAAAAAAATAAGCTACCGCAATAAAACCCTTGTATGGTTTTCAGCATCACCAATGTCCAAAGCGTACAGAGCAATACTGCAAAAAAAGTACCGAACTGTTGAATAGCGTGTAACTGCGTTTGTTCCACCAAATGGATGACCGCCAAACTAAAAACGCCGAATGGAAACGTCGTCGCCCACCACCCGAGATTAAAGGGTAAATCTCGTAAATGTTTTAGTGTGGTGAGTATAGCGATTCCAAACCACCATACACCAAATCCGAGTAGAACAAGGGCTGCGAACACGCCACCTTGAAGTAATACTTGTCCTAAATCAACCAAATTTACTGCTGTCAAAATACGTGGGGCTTGCTCTCCCAAAATTAACAGCGCTAAAGCCGCTGTCCCAATCGGTCCTAAGGCCAACCAACTGCTGATCGCCATATCCTTGCTTGGCAATTGATGTAAAGCCAGACGCAGCAACAAGATGCTTAAAATGGCAAATGCTGGAAATACTGAGATTCCCCAAAGCAGATAACTCCCCAGCAAAATATGGACAGCATGAGCCTGTGCAGGTAAATGCGCCAACAATAAACCGCCTGAACTGGCAGCCACCTCGCAAGCCACTATCGGCAATAACCATACTGCGGTCATGCCTTGCAGCGCATGTTGCTGACGACTAAACATCAGAAATGGAACACACCATGCAATCGCAATTGCCATCAACACATCGACATACCATAAATATTCAGCCCATGTGATGATGCTTACGCCCAAAAACTCAGTGTAAAGCGTGGTGCCAAATTTCAATGCGCCATTGATCAGGGTTGCCAGTGCCATGGGGATCGCCCCAAGAAATAAACTCATCACCGGATGCTGAAAAATCTGCTTGGCTTCTTGTGGGTATAAGATCCATCGGCTGAGATACATCCCACTAAACAATATGAACAACACGATGCTGATCTGCCACAACCCTGCTCCGATGGACCACATCCACTGCGGCGCCACCGCTATAGATGGTAAAATGAGGGCCACCACACCTGTGCCCATCACCACCGTAAACCAGTTTGGGGTGAAATGACGAATCAAATCTTGTTTATGCTGGAGTTGATAAAATGGCATTTTCATCGCATGATGCTCATCAAAATGGAATGTCTATAGTTTAAGCACACCATTAAATAAGAAAAATTGATTAATATTTATTTTTATAATTTATTTTACTGATAATAAATTCATCTCTGCATAAAAAAACTTGAGTAAAAACACAACAACAAGACGAACGCAGAAGATTATGGCAATATATAGCCCTCAAACATTTTCAACAATTGATTCGCCCATGAAGCTGCTCCGTCTGAATGCTTTAGCGCCCCACTTAGAACTCCCCAAAACTGCCGTGACCATTGGCAATTTTGATGGCGTACATTTGGGTCATCAAGCGATGGTCAGCCAGCTCAAAGACATAGCACAGCAACAAAACTTAAAAACAGCTGTGATGATTTTTGAGCCACAACCACTTGAATTCTTTAAAGCTTATGACGCTCCACCTCGAATCAGTTCACTACGTGAAAAAGTCGAATATTTAACTGAACTGGGCGTCGACTATATTGTGGTGGCGAAATTTGACAATGCCTTTCGTAATCTCAGCGCTGAAGAATTTGCCGATATTTTAAAAAATAAGCTCAATACACAAAGTTTAGTTTTGGGCGAAGATCACCACTTTGGCAAAAACCGTCAAGGCAATAGCGAATTTTTACGCCAATACGGCTTCCAAGTCACAGCCCTGCAAAATGTCGAAGTCGATGGCGAACGTGTCAGTTCAACACTGGTTCGTCAGACATTACAAGCAGGCGACCTTGCCCATGCCGCAAAGCTTTTAGGTCGTCCTTATAGCATTACAGGTCGTGTACAGTATGGCGATCAAATCGGTCGCACGATTAATTTTCCTACCATTAATGTGCGTTTAAACCGTCATAAACCTTGTTTAAATGGCATTTATGCAGTCGATGTCATTTGTGAAACCGAATCTTTAACAGATAAAGTAAAAAGCGAAAATGCTGACAAATTAGGGGTTGCAGGTTATGCACCCTCTGCCCTGTTTGGTGCAGGGCATGTTGGTACGCGTCCCGCGATTAAACAGGAACATCCTGAATGGCGATTAGAAGTACATTTTCCTGATGTTTCTGCTAATCTGTATGGCCTGTTAATGCGGGTGACGTTCTTGAACTTTTTACATGGCGAAAAGGACTACCCTTCGCTTGAAGCACTGAAAGCGGGAATTGATGATGACGTCGAAAAGCTCCTTGAGTTTCGAGGTCAGCACCCTCATTTCCCCTTTTAAACCCCGATTATTTATTGTAAAACGCGTCAGTCAACGGGCTGATAAATTTGGAAGACAACTTGCATGAGCGATAAGCAAACTCCTGAAAATGCAGTGGATTATAAAGCCACGCTAAACCTCCCAGGTACTGAATTTGCGATGAAAGCAAATCTCGCAGTACGTGAAGCGAAATGGTTAGAAGAGTGGTATGCCGACAACATTTATCAGCAGATTCGTGCATCGCGTATTGGCAAGAAAAAATATGTGCTTCATGACGGCCCTCCATACGCAAATGGCCAAATTCACTTAGGCCATGCGGTGAATAAAGTCCTGAAAGACATCATCATCAAAAGCCGTGTGATGGACGGTTTTGACGCGCCGTATGTACCAGGTTGGGACTGTCATGGTCTTCCAATCGAACTGAAAGTTGAAGAAAAAGTCGGTAAAGTCGGCGTGAAAGTAGATGCCTCCACTTTCCGTAAAGCGTGCCGTGAATATGCTTACACCCAAGTCGAATTACAGAAAAAAGACTTCGTGCGTATGGGCGTATTTGGTGATTGGGACAACCCTTACCTCACCATGAACTTCAAACAAGAAGCCGACATCGTTCGTTCGCTCGGTGAAATTGCTAAAGCAGGCCATATTGAGCCGGGTCTTAAACCAGTCAACTGGTGTTTGGACTGTGGTTCTGCCTTAGCTGAAGCTGAAGTAGAATACGAAGACAAAAAATCAGATGCGATTGACGTTGGTTTTAACATTGTTGATTTAGCTGATTTATCTGCACGCCTAGGTGTTACAGTTAGCGATTCTACAGATATCGTAATCTGGACAACCACGCCTTGGACTATGCCTGCCAACCAAGCGGTTGCTCTACATGCTGAGCTTGAATACCAATTGGTGAAAGCAACTGGCGAAGACAAAGCAGCGCAAAACTTCATCCTTGCAAAATCATTAGTTGAATCTGCAACGCAGCGTTATGGCTTTAACGCAGTTGAAGTGATTGCTGAGTTTGCTGGTGCAAAACTTGAAAACCTAGTACTACAACATCCGTTAATTGCTGAACGCCAAGTACCAGTAATCTTAGGTGAGCATGTCACAGACGGCAGTGGTACAGGTGCTGTACATACCGCGCCAGGCCATGGTGTGGACGACTATAAAGTTGGCTTACAGTACAACCTAAAAGTCGACAATCCAGTTGGCGGCAACGGTGTGTATTTACCGACTGCACCAATTTTTGCAGGCGAGCACATCTACAAAGCTAATCCAAAAATCATTGCTGCTTTAACCGAAGCAGGCAAACTTTGGGCACATGTGGTGATCAAACATAGCTATCCACATTGCTGGCGCCATAAAACACCGATTATCTTCCGTGCAACACCGCAATGGTTCATCAGCATGGATGCAAAAGGTTTACGCCAAGGTGCATTGAACGCGATTGAAAATGACATCAGCTTCGTACCGGATTGGGGTAAAAACCGTATCCAATCGATGATTGAAAGTCGTCCAGACTGGTGTATCTCACGTCAACGTACATGGGGCGTGCCAATTCCATTCTTCGTGCATAAAGACACCAACGAACTTCACCCGCGTACGCCTGAGCTGATCGAAGAAGTGGCGAAGCTGATTGAACAAGAAGGTATTGATGGTTGGTATAACCGTGATGCGTCTGAGTTTATCGGTGCAGATGCAGAGCAGTACAATGCGGTTCGTGACACTCTAGACGTTTGGTTTGACTCTGGAACAACACACTTTGCAGTACTTCGTGAACGTGAAGAATTGCAAGACCCTGCTGACTTGTACCTTGAAGGTTCTGACCAACATCGTGGCTGGTTCCAGTCTTCATTGTTAACATCTATGGCGATTAATAACCGCGCACCGTACAAAGGCTTATTGACTCACGGCTTCGTAGTGGATGAGAAAGGCCGCAAAATGTCGAAGTCGATCGGTAACGTGATCACTCCACAAGACATCATCAAAGACATGGGTGCAGATGGTCTACGTTTCTGGATCGCGTCTGCAGACTACCGTTATGAAATGACTGCGGGTAAAGAAATCTTTAGCCGTGCATCAGATGGTTACCGCCGTATCCGTAACACATTGCGTTTCTTGTTGGCTAACTTGAATGGCTTCAAACCATCGACGGATGCTTTGCCTGTTGATCAATTGATCGCGCTTGATCAATACATCTTGCAACGTGCTGCGGAAGTGCAAAAAACTATTCAACAAGCTTATGAAGATATGAACTTCCATATCGTGACCAGCGCATTGACCAACTTCTGTATTAATGACTTGGGTGGTTTCTATTTAGACATCATCAAAGACCGTCAGTACACCACCAA
This sequence comes from Acinetobacter sp. YH12045, assembly GCF_013419925.1. Taxonomy (NCBI): domain Bacteria; kingdom Pseudomonadati; phylum Pseudomonadota; class Gammaproteobacteria; order Moraxellales; family Moraxellaceae; genus Acinetobacter; species Acinetobacter sp. YH12045. The sequence continues at coordinate 12,513 of NZ_VOZE01000004.1, read as the reverse complement.
AGCGGACTCTCAAGCGCGTCATTCGGCACAAACTGCGTTGTATCACTTGGTACAAGCTTTCGTACGTTGGATGGCACCAATCTTGACCTTCACTGCACAAGAAGCTTGGCCGTTAATTCCAGAGCAATCTGAGAAATATGTATTTACTGCGGAGTGGTATGACATTCCTGTAGTCTCTACAGCAAATTTAGTGACTGAAGCTGAATGGCAAACCTTGATCACCGTTAAATCTGCAGTGAACAAGTTTATTGAAGCTGCACGTACTGCAAAAACTGTGGGTTCAAACTTGTCTGCCAAAGTTGAACTTTGGGCCAATGCTGAGCTGAAAGCTGTTTTAGACAAATTCGGTGAAGAACTGCGTTTTGTCCTCATCACTTCTCAAGTGATTGTCAATGAGTTTGATGCAGCGCAAGGTGAAGCCTCTGACCTTGATGGTTTAAATGTCAAAGTCTCTGCTGCTGACGGTGAAAAATGTGCACGCTGCTGGCATGTACTGCCAGATGTGAATACACATCACGAACATCCAGGTCTTTGTTCTCGTTGTATTATTAACCTTCCTACAGGTCAAGGCGAAGAGAGAAAATATGCCTAATCCACAAGAAAAAAAGGGCTTCTTTCAATTCTACCCACACAATTTAGTGTGGGTGGGCTTATCCATTGTTGCCATTATTTTGGATCAATGGACCAAATGGATTGCAAGTACACATCTGAACTACGCAGATCCTGTACCTGTCATGCCCTTTTTAAATTGGACATTACTACATAACTATGGCGCAGCCTTTAGTTTCTTGTCCGATGCTGGTGGATGGCAACGTTATTTCTTTACTTCACTCGCAGGACTTGTGTCTGTCATTTTTGTATTTTGGCTCATGCGTATGCCAAAAAACGTGAAAGTTTTACCACTTGCGATTGCCCTCATTTTAGGCGGCGCAATCGGTAACTTAATTGACCGTGTATCTTTAGGTTATGTGGTGGATTTCATTCACGTGTATTACAACAACAGCCACTTTCCTGCATTTAATATTGCAGACAGTGCCATTACTTTAGGCACGATTCTGCTTCTTATCGATACGTTTTTCTTAGAAAAACACCGAATTCAACGTGCGGAAGCGCAAAATGACTGATTTTATCAATCCTAACGAGGAAACTCGTATTGAAGAAGGCTCTAAAGTAGACCTTCACTTTTCTGTTGCTATTGAAAATGGCGTAGAAATTGACAATACCCGTAGCCGTGCTGAACCTGTCAGCCTTGTCATGGGTGATGGCAGCTTATTACCGGGTTTTGAGAAAGCTTTATTCGGTTTACGTGCAGGTGACCGTCGTACCGTGAGCCTTCCTCCAGAAGATGCATTTGGTCCATGGAACCCAGAAAACGTACAAAAATTTGATACCGTCAAATTTGAGCAACGTCCTGTTGAAGGCCATATGATTGAGTTTGAAGATAAAGCCAAACAAAGTCTGTATGGAGTAATCAAAACCGTCGGTGAAGACATTACCGAAGTGGATTTCAACCACCCTCTAGCTGGTAAAAATATCACCTTTGAAGTTGAAATTTTCAAAGTGACCCCTGCCGGTCAACAAGGCGTGAAACTGATCTAAGTTTCAGCAAATAAAAAGCTCCTTCGGGAGCTTTTTTTATCACTATTTTTATAACTATCAATCGACTCGATACATTTTCTGTATATGCAACGGACCGTTTTCATATTAATTTAATGCAAGACTTTAAAACAAGACAGGAAATACGATGAAACTTCATATTATTGTCGGCAGTGTCCGCGAAGGCCGTACGGCAATTAAGATTGCCAACTGGCTACTTTCAGAAATCGAAAGCTATGACTACAGTACCGTAGAAACTGAAATTGTCGATTTAAAAGAATGGGATCTGCCTATTTTTGCAGGCGCACATCCACCATTAACCGGGATTTATGACCAACCCAAACAACAAGCATGGGCAGATAAAATCGCACAAGGTGACGCATTTATTTTCATTAGCCCTGAATATAACCACGGCTACAGCCCTGCGCTCAAAAATGCATTGGATTACCTCGGTAAAGAATGGGCCGGAAAACCTGCGGCATACGTTAGCTATGGTGGCACCAATGGTTCACGTTCGATTGATCAAATTCGCCAAGTGGCAACACAGTTAGGGTTGATTGACTCGAATGCTGTGGTTGAGATTCGCGATATTTTCGCACGTAACCGTGCTGAAACCTTTGAAGGTAATGAGTTTGATAACAAAGCTCTAAAATCTGTGTTTGATAAATTGGTGCAGTATGTCAGTGCTTAACTCATGTCATGCGTTCGATGTAAGAAAATGCTTACAGCAGATGGCGTCCTTGACCACTATGCTAATTGAAGCACCTAATTTATAGTTAAACCATACAGAGACAGGAAGTTTCTAGAATAAAAAGAATGGAACATGCAGGAAGCGATTGATTTGACAGGAGTTGAATCTTAGCAATATACGAAAAAGCCCCAACAGGACGTTGGGGCTTTTTCATTTCGTTCTGTATGCTTAATCATAATGAAGCCCACCTAGGTAGGCTCCTTCTAATCATTGCGATATAGAATATTATCTTGCTTTCGACACATCCACAATTAATCGTGTTGCCAAATACAAACGCGGAATAATACTGTCTTTTAAAATATATTCTGCATTGCTTGAGTGAGCCCCATCTCCTGATAATCCCATTCCCTCAATTACAGCAGCTTTCGACTTTACTCCAGCAAAAGCAGCATCAGTACCGCCTCCTGTTGGAGTCAAAGAAACAGTCAATGGAATGTTTAACTCATTTTTATAGATGTCTTGCGCTTTTTCAGCCAACTTTTTAGAGGCATCATTTACAGCCAACGGTGGACGGCGGACTTCAAATTTCACACTGACTTGGCTATCTGATAACTTTTTATTTTTGATTTTCTCATTTAACGTTTTTTCCACGGCCTCAAAGTCTTGGACACGTAGTGCTCTGACATCCGCCTGTGCAGCAGCATGTTCTGGAATGACATTGCGTGTTTTACCCGCTTCCGCCACAGTCCAATTCAGCTTTAACCCAGTGTTAGGATCAGATAGATTTTGCATTTGTGCGATTTGGTGAGAGAGCTCAGTGAGTGCATTCACCCCTGCCTCAGGTTTCACACCGGCATGTGAAGATTTTCCTTTAATTTCTAAATAGGCTGCGCCAATGCCACTGGTTGCCAGACGTAAGTTACCATCTTTACCGCCCCCTTCAAAAGACAACACCACATCCTGATCTTGTGCTGTTTCTGTAATCAACTTACGTGAGGCAGGTGAGCTGATTTCCTCATCTGAATTCATCAAAACAGTGATCGTGCCATAGTCTTTATAATTCAATTTTTTAAGGGTATTCAAAACATGCAAAATTGCAGCTACCCCTTGTTTATCATCAATGATACCTAAGCCATAGACCTGATTACCGTCAATTTTAAACGGTTGGTTTTTAAGCATTCCCCGTTCATAAACCGTATCCATATGCGCGATCATCATGATTTTACTTTTACCTTGACCTTTCAATACCCCTTTAACTATTGGTCCCATTTTCTCAGGTGTATCGTCCATGCGATAAATATCTGTACTTTCGATCACACTCACTTCAGCACCGACATTCTTCAACTGATCTGCCACCACTTTGGCCATTTGATTCAGGCCTTCAAGATCCTTACTGCCGGATTCAATATTGACCAAGGTTTTCAAGGTCTCTAAATAACTTTGCTTTTGACTTTCCGCAATTTGCATAATCTCTTGTGGAGATGCTGCCCAACTTGCTGAAGCACTAAGCGCAATGACGCAGCCTAATGCGAGCTGAAGTTTTGATGTCGTCCGTTGTTGTGTAAGTGTTCTTAGCATCGATCTTATTCCCTGTATATTTTTCATTATGAATTTTTAATGTCTGATAAATTAGTTCACCATTCAACCAATTAATCGCAAAAATATGTAACACCGCTGATGAAGATTTTAATCTCATCAAAACCAGCTTCCCACTGTTTTAAAACAGGTTTAGATCGATTTGGGTCAATAGTTCTATCGGTCGATAGCCTTAATGCTGTGCAATACATTGACGCGACGGACAGAATGATAATTTAGGTGTTGTACGTTTTGGCTTACATTAGATGCGGATAATAGACACTATTCACGTTATTGGATTACTTTTATATTAAGGTCATACAGCGACAGGATGTCACTGAACATAAAACAACAATGATAAGACAATGAGCAGGAAGCTTACGGTAGGACAGGAGTTATACCGCTAGAATGAATCCGAAAAAGCCCCGACAGGATGTCGGGGCTTTTTCGTTTAGGCTCCGTGAAAGCAACAATCCATGTATTTGCACAGACTAAACATCCACCTGAAAACCTAAATCAACATCACAAGCGGCTTGACCACCTCGAATCCCCCAGTTTTCTTGGGGGCTTTCACATAAGGTAATGATGATATGGTCGGCCGGAATGCCAAATTCCACCAAATTCTGCACGAGCATTTGATATAACTTACACTTGGTTGCTACGGTTCGTCCCGCAAAACAATCAATGGTGATATGTGTAAAGCGCTCAGGCTGCGTCAAATGATCACATACCTGAAACCGATGTGGCGCATGCACTTGCAAACGTATATTGCGGTCATATCGAGGCAGTTGAAAACTCTGTTGTAAGGCGTAAAAAACAGCATTTATCAGCTGTTGTTCTTGTTCTATGCTGTATTACATCCGTATATCGATTTGTGTTGCAGGCATGCGCGAAACTCATTGTTGTTATTTAAATCACTACACTAGCAGGATTTAGCGGCGTTCTGCTGTAGGCATTTACCTACAGCGCTTGCAGTAATTACGCCTGTAGCCTTAACAGCAACGCGCCTATAGTAAGAACATACAGAGACAGGATGTCTTGCAATAAAAATAAATAATGCACATGCAGCAGGAACGCTGATCGGTATGACAGGAGTCATATCTTTAGAATGAATCTAAAAAGCCCTCGATAGGATGTCGAGGGCTTTTTTCATGTCGGCATTCATTCAGCGATCGCACTCTATTCGTCGAAAAATCGCAATTTATCAACAATACTTACATCGCAACAGTAAAACTGTACTTATAATCGGCAGAGAATTTAGACAGAATAACGGCTGCGAGTTCAGCAGCTCGAACTGTCAGCGCTTAGGGATTAGGCGACAACAATAAAAATTGAATTAAAAAATTAGAGAATGACCTATGCAATTGCAACAGCAACAACTGAATAGTTTTACCCGCATTTTTCATGCCGCTCCAGAACACAATAGCCCGCAAGATCTTGCACAATATATTGGCGCGCATCGACAAGAGCTTTTACAACAAATCCATGAAAATGGCATCTTACTGTTTCGTGGTTTTAACATCGAGCAACCCGAACAATTTAACCAACTGATTGAACAATATTTTCAGATTACCCCATGGAATGCATTTAACCCCAATATGCCCAGCTGGGTTGCATCATGGATGCGAAAATACAGCGAGAAATTGCTCGGCGCTGGCGACTACCGTCGTTATATAGACCGCAACACAGTGCAATTGGGTCCAGTCGAAAACTCGGTACAAGGCCCGCATGTTGAAGGCGGCGTGCGCTCAGAACGCTCGCGTTATATCGCCTTATTTTGTCAGGAACCTTCGACGTATTTGGCAGAAACAGGATTTAATAACTTAGAGCAAATTTGGGAGAATTTTCCGAAACATTTACAGGAAAAATATCTCGGCGCATGGAACCATTTTTCTTATGTTTCGGCACGTGAGGTGGGACTATTTGACCGATTATTGCTGAAAAAGAGCCCGTTTAGTCTAGAGATTCGACAAGATAAAAAAGCCAAACTGACCTTACAGCGTTCGCCACTGGTGATTCATCACCCCGATACGAAAAAGCATGTGATTCAGCCGTGGGCTTTTGCCAATAATACCAATCCATTTGCCCATCAGGCGGCCAAAAATTGCTTTGAAAATCGCGGGGAGATTGAAATCGATTCAACGGCGAACGGCATGCAACTGACATGGGAAATTTACACGCCAGAAGGTCAACAAATTGAATGGAACGATGCCGAAAAGCAGCAATTTTTTGATGCGATGTATAAAGATGCCCTGCTTTTAAAGTGGTATAAAGGCGATGTTGCTATTGTGGATAATATTAAAATTGCGCATTGGCGGATGAATGGAGAACAAGGAAATCGTAAATTAATTCAAATTCAAGCCAATGCATTTAATGCCGATGAGCACTATGCGGCTTAGCTGACGTATTTAAAATTCGTGCAGGCCTGTATGTGAGAAGCCCCGTAGGGGCTTTTTTTTATTTTTTGAATTTTTTGTTTCTTTTTTAAACACTATTTTGGATCAATTTTGAATAACCATGCCTTTTCTCCATCTTCAATGCCCCAAATACTGCCGTCTTTGGCTTCAATGAGTCCTCGAATACGCTGTGGCATGGCAATTCGTTGTATTTCTTGGACAGGTTTAAGCTCTGTATCAACAATCACAATCGCTTCTGAAGATAAGCCACCAATCAGCGCTTTATTTTTCCACAAGGGGAACTTTTGCCCTTGGTAAAACATCAAACTTGACGGTGAAATCACCGGTGTCCAGCTGATGGCAGGCGCTTCAAATTCAGGCCGTGTATGATGATCAGGAATCGGTTGATCATCATAATGATCACCATTCGATACATGCGGATAGCCATAGTTTTTCCCACGCTGCACAAGATTTAACTCATCGCCGCCTTTCGGTCCCATTTCGGCCACCCAAAGCTGCTGTTTTGCATCAAATGCCATGCCTAAAGGATTACGGTGCCCGAAGCTCCAGACTTGCTTGGCAACTTCGCCTTGGGTCTGAAATGGATTATCCGCAGCAGGCGTTCCATCACTATTTAAGCGCAGCACTTTACCCAAATTTGACTGTAGATCTTGTGCAGGATCAAACTTCTGACGTTCGCCCGAACTCACCCATAATTTTCCATCTGTTCCAAATTGCATACGGTGTGAATAATGGCCTTGACCTTCTACTTTTGGAATTTGCCTCCAAATGATTTTTCGTTGTTTTAAACTTGGCACAGCTTCATTGAGGTTTAATGTGGCTTTTTCGATGACAGCGCCATAACCGCCCTGTCCGGCTTCTGCATAGCTCAAGTATATCTGATGATTTTTTTCAAACTGTGGATCGAGTGCAATATCACCTAATCCGCCTTGTCCGCCATAGGCTACTTTGGGAAGGTTTTTCACCTGTATTTTCTGCTGATTTTGCGGGTTAAAGATGATCAGCTGGCCTTTTCTTTCTGTCAGCAATAAACGTCCGTCTGAGAGCGGCTGGATGGCCCAAGGCTCATTAAATTGAGCGATTTTTTGTATTTTAAAGCGCTGTTCTTGCTGGATTTGTGCCGATTTTTGAGCTTGGCTTGGTGTTTGATCTTGTGCTGTAGTTGTGGTGTTTTCCGCATGGCATGCGGCTGTCATCAAGATACCGACGATGAGGCTAGGCGTTCGAAAATATTGTATACATTGTTTCATTTACTGTTCCCTTCCCTTTTATAATCATTTGATTCTAATCAATTAATCAGATGATTTTTCTTTGGAAAGGTAACAGAATAATTTTGTACGTTTTGGCTTACATGACATGCAGAAAATTGCTGCTATTCAATTTATTCAAACAGGCCTAATCTACAGTTATCAGGAAACAGGAAGTTTCCGAAACACCAAAACAATAAGAATAGTTTCTGCATCAGGACGTGAGATATGACATGGAGTTGTATCTAAAATACGAAATACGAAGAAAACCCCAACAGGATGTTGGGGTTTTCTTTTTCTAGCTGATTTTTAAAAGTTCGCTCTAATCTAGAACTTTCGCATAACATCTCTGTCAAAACTTCTTACAGTTTCCTGCGAAATTATTACATACCCAAATCCGTCAGCTTGTTAGCGTGGTAGACAATCCTCATTGCAAGGAGTCAATCATGACTTTAAAAGCTTTAGTGATAACGTCAAATGTCGGTGTTGAACATGATGAGCTGATTCAACCCTTAAATTATTTAAATGAAAAGGGAATTGAAGCCATTCATGCCGCTGTTAAACATGCTGCGGTCCAGACAGTAAAAGCCGACAAAAAGGTCGAAGCTGAAGTCCAACCCAATGCCCAATTGAGCAGCGTAAATGCTGAAGACTATGACGTGTTAGTAATTCCGGGCGGAACTGTCAATGCAGATCATCTACGGATCGATGAAGATGCGCTGCGGCTCATTCAAAACTTTGCTAACCATCAAAAACCTATTGCTGCAATTTGTCATGGTCCTTGGGCGCTCATTAATGCTGAAAGAATTCGTGATAAAACTTTGACGTCTTATAAAAGCATTCGTTTGGATTTGGAAAATGCGGGTGCACATTGGGTCGATGAGCAGGTGCACCGCTGTAATACGGGCGGTTGGGTGCTCATTACTTCTCGCTGTCCAGATGACTTGCCTGCGTTTAATCAAGCGATTCAGCAGGAGCTTGAGCAACAGCAACAGCAACAGCAACAGCAACAATAATACAAATGGATAATACCCGCATATTGCATGCGGGTATTTTATAATGTTGATTCATAAAATATATGGCTTACAAATTTTTTAAGTAAGCTACCACATCATCATTGCCTGCCATTTCTGCAAGCTCTAATGCTGTGTATTGGGTCTTATGCTGTACATTTGCACCATTAGCTACCAAAAGCTTCACCACGTCTAAATAGCCGTTTTCTGCGGCTGCATGCAGTGCGCTATAGCCTTCTTCATCGGCAGTGTTTACGTCTGTGCCATTCGCTAAAGATTTTTCGACTTCTGCGAGTTCACCTAAAGATGCCCAGTACACCAGTTCAGGCAAATGCAGTTCATCACCATCTTCAGGGATTGGGGAGATAGAATCAAATTTCATAATTCTTACCTTAATTCAGTTAAACTTTTTCAATTAGATCGTCACCAATATACTCGATTTCATCAGCCTCAAATTCAGTAATTTTCTTAGTCTCTATACCTAATTTATATTTTGGCCGTCCTTTAAAAATAAAGAAGGGATCTGATACTTTTAAATATCTAATTTTTGAAAAATCTTCAGGATTCAACCAAATTGTAACAGTGCTTCCACCTGCTCGACGAATACCAACCATATTACTGTTCGGATATAATTTATAAACACTGCCTTGGATTTCTTGATATTTACCGAGCCAATATTCATCTTTAATTGAATTAAGATAGTCTTTGGTAGTTGAATCAAACGCTGCTATTGTTTCTCTACCTAATAATGGTGTACCAATAGAAATAGCTTCTATACCGCCAATAGTATCTACTCTATTTACAATATTACTAATCTCGGGATAAATTGAACCAATAAAAATTTTTTTATTATCATCTTTTTCATCATGTAATCTTTTTAATAGATCACCAATGTAGTAACCCATAACTCCTGAAATAGTATAGTCAATACATTGTTTTAATACGTTATTGATACTATCAGGATTAAGTAGAGGAACAAGACCAAACAGATCCGAACCCTTTCTACGCTCTCCTAATTGAAGAGCAAGTTTCTCTCTAATTTCTTTTTTGGGATAAGCACCTTTATATAGTTTATTTTCTTTAGCAAGATAAGCTTTATGAATAATTCTTTGGATACTTAAAAGACATTCAGATAAATCATAAATACTAACCCCATGTTTATCTAGCCCTTCCCCTGTGAACTTAATACTTAAAATACTTTCTTCAAATTTTTTATCGGAATACCAAGTCATTGTAATATAATTCAAATAGTTTAATTCTTAATCATACTATGCAATAAATTTTTAAATTAAAATACTTCTCTATTAAAAAAACCCCCTTTCGGAGGCTTTTCTTTTTAAAGAATCACAACTTAAGCTTTGGCTGTAGTTGCCTCTTTAACATCAATCTTATCACTGTCATTTTCATGCATGATCAATGCAACCGCGATTGCAGTAATCAGTACAGGTAAACCTACCGCCATAAAGTTGAAATGCGCAGGTAAGTTCATACCAAGCAAACCACCAATCAGAATCGGCCCTACAATCGCACCCATACGACCAATGGCAGAAGACCAACCAATACCTGTCGAACGTACAGCAAGTGGGTAATACTGCGCCACATAGCTGTACAGCAGCATTTGCGAACCAATAGACGCAGCACCTGCCAAGAACACCAAGATGTATAGCAAGAATTGATTTGACTGGAAGCCCATCAAGCTCATCACAATCGCGCCCATCATACCCAAAACCATCAGCACAGGTTTTAAATGGAAACGGTCAGCCAAAATACCACCGCCAACAATACCCACAACTGCGCCAACGTTCATGACCATCATGAACATCAAGCTGTTATCCATAGAATAACCGGCTGCCATCATCAGTTTTGGTAACCAGCTGCTTAGCGCATACATGGTCAATAGGCACGTAAAGAACGCCACCCAAAACAGCAATGTATTTACGGCACGACCACGGCGGAACAAACTCACCACGTTAGCAGCTTCAGGTACATTTTCTTGCGGTAAAGTGAACACTGTATTTTCAGTAACTTTCACTTCAGGCGCTAAGCGCTTCACGATACTGCGGGCTTTTTCCTGTTTGTTTTCTTTCACCATAAATGCCAAAGATTCAGGTAAGAATTTCCAAATCACAGGTAAAAGGAAAAGTGGAATACCTGCAATAAAGAACATGATTTGCCAACCAAAATCAGGGGTGAACCATGAACCTAAAAGTGCCGCCATCACACCACCGACTGCATAACCACTAAACATCGTCGTTACCAGTGTGCTACGCATCTTCTGCGGCGCGTATTCAGACGTTAAAGCCACAAGGTTAGGCATGACACCGCCAATCCCTAAACCAGCCAAGAAACGCAAAATACCAAATTCTGTTGGATTCGACGCAAAACCACCGGCAAAGGTCAAACCACTAAATAAAACAATACAGATCATAATGACTTTTTTACGGCCAATCTTATCTGCTAAAGAGCCAAAGAACATGGCACCAAACATCATGCCTGCGAGCGCAGTACTGGCAAGCATCCCCGCTTGCATTGCACTTAAGCCCCAGTCTTGCATCAATAATGGTAAAACCACGCCATTAATCGCTAAATCGTAGCCATCAAATAAAATAATCAATAAGCACCAAGCCACTACATTGAAGTGGAACGGGGTAAATTTAGCCTTATCGACTACAGAATTTATGTCTATTTTTTCCGTTGTCATCGTTCTCATCTCCCATGAGTACTTGTCCATAACATTCATTGAATTTTTAAGTAAAATTCAACAGCCACGGAATATACGGAACAGTAATTTCTAGGGATATTAGACGTATGTTTAATAAATCGAATTGCTTATAAGTGCATGTTAATTGTGTTATTTTTCATGTTTTAGTTTAATTATTAAACATTATCAATATATGATTATTTAACTGATTTTTTTAAATAATAATACTCTTATTTTCAGGTCTAATTCTTCTATTCTTTCATTAAACTTCAGAACGACACACCATCATTTATTTCTATCTTTAGTTTAGAAAAATTTTAAATGTCTAAAAAACAAACGCAATTACATCTTTAGAAAAGCTCACTTTAACGCTCTTGATTGTTTTAAATACCTTGATAGCACTGAGATTAAGCAATCACTAGCTTACAGCGAAATCCACGAGACGCATAATATGACTGCGCGCTATTATGATAGCTAAATACATGATCATAACGTCGATCACAAAACAGTGCCCCGCCCTTTTGCCGAATATCCGCTGGCGTTACGATCCAACTCGAAGTCTTTAAATCGAAATGAAAAACTTGCTGTAACGCACGATAGTCCTCTTCTGTCAGCAGCTGAGCACCGATGTCTCGCACCATATCTATAACGTTATTTTTGGGAGGATGATCCTTCCGATTCTCCAAGGCATCACGGTCATAACATAAGCTTCGTCTAGGTTTTGGCGACTCTAAGCTGCAATCATAAAATATCAGGTCATGAGATTGCCGATTCAGCGTCACAATATCTGGCTCACCGCCTGTATTTTCCATTTCGATTAAAATTTTTAGTTTTGAGGGCTGTGCAATCAATTGTTTTTTTACATCATCCCAAAGCAATTCTGGATGACGCTGCATGTTTGCCTCAAAGCGTTGCTGCAATATCTCTAAAATAGAGACTTCATCGAGATTTTGGAGCATATGTACATCCTATTCTTTTTATACATTGAGACCGTACTTCACTATAAAGAATATAAACTCACCTTGATGTAAATTTTTAGCATTGTTTAGCCTTATTCTTTTTAAATATCTATCATTTCCCAGTTTGTCCTTCTACATTTCTTCTTTCCCCCCTTTTCTCCACACATAAAAAAACACCCCCTGCACGAGTCAGGGGGTGTTTTCGAATAATGAGCTGGCGATGACTTACTCTCACATGGGTAACCCCACACTACCATCAGCGCTAAGAGGTTTCACTTCTGAGTTCGGGAAGGGATCAGGTGGTTCACTCTTGC